>JACZJV010000026.1 GCA_014860355.1 Burkholderiales bacterium | reverse complement strand
AGGCAGCGCTGCTCGCGCAGGCGCGCTTCGCCTGTTACAGCCGGCGCGCGGTCGAATCGATATAGTCCCCGGGCGGTGGCGGCGGCCCCGGCGGCCGCTGCGGCGGCGGCGGGCGCGGCAGCACCAGCCAGCTCGCCACGGCGGAGATCAGGCTGTAGACGATGGCGCCCCAGAATGCCGACCAGAAGCCGCCGACGCGAAAGCCTTCGACGAACGAGGCCACGAACCAGAACAGGAAGCCGTTGATCACCAGGGTGAACAGTCCCAGGGTGAGGATGGTGATCGGCAGGGTGATGAGCACCAGGACCGGCCGGATCAGGGCATTGATCAGGCCCAGCAGCAGCGCCGTTACCAGGGCGGCGTAGATGCTGTCGACGCTGACCGAGGGCAGCACATAGGGCACGGCGAGCAGCGACAGTGCGTTGATCAGCCAGACGACGAGGATGCGCATCTATCAGCGCTTTTCGCGCCCGAGGGTGTAGAACTCGTCGTTGGGCCGCATGTTGATCAGGTTGGCCATGCGGTTGGACAGGGCGAAGAACGCGGCGACGCCGCCGATGTCCCAGATGTCCTCGTCGGAAAAGCCGTGCGCGCGCAGGGCCTCGAAATCGGCGTCGCCTATGGTCCAGGGCTCGAGCGCTGTCGTCATGGCGAAATCGAGCATGGCGCGCTGCTTGGGCGTGATGTCGGCCTTGCGGTAGTTGACCGACACCTGGTCGGCAATCAGCGGGTTCTTGGCGCGTATGCGCAGGATCGCGCCGTGGGCGACCACGCAGTACTGGCACTGGTTGGCGCCGGATGTTGCGACCACGATCATTTCGCGCTCGGCCTTGGTGAGGCCGCTGGCCTTTTCCATGAGCGCGTCGTGATAGGCGAAGAACGCGCGGAACTCGTCCGGCCGGTGCGCCAGGGTGAGGAACACATTGGGGACGAAGCCGGACTTCTCCTGCACCGCGACGATGCGCTCGCGGATGTCCTGCGGCAGGTCTTCGAGCTCGGGTACGGGGAAACGGCTGATGGCGTTCATGCTGGGCTCCTGGTTGTGCCCCGGGGGTTGCGGCGGGCCGGAAATGCTGCAATGCCCTGCCCGCGGCCCGGTAGACGATATGCGGGGTGGCGACCTGTCAGTGTATCAGTGCAGATGCTAGCCCAGCCACCTGCAGCGCATTTGATCCAAATCAACGGCACCGGCGCCGCGCCGGCCGCCAGCGCGCTGGCGCCGGGTGACGCAATTGGCGACAATGGCGCGAGCACGTTCTGCAGAACACTGCCTTCCAGGAAATCATATGGTGCATCCACTCGCCGGCAAACCCGCCCCCGCCTCCGTCCTCGTGGACCTGCCCGCTTTGCTGCGCGCTTACCAGGACAAGCCGGACGCGAACGATCCGCAGCAGCGCGTGGCCTTCGGCACCAGCGGACACCGCGGCAGCGCGTTCAGCCGCAGTTTCAACGAAGCCCACATCCTCGCCATCGTGCAGGCGGTATGCGAGTACCGCGCGCAGAACGCGATCACCGGCCCGCTCTACCTCGGCAAGGATACGCATGCCCTGTCCGAACCCGCACAGCGCAGCGCGCTGGAGGTGCTCGCGGCCAACGGAGTATGCACTCACATCCAGAGCGATCAGGGCTACACTCCGACGCCGGTGATATCGCGCGCCATCCTCGTGCATAACCGCGCGCCCGGCGCGGCGCGCGCCGACGGCCTGGTGATCACGCCCTCGCACAACCCGCCGGCGGACGGCGGCATCAAATACAACCCGCCCAACGGCGGCCCCGCGGATACCGACATCACCGGCTGGATCGAGCAGCGCGCCAACGCGCTGCTCGCGCAGGACAACCGCGCGGTTCGGCGCCTGCCCTATGCCGAAGCGCTGGCCGCTGCCACGACGCGCGAGGAGGACTACGCCGCGCCCTATATCGCGGACCTGGGAAACGTGATCGACATGGAGGCGATACGCGCCGCCAAACTCAAGATCGGCGTCGATCCCCTGGGCGGTGCGGCGGTGGCGTACTGGAAGCCGATCGCGCAGCGCTACGGCCTGGACATCGAGGTGGTCAACCCGAAGGTCGATCCCGCCTTCGGCTTCATGAGCCTGGATCACGACGGCAAGATCCGCATGGACTGCTCCAGCCCCTATGCCATGGCGAGCCTGGTCGGGCTGAAACAGCGCTTCGACATCGCCTGGGCCAACGACGCCGATGTCGACCGCCACGGCATCGTGACGCCTGCGGCCGGGCTGATGAACCCCAACCACTACCTGGCGGTCGCGATTCACTATCTGCTCGGCCATAGACCGCAATGGCCGCAGACGGCAGCCGTGGGCAAGACGCTGGTGTCGAGCGCGCTCATCGACCGCGTGGTCGCGGGCCTCGGCCGACGCATGGTCGAGGTGCCGGTGGGCTTCAAGTGGTTTTCGGCGGGGCTGCTCGACGGCAGTTTCTGCTTCGGCGGCGAGGAGAGCGCCGGCGCGAGCTTCCTGCGCCGCGACGGATCGGCCTGGACCACCGACAAGGACGGCATCATCCTCGGCCTGTTGGCCGCGGAAATCACCGCCACCACCGGCAAGGATCCGGGGCGCTATTACCTCGAGCTGGCGGCGCAGTTCGGCACCCCGCATTACGTGCGCGTGGACGCGCCCGCCACGCCGGCGCAGAAGGCCGCGTTCAAGCGCCTGGGCAGCGCGAGCGTGCAGGCCACGGAACTCGCCGGCGACCTTATCCTCGCCAAGCTCACCCGCGCGCCCGGCAACGATGCACCCATCGGCGGCCTCAAGGTGAGCACCGCAGCAGGCTGGTTCGCCGCGCGGCCCTCCGGTACCGAGGACATCTACAAGCTGTATGCCGAGAGCTTCAATAGCGCGGAGCATCTGGCGCAGATCGTGGCGCAAGCGCAGGAAATCGTGAGTGCTGCGCTGCGCGATTGACCCCGCGCGGTGCACCGTCAGGCAGGTCGAGTCTATTCGGCGGCGAGCCGATAGCCCACGCCGGTTTCGGTGAGCAGGAAGCGCGGGCGCGCCGGATCCGGCTCGAGCTTGTGCCGCAGTTGCCCCATGTAGATGCGCAGGTAATGCGACTGCTCGACGTGGGACGGGCCCCACACTTCGCGCAGCAGGTGCCGGTGCGTCAGTACCATGCCGGCGTGTTTCGCGAGGCATCCGAGCAGGCGGTATTCGATCGGCGTCAGGTGAATGTCCTTGCCGTCCGTGCGAACGAGGCGGCGCTCCAGGTCGACTTCGATGTCTCCGAGGCGCAAGCTCGCCGGAGCGTCCCGCTTTCCGCCGTGCACGGCGTGCCGCAGCGCGACGCGTATGCGTGCCGTGAGTTCGCCCACCCCGAAAGGTTTGGTGACGTAGTCGTCGGCGCCGGCGTCCAGCGCGGCGACCTTGTCGGCCTCGGCGTCGCGCGCCGACAGGATCAGGATAGGCAGCGCCGACCACGCGCGTATGCGCTTTATCACTTCGACCCCGTCGATGTCGGGCAGGCCAAGGTCGACCATCACCAAGTCGGGTTTGCGCGTGGCGGCTTCGAGCACGCCGCGCTGGCCGTTTTCGGCCTCGATCACGCGATAGCCCTCCGCCGTCAGGGTGGTGCGCAGGAAGTGCCGGATCTGCGGCTCGTCCTCCACGATCAGGATCAGGTGTCCGGCGTTGATCATGCGAAGTCCGTTTCCCGCTCGACCGTCGGCGGCGTCCCGCCAGATGGCAGGGTGAAGCAGAACATCGCTCCCCCGACAAAGCGGTTTTCGGCCCAGATTCGGCCGCCGTGCGCGTCGACGATGGCGCGGCAGATGGTCAGGCCCAGGCCCGCGCCGCTGTCCGCGCCCTCCGGCGCTCCGCGGTGGAATTTCTCGAATACGCGTTCCTCGTCGCCGGGCTTGATGCCCGGGCCCCGATCCACCACGCTTACCGTGATCTCGTCGCCGGCAGCCCAGGCCTCGATCTCGATCGGCGATCCAGGCGGAGTGTATTTGCCGGCGTTTTCGAGCAAGTTGGACAGCACCTGCGCGATCAGCACGCCGTCGATCAGCACCAGCGGCAGATCCCCGGGCAGGTTCACCACCAGTTTGCGTCCCTGCAGGCCGGGCTGCATCCGGTTGAGCACGGCTCCCACGATTTCCTCCAGCGGCTGCCATTGCCGGTTGAGTTTCGGTGCGCCGATCTCGAAGCGCGTCATGTCGAGGATGTTGTTCACCTGCTGGGTCATTTGCCTGGTCTGATCGCAAATCGCCTGCGCCAACGCCTTGCGATTGGGCTCGGCCAGCGCCGCTCCGCCTTCGACCAGGGTGCTTGCCGATCCGGCGATCACCGCGAGCGGGGTGCGCAGGTCGTGCGAAATCGCCGACAGCAGCGAATTGCGCATGCGCTCGTTTTCGGCATCGATTTCGGTCTGGTGCGCTTGGTCGGCGAGGTGCACGCGCTCTAGCGCCAGCGCGACCTGGCCGGCGAAGGTTTCGAGCAGGTGCAGTTGTTCGGGCAGGAGCACGCGGCGCGGGTTCGCGGGTAGCAGCGCCAGCACGCCCAGAGCAGGCGCCGGGGGGCTTGCCGCGGCCTGCTTTTTGGCGCCGGTCTCGGCCAGCGAGGACCCGGTGATCTTGAGCGGCAGATAAATGGCGTCACCGCCCGGTAGCGTGTCCGTTCCGAGTCCCGCGTTCTGGCCGTGGTCGTATACCCATTGCGCCACGCTGAGGTCGGCGCCGCGCAGCGAGCCCGGCAGGCTGGCCTCGCGCGGATGCGCAATGCGACCGTCGGCGTCCGGCAGCAGCAGCACGACCTGGCTGTCGAACACTTCGCTCGTGTGGCGCACCGCAATCCTCGCCAGGTTTTCGGCGCCGCGCGTGGCGGCCAGTTCGCGGCTCATGGCGTAAAGCGACGCCGTTCGCCGCTCGCGATGGCCGGCGACCCGCGCCTGCAGGCGCACGCTCGCGGTGAGGTTGCCGATGATCAGCGTGACCGCGAGCATGACCGCGAACGTCGCCACATACTGGGTATCGGCAACCGCAAACGTAAAAAACGGCGGCACGAAGAAGAAATCGAACGCCGCGACGTTGAGTATCGCGGATGCGACCGCCGGTCCGCGGCCGAAGCGCGCGGCGATCATCGCCGCGCCGAGCAGGTAGATCATGATCAGATTGGGCAGATCGAAGCGGGCTTTGAGTCCCCAGCAGATCGCAGTGCACAAGGCGCTGGTGGCGACCGCCCAGACATAGCCGGGCGCGCGCTTCTTGCCCGAGCCTTCGGGGGCAAGTCCGAGGTAGGCGCTACTGCGCGCGAGCACCGGGGCGAGGCGCGTCCGCGCAGCATCCTCCCCGCTTACCACGTACACGTCGATGTCGCGGGCCTGTCTTACCAGTTGGCTGGTGGTCGAGGGCCGCAGCCAGCTTCTCCAGCCGCGCCGGTTCGGTTTGCCCACCAGCACGCGGTTGACGTTGCGCGCCCTGGCGTACTCGAGGATCGCCTCGGCTGCGCTCGGCCCGTCCAGCGTCACGCTCTCGGCACCCAGGGATTCGGCCAGCCGCAGCAGGTCGATGCGCCGGTTGCGCTCGGTTTCCGGCATGCGCAGCAGCTCCGGTGTTTCGACGTAGACCACCAGCCAGCGCGCATGCAGGGCAGCGGCCATGCGCTTGCCGGCGCGCACCAGCTTCTCCGCCTGCGCATCCGGTCCGACGCATACCATCAGGTTTTCGCCCGCGGCCCAAGTGTCGCGGATCGCGTGTTCGTCGCGGTACTCGCGCATTTCCGCATCCACGCGGTCGGCAGCCGCGCGCATGGCGAGCTCGCGCAGGGCGATCAGGTTACCCTTGCGGAAAAAATTCTCCAGCGCGTGCTGCGCCCGTTCCGGCACATAGACCTTGCCTTCCTTCAGCCGCTGCAGCAGCTCGTCGGGCGTGATGTCGATGAGTTCGATCTCGTCGGCCTCATCGAACACTTTGTCGGGCACGGTTTCCTGCATGCGCGCGCCGGTGATCTGGGCGACGACGTCGTTCAAGCTTTCGATGTGCTGAACGTTGACCGTGGTGTAGACGTCGATGCCGGCCGCGAGCAGCTCCTCCACGTCCCGCCAGCGCTTGGCGTGGCGCGAACCGGCCACGTTGGTGTGCGCGAATTCGTCCACCAGCGCGAGCGCCGGCTTGCGCGCGAGCGCCGCGTCTAGGTCGAACTCGCGCAAGCTGGCGCCGCGGTACTCGGCGATGCGCGGCGGCAGCTGCTCCAGGCCCTCGAGCAGGCGCTCGGTTTCGTCGCGGCCGTGGGGCTCGACATAAGCGACCACCACATCGATGCCTTCCGCCTTGCGCTTGCGCGCGGCTTCGAGCATGGCGTAGGTTTTGCCCACGCCCGCGCTCGCGCCGAAGAACACCTTCAGCTTGCCGCGCCGCTGCCGCGCGTCGTCCTGCTGCACGCGCGCGAGCAGCGCGTCCGGATCCGGGCGCTTCTCGGGCTCGAAGGCGGACATGAGGCTATCCCTGGACCATGGTCATGCGACTACTTTAGCCGATCCGGCCCAGTTCGCCCGGGTTCTGCGGTTCGGTGTGGTCCTGCGCCGGCATTTCGATCCGGCGCTCAGCGCAAATCGTCCAGCGCCAGATTGAGGCGCAGGACGTTGACGCGCGGCTCGCCGAGAAATCCGAGCTGGCGCTCTTCGGTGGCTTGCGCAACCAGCGCGCGTACCCTCTGCCCATCGAGGCCGCGCGCCCTGGCGACGCGCGCGACCTGGTATTCGGCGGCGGCTGGGCTGATGTGCGGATCGAGGCCGCTGGCCGAGGCGGTGACCAGATCCACGGGCACCGGAGCCGCGTTTCCCGGATCGGCATCGCGCAGCGCTTTGACGCGCGCCGTCACGGCCTCGGCGAGCGCGGGATTCAGCGGGCCCAGATTCGAGCCGGCAGATGAACCTGCGTTGTATGGATGAGGCGACGTCGCCGAGGGGCGGCTCCAGAAATGCTTAGTGTCCGCGAACGGCTGGCCGATCAGCGAGGAAGCCAGCGCTTTCTCATGCTGCACGATCAAACTGCCGGCCGCCTGGTCCGGAAAGACCGCGTTCGCAATGCCGGTTACGGCTAGCGGATACGCAATGCCGGTGACTGCGGTCAACAGCAACAGCATCAGCAGTGCGCGTCTGAGCTCGGTCAACACGGTGTATTCCTGTCTTCGAAAGTCAGGCGAGGCCGAGGCCGGCGATGAGCATGTCGATCAGCTTGATGCCGATGAAAGGCGCGATCATGCCGCCGACGCCGAAAATGAGCACGTTGTCCCGGAGCAGCACCGCAGCCCCTACCGCGCGGTAGCGCACCCCTTTCAAGGCGAGCGGGATCAGCGCGACGATGATGAGCGCATTGAAAATCACCGCCGAAAGTATGGCGCTCGCCGGGCTCGCGAGCCCCATGAGGTTGAGTGCGTTCAGCTGCGGATAGGTGCTCGCGAACGCGGCCGGGATGATGGCGAAATACTTCGCGACGTCGTTGGCGATGGAAAAGGTGGTGAGCGAGCCGCGCGTGATCAGCAACTGCTTGCCGATTTCGACGATCTCGATCAGCTTGGTCGGATTGGAGTCGAGGTCGACCATGTTGCCGGCTTCTTTCGCCGCCTGGGTGCCGGTGTTCATCGCCACCGCCACGTCGGCCTGCGCGAGTGCCGGCGCATCGTTGGTGCCGTCCCCGGTCATCGCCACCAGGCGCCCCTGGCCCTGGGTTTCGCGGATCAGCTTCAGCTTGGCCTCCGGGGTCGCTTCGGCGAGGAAGTCGTCGACGCCGGCCTCGGCGGCGATGGCCGCGGCGGTCAGTTTGTTGTCGCCGGTGATCATGACTGTGCGTATGCCCATGCGGCGCAGTTCCGCGAAGCGTTCCTTGATGCCGCCCTTGACGATGTCCTTGAGCTCGATTACGCCCAGTACCTTGACGTGGTCCGCAGTGGATTCGGCCACCAACAGCGGGGTGCTGCCGCGCCGAGCCACGTTGTCGATGATGACCAGCACCTCGGCGGGAACCCGCTTGTGCTGCGACTCCACCCAGGCGCGGATCGCGTCGGCCGAGCCCTTGCGGATCTGGCGTTCGCCGATGTCGGCGCCGCTCATGCGCGTGTGCGCCGAGAACGGCACGAAGCTAGCGCCGAGCGCGGCGATGTCGCGCTCGCGCAGTTTGAATTTCTGCTTCGCGAGCACCATGATGCTGCGGCCTTCGGGCGTTTCGTCGGCAAGCGAGGCGAGTTGGGCCGCATCTGCCAGATCGCGCTCGGTGACGCCGGCGGCGTGCATGAAGGCGGTGGCCTGGCGGTTGCCCAGGGTGATGGTGCCGGTCTTGTCGAGCAGCAGCACGTCGACATCGCCGGCCGCTTCGACCGCGCGGCCCGACGTGGCGATGACATTGGCGCGCAGCATGCGGCCGATGCCTGCGAGCCCGATGGCCGAAAGCAGGCCGCCGATGGTGGTCGGAATCAGGCAGACGAGCAGCGCCACCAGCACGGTGATGGTCACGGGGCTTCCGGACTTGGCGAGTTCCACGCCGTAGATGGAGAAGGGCAGCAGGGTCACCGTGGCGAGCATGAACACGAGCGTCATTTTCACCAGCAGGATGGTCAGCGCGATCTCGTTCGGCGTCTTCTGCCGCCGCGCGCCCTCGACCATGGCGATCATTCGGTCGAGAAATGCTTCGCCCTGGTTGACGCTCACGCGCACCACCAGCCAGTCCGAGCGCAGGCGCGTGCCGCCCGTGACCGAGGAGAAATCGCCGCCGGACTCGCGGATCACCGGCGCCGATTCGCCGGTGATGGCCGACTCGTCCACCGAGGCCACGCCTTCGATGACCTCGCCGTCGGCGGGAATGAAGTCGCCGGCCTCGACCAGGAATATGTCGCCCTTGCGCAGCGTGGCCGAGGAGACGAGCGACCAGTTTTCAGATTTGCGCGGCGCATCGAGCTTTTTCGCCATGGTGTCGCGCTTGGCGCCGCGCAGCGCGGCCGCCTGCGCCTTGCTGCGCCCCTCGGCCACGGCCTCGGCGAAGTTGGCGAACAGCACGGTGAACCACAGCCAGATGCTCACCGCGAGGATGAAGCCGGCCGGGGCCTCCCCGTGGCCGCCTAGCGCATCGAGCCACAGGATGGTGGTCAGGATGCTGCCGACATACACCACGAACATCACCGGATTTCTCCACTGATGCTGCGGCAGCAGCTTCACGCAGGACTCGATGAGTGCCGAGCGCAGGATGCCGGGTGTGACCAGCCCCCGGGAAACCGCGGGGCCGGGGACAAGGGCTTGGGTGGTCATCGACTGACTCCTGAGTTCTGCAGACTCAAACTATTGCTCGGGCACTACTTGATGCCGTACAGCACGAGGTGCTCGATCACCGGACCCAGCGCCAGCGCGGGGATGAAGGTCAGCGAGCCGACGATGAGCACGACGCCGATGAGGAAGAACACGAACAGCGGCGTATGCGTGGGCAGCGTGCCCAGCCCGACGGGTACCCTTTTCTTCGCCGCGAGCGCGCCGGCCAGGGCGAGCGTCGGCAGCATCAGCCAGAAGCGCGCGAACAGCATCACCATGCCCAGCGCCGTGTTGTAGAAGGGCGCGTTCGCCGACAGCCCGGCGTAGGCGCTGCCGTTGTTGTTGCCGGCCGAGGAAAACGCGTAGAGGATCTCGGAGAAACCATGCGCGCCCGGATTGGCGACGCCGGCCCTGCCGGCTTCGAGCATGACGGCCAGCGCCGTCCCGCCGAGCACCATGGCAAGCGGAATCAGCACCACGATGGCCGCCATCTTGATCTCGAAGGCCTCGATCTTCTTGCCCAGGTATTCGGGTGTGCGGCCTATCATCAGGCCGGCGATGAACACCGTGACGATGGCGAACACGATCATGCCGTACAGGCCCGAGCCGACGCCGCCGAAAATGACCTCGCCCAGTTGCATCAGCCACATCGGCACCATTGCGCCGATCGGCGTGTACGAATCGTGCATGGAATTGACCGAACCGTTCGATGCCGCGGTGGTCGCGGTCGCCCACAGGGCGGAATTGACGATGCCGAAGCGCGTCTCCTTGCCTTCCATGTTGCCGCCGGACTGCGTCGCCGAGGCAGCTTGGTCCACGCCCAGCTTGGCCAGCGTCGGATTGCCGGCCTGCTCCGCGCTGACGCATACGGCAAGCAGCGCGACAAACACGATGGTCATCGCCGCGAGTATCGCCCAACCCTGGCGGATATCACCCACCATCAGCCCGAAGGTGTGGCACAGCGCCGCCGGGATCAGCAGAATGGCCAGCATTTCGAGGAAGTTCGAAAGCGGCGTCGGGTTCTCGAACGGGTGCGACGAGTTGACGTTGAAAAAGCCGCCGCCGTTGGTGCCGAGCTGCTTGATCGCAATCTGCGAAGCCGCCGGGCCGACGGCAATCACCTGTTCTTTCTGCGTCGCCTTCTCGGTGACCGGCGCGCCCTTGTCATCTTTGAGCGGCTGGCCGTCGGCATCCATTTTCGGCTTGTCGTATTCGACCGATTCGATGAGCGGCACCCTGTGGTAGGCGGAGTAGGTCTGCACCACGCCCTGGCTTACCAGCGCGAGCGCGAGCACGATCGAATGCGGCAGCAGGATGTAGAGCGTGCCGCGCGTCAGGTCCACCCAGAAGTTGCCGATGGTCTGGGCGCCCTGGCGCGCGAAGCCGCGAATCAGCGCAATCAGCACCGCCATGCCGGCGGCGGCGGAGACGAAGTTCTGCACCGTGAGCGCGAGCATCTGCGTGAGATAACTCATGGTCGATTCGCCGCCGTAGCCCTGCCAGTTGGTGTTGGTGGCAAAGCTTGCCGCCGTGTTGAACGCGGAATCCGGCCTTACCGCGGCCAGCGCCTGCGGGTTGAGCGGCAGCGCAAGCTGCAGCCGCTGCAGCGCATACACGGCGAGCGTGCCCGCCAGGCTGAACCAGAGCGTAGCCATGGCATACTGGGTCCAGCGCATTTCCTCGGCCGGGGCTATGCCGCACACACGGTAGATCAGGCGCTCGAACGGCGCGCCGATCCGGTTGAGCAGCGCCGGCTCGTCTTCGTAGATGCGAGCCATGTAGGTGCCGAGCGGCTTTGCCAGCGCGAGCAGGACGACGACGTAGGCGACCAGCTGCAGGTAGCCATTGGCGTTCATCAGAATTTCTCCGGAAACAGCAAGGCGACGATCAGATAGACAACGATTGCGAGAGCTAGCGCCCCGCTCAGCAGGTAGAGCCAGCTCATTGCGGCCTCCGCAGTATTTCCAGGGCATAGACGAGCGCGACGCTCAAGGCGAAAAACGACACCACCAGCCCAAGATAGAAAATGTCCATGTTCACCCCCTGCAAGATCATTCGATTGCCGGCGTTCCGCCAAAGTCGCCGGACGATAGAGATATCGGTCAATCAAAACGCACCAGGCAGCCTGTGAGAATCCGGATTCAACTATAGGAAGCGGCCCGTAAAAATGACGTAAAGAATCACGCCACGGGCGTAAGCCGGACATAAAGACCGGTATGCGCAGTGCGCAATCACTTGCATGTGCTGCAGCAGCCGGGCGGTGGGGAACAGAGGAGCTGACGCGCCGGTACGCTCAGCTTTCGAGCGAGCATCCGGCGCAATGCGTCGAGCCGTCTTCGCCGCTAGGTGTTGTGGCGCGGGAGAAAATATCTAGGTTCGAGCTACGTTCGGCAGACCCGATCGCCAACGCAGCCGGCGTAAGTGCTTGTGTGCGTAGTGGCGCGCCCGACAGGAGTCGAACCTGTGACCTTTGGCTTCGGAAACCAACACTCTATCCAGCTGAGCTACGGGCGCCTGGGCCAAAGTATACCGGCTTTTGCGCCGCTGCTGCGCACTGTAATGCCTTTAAGCGCCGGGAAATTGCGACTATAATGCGCGCGTTTGCAACGACTTAGAGTAGCGAAGGACGCCAATGAGCCAGAACGAGCACGCCGCGGAAGGACACGAGAGCCCGATCAAGACGCCCAAACAGCTGATCGTCACCGTCGTGCTCGCGTTCCTAGTCCCCATACTGCTCATCGTCATGATTTCGCAGTTCGTGGCCAACATCCGCAGCGTCGACATGGACAGCGCGGCGATGTCGCCCAACGCCGTGGCCACGCGCCTGAAGCCCGTGGGCGACCTGGCCTTCGCCGACGCCGGGGACGGTGCGGCCAGGGCGCCCAGGAGCGGCGAGGAGATTTATAAATCGGTATGCAGCGCCTGCCATGCGAGCGGCGCGGCCGGCGCACCCAAATTCGGCGACCAGGCGGCCTGGGCGGCGCGCGTCAATCTGGACATGAAGACGCTGCTGGCTTCGGTAATCCAGGGCAAGAACGCGATGCCCCCGCGCGGCGGCGGCGCCGATTTGAGCGACTTCGAATTGGAGCGCGCCGTCGTCTACATCGCCAACGCCGCCGGAGGCAAGTTCGCCGAGCCCGCGGCTGCGGCCGCGGCCGCACCGGCGCCGGAGCAAGCGGCAGCCGGCTCGGTCGACGGCAAGAAAATATACGATACCACCTGCTTCGCCTGCCATGCCACGGGCGCGGCCGGCGCGCCCAAGGCGGGCGACAAGGCCGCCTGGGAGGCGCGCCTCAAATCCGGCATGAATGCGCTCTATGCGAACTCGCTCAAGGGCAAGGGCGCCATGCCCCCCAAAGGCGGCAACGCCGCGCTCGGCGAAGCCGAGCTCAGGGCGGCGGTCGATTACCTGGTGGGGCTGGTCAAATAGCCGTAGGGGGCAGATCACGATAAAAGGCGGCTAGTCCGCCTTTCTTATTTTGTATCCGTCCCGATTCGGGTTGATTGACAGACGCGCCGTGCCGGAGTCAGACTCCGCCATCTTTTGCACGTTTCCGGTTCGCGGGCAGGCAGCAAGCGCTGCCGAACGCAGGTGCCGGCGAGGTACCTTCTAGGAGGAGTAGAAAATGCTCAAGCTCGTGTCGCGTTTCGCCTGGACTATGTTCGCCGCCGCGCTCGCGGCCTCATCCGCATTCGCCGCCTATCCGGATCGGCCGATAACGCTGATCGTGCCTTGGGGTGCGGGTGGCGGTACCGACGCCACTGCGCGCATCATCGGCAGCCTGCTGGAAAAGGAACTGGGCCAGCCGGTGAACGTGGTCAACCGCACCGGCGGCTCCGGGGTAGTGGGCCACTCCGCCATAGCGCAAGGCGCTCCCGACGGCTACACCCTCGGCCTCATCACCGTGGAAATCGGCATGATGCACTGGCAGGGATTGACCGAGCTCACCGGCGCCTCGTACACGCCGCTGGGCCTGGTCAACGCGGACCCGGCCGGCGTGCAGGTGCGCGCCGACGCCCCGTACAAGAATCTGGGCGACCTGCTCGCGGCTATCAAAGCCAACCCGGGCAAGTTCAAGGCCTCCGGCACCGGCCAGGGCGGCATTTGGCATCTGGCGATCGCAGGCATGCTGAAAGATCTCAAGATCGATCCCGCCTCGGTACCCTGGGTACCGTCCAACGGCGCCGCACCCGGCCTTCAGGACATGGTCGCGGGAGGCGTGGAAATAGTGCCCTGTTCGCTTCCCGAAGCGCGCTCGCTCATCGATGCCGGAAAGGTGAAAAGCCTGGCCATCATGGACGCGCATCCGTCCGGGCTGTATCCCGATGTGCCGACCCTGAAACAGGCTGCCGGCAGCGACTGGACCATGGCTGCCTGGCGCGGCATGGTAGCGCCCAAGGGGATCCCGAATGATGTGCGCAACCATCTCGCGACGGCGATCAAGAAGGTCTACGACAGCAAGGCATACAAGGACTTCATGAGCAGCCGGGGCTACGGCGTCATCTACCTGCCGCCGGAGGAGTTCGCCAAATTCATGGCGAAGTCCTCGAACGACCTGGGCGCCACGATGAAAGCGGTGGGCATCGTCAAGTGATCGCGCAAGCCGCGATCGGCAAAGCATAGGCGGCAATTCGATTGCCGCCAGGCGCTGCCGCGGCATGCCTGCCGGGATGATGAGCCGTTGAAGCTCAGCGACACGGTGATGGGCGGGCTGCTGCTTGTGCTCGCCGCAGCCATCGGCATCTATGTCAGCGGCTTCCCCCGGATGCCGGGACAGAATTACGGCGCCGCGCTGTTTCCCGGCCTGATCGCGGCCGGGCTTGCCGCCTGCGGCGCACTGCTGCTCGCGCGCGGACTGCGCGCGAAAGCGCCCGCGTTCGAGTTCGCGCCCTGGACCCGCGCGGCGCCGCTCGCCGCGAATTTCGCACTCGTGTGCGGCGCGCTGCTGTTCTACATTTTCGCGGCCGAGACGCTGGGCTTCATGGCGACCGGCTCGCTGCTGCTGCTGGCGCTGTTCCTTAAGCTCGGAGTGCGGCCTTTGTCCGCGACCGTGGTCGCGGTGGTCGCGGCGCTGGTGTTCCACCTGCTGTTTTACAAATTGCTCCGGGTGCCGCTGCCCTGGGGAATACTGCAGTTCATGGCCGGATGGTGACGCGTGGCTGACATCGCGACCGCCTTCGGCATGGTGTTTCAGCCCTACACCCTTTCGGTCATTCTGTTGTCGGCTGCGTTCGGCTTGTTGGTCGGCGCGATCCCGGGGCTTACAGCGACCATGGCGACCGCGCTGCTGGTCCCGGTCACCTTCTTCATGCCGCCGGTGCCCGCCATCGCCGCAATTGTCACCGCTACTGCCATGGCCATCTTTTCGGGCGACATTCCCGGTGCGCTGATGCGCATTCCAGGCACGCCCGCGTCGGCCGCCTACACCGACGAATCCTACGCGATGACGCGCAAAGGCCAGGCGGAGACGGTACTCGGCGCTGACCTCGCGTTCTCAGTCATCGGCGGTCTGTTCGGAACTGTGGTGCTGGTCCTGTCCGCACCGCAGCTCGCCGAAATTGCGCTCAAGTTCAGTTCCTTCGAATATTTCTGGCTGGTGCTGCTGGGCTTGTCCTCCGCGGTCATGATCACCGTCGGCGACCCGCTCAAGGGCGTGGTTTCGCTGCTGCTCGGCCTGCTGATCTCAGCCATCGGTCTGGACAACCCGGCCGCCTATCCACGCTTTACCTTCGGCTCGATAGAGTTGCTCGGCTCGGTAGGCCTGATTCCGATGATGATCGGCATGTTCGCCATCTCCGAAATCCTGCGCTTCGCGGTCGAGCCGCAGGCGAAGGCGCAGATCTTCAAAAAGCAGATCGGCAACGTATTTCGCGGCTTGTGGGGTCTGTTCAGGCGCTACCGCCTGCAGGCCCTGCGCGGAAGCGTACTCGGCACGGTCGTTGGCGCGCTGCCGGGTGCAGGTGCGGACATCGCCGCCTGGATGGCCTACGCCGTGAGCAAGAAATTGTCCAGGGAACCGGAAAAATTCGGCACCGGCCACGTCGAGGGCATCGTCGAGGCCGGCGCAGCCAATAACAGCGCGCTAGCCGGTGCCTGGATCCCGGCGCTGGTGTTCGGCATCCCGGGAGATTCGATCACCGCAATCGTGATCGGCGTGCTCTATATCAAGGGGATGAATCCCGGGCCGATGATTTTCATCAACCATCCGGAGAACATCTACGCCGTGTTCATCGTGTTCTTCCTCGCCAACCTGCTGATGATTCCGTTTGGCTGGGTGGCGATCAAGGCCGCAAAGCGCATCCTCCACATTCCACGCAACATCCTGATGCCCATCATCCTGCTGTTCTGCGTGGTCGGTTCGTTCGCCATCAACAACACCGTATTCGCGGTGAGCGTCATCCTCGTGTTCGGACTGGCGGGCTACTTCATGGAGGAGAACGGCTACCCGGTGGCGCCTGCGATCCTCGGCGTGATCCTCGGCTCCATGCTGGAGGAGAATTTCATCAGTTCCATGATCAAGTCCGACGGACGCCTGCTGGCCTTTTTCGAGCGACCGATCGCCGCCGGTTTGGGAATCCTGACGCTATTAATCTGGTTTTGGCCGCTTGCCTCCCGGGGCTTGCGCACGGTATCGCGCACCCGCACCTAAGTCACTGCTAAAATCCCACATCCGACAAGCCTGCGCGGACGCATGGTCCGCAGGCTTGCCTCGCCCGAACCGGAACTGAAGCGGCCGTCGAATGAAGATAGCGATAATCCTCGATCCGCTGGACGGGATCAAGACCTACAAGGACACGACTTACGCGATGATGGCGGAGGCGGCCGGACGCGGGCACGAACTGCACATCCTGATGCAGGACGGCGTGATGTGGAAGCACGGCCTGGTGTTCGGCGAGTCCTGCCGCCTCGAACTCACCGGCGAGAAGGAGCGCTGGTACCACATCGACCTGCCGCGTGAAAACGTGCTTGCGGAATTCGACGCGGTGCTGATGCGCAAGGACCCGCCCTTCGACATGGAGTACGTGACCGCCACCTGGCTGCTGGAGCTGGCCGTGCGCCAGGGGGCCAAGGTGTTCAACGACCCGCGCGCGCTGCGCGACCACAGCGAGAAACTGGCGATCGCCGAGTTCCCGCAATTCACCGCCCCGACGCTGGTGACGCGGCTGGAAAAGCAGATCCACCATTTCATCGACGAGCACGCCGACGTGGTGGTGAAGCCCCTGGACGGCATGGGCGGTGCGCAGGTGTTCCGCGTCACCGACGCCGACCCCAACCGCTACGTGATCGTCGAGACGATCACCTGGCACGGCACGCGCTCGATCATGGCGCAGCGCTACATCCCGGAAATACGCGAGGGCGACAAGCGTATCCTGCTTGTCGGCGGCGTGCCGGTGCCTTACAGCCTCGCGCGCATCCCCAAAGAGGGCGAGACCCGCGGCAATCTGGCCGCCGGCGGCAGGGGCGTGGCGCTGCCTCTGTCGGCGCGCGACCTGGAGATCGCACGCGCGCTCGGGCCGGAACTGGCGCGGCGCGGCCTGCTGCTGGTGGGACTGGACGTGATCGGCGACTACCTCACCGAAATCAACGTCACCAGCCCGACCTGTTTTCAGGAAATTCGCGAGCAGACGAGCTTCAACGTCGCCGCGCTGTTCATCGACGCACTGGAGAAAGCGTGCTCAGCCTGAAGCTGATATCCGCAATCAACCATCCAATCTCAGAGGATTTGCCATGGTCGGAATCCTGATAGTTGCCCACGGGGCATTCGGCGAAGCCCTGATCCATTGCGCCAGCCATGTGATGGGCAGGCGCCCGCCGCAGGTGCTCCAGCTCGGCGTCACCATCCACGACGACCCCGAGGCCATCCTGCCGCAGGCCGTGGAACTGGTGAAGCAGCTCGACCAGGGCCAGGGGGTGCTGGTGTTCAGCGACATACTGGGCGCCACGCCCTCCAATATCGCCACGCGCCTGCTCGCGCCGGAGCGGGTCGAGGGAATTTCCGGCGTCAACCTGCCGATGCTGATCCGCGCCCTGACCTATCGCGAAGAAGCGCTCGCCGTCGTTGCCGAAAAAGCCATCAGCGGCGGCGTCGCTGGAGTGATCCACCTCAATACCGATGCCTGCAATGCTGCAAACCGAGGTTGAAATCGTCAACAAGCTCGGGCTGCACGCGCGCGCAGCGGCCAAGCTGACCCAGCTCGCGAGCGGATTTCAGAGCGAAATCTGGCTCACGCGCAACGGCCGCCGCGTCAACGCCAAGAGCATCATGGGCGTGATGATGCTCGCCGCCGGCAAGGGTGCGAAGATAGACATCGAAACCGACGGCAGCGACGCCGACGCGGCGCTGCAGGCGCTGCTGTGTTTGATAGTCGACAGGTTTGGAGAGGCCGAGTGAGCTTCACCCTCCACGGCTCGGGCGTAGGCGGCGGCATCGCGATCGGACAGGTGCACCTGATCTCCAGCGCGCGGCTGGAGGTGGCGCATTACGCGGTCGCCCCCGAGCAACTCGAGCTCGAGGTGATGCGCTTCTCGACGGCGGTGGACAAGGTCCGCGCGGAACTGCAGGGGCTGCGCCGCAACGTGCCCGCGAGCGCGCCTGCAGAACTCGGCGCCTTTCTCAGCCTGCACCTGATGATCCTCGACGACGCGACGCTGTCGCAGGCGCCGCGCGACCTGATCCGCAGCCTGCGCTGCAACGCCGAATGGGCGCTGGTGCAGCAGATGGATTACCTGGTCGCGCAGTTCGACAAGATCGAGGATCCGTACCTGCGGGAAAGAAAGGCCGACGTGGTGCAGGTGGTGGAGCGCACGCTCAAGGCGATGCAGGAGCAGCCGGGGCGCGCCAGTCCGGCGCCCGCGCACGAGGCGAGCCTGATCGTGGTGGCGCATGACCTGTCGCCGGCCGACATGATGCTGTTCAAGCAGCACCAGTACGCCGGCTTCGTCACCGACCTGGGCGGGGTGACCTCGCACACCGCGATCCTCGCGCGCAGCCTCGACATTCCCGCCATCGTCGGCGCGCACACGGCGCGGCAGATGGTGCGCGAAGGCGAGCTGGTGATCGTCGACGGCGTGCACGGCGTGCTCATCGTCGATCCCGATCGCATGGTGCTCGAGCAGTACAAGCTGCGCCAGCGCCAGATCGAGCTGGGGCGGCAGAAGCTCAAGCGCATCCGCGCCACGCCCACCACCACGCGAGACGGCACCGCGGTGGACCTGCACGCCAATATCGAGTTGCCGCAGGACATCGAACAGGTGCGCGAATCCGGCGCCACCGGCGTGGGCCTGTTCCGCAGCGAGTTCCTGTTCCTGAACCGCGACGACCTGCCCGGCGAGGACGAGCAGTTCGAGGCCTATCGGCAGGTGGCGCAGGCGATGCGCGGCCTGCCCGTGACCATACGCACGCTCGACCTGGGCGCGGACAAGGCCCTAAACGGCAGCGCGCGCGGCGGGCCCAACCCGGCCATGGGTTTGCGCGCTATCCGGCTATGCCTGGCGGAGCCGCAGATGTTCCTGACGCAACTGCGCGCCATCCTGCGCGCGTCGCATTACGGCAAGATCCGCCTGCTGATTCCGATGCTCGCGCACGCGCACGAAATCGAGCAGGCGCTCAACATGATTGCGCAGGCGAAACAGTTTCTCCACGAACAGAACGAGCCCTTCGACCCCGGCATCGAGATCGGCGGCATGATCGAAGTGCCGGCCGCGGCGTTGTCGCTAGGCGTGTTCGTGCGCAAGCTCGATTTTCTGTCGATCGGCACCAACGACCTGATCCAGTACACGCTCGCCATAGACCGCACCGACGACAGCGTGTCGCACCTGTACAACCCGCTGCACCCGGCGGTGCTGCAATTGATCGCCAACACCATCAAGACGGGCAGCCGCATGAAGGTGCCGGTGGCGGTGTGCGGCGAGATGGCCGGCGACGTTGCGCTGACGCGCCTGCTGCTCGGCTTCGGACTGCGCCAGTTTTCCATGCATCCGGCGAACCTGCTCACGATCAAACAGCAGGTGCTCAAGAGCGACCTCGGCGAACTGGCCAAACTCTCCGCCAGGATATTGCGCGCGGACGATCCGGAAATCGCAAGGCGGCTGCTGGAAAAGCTCAACGCCTGAGGCGGGGGCGGTCCTGGCGGGCATGGCACCCGTACCGCGCCGATTGACAGCGCCCCGGCTTCGCGGGTATCTTTCCCCCAGCGCCGATTTGATGGTCAGCTTGCGGGCGCCGCCGGTCATAGGTGCGACCGAGTGAAAAACAAATACGGCTAAAGCGCGGGAAACCCGTTTAGCGAACAAGCTGAACGGGTTTTTTGCGTTATAGGACCGCGGGCGCGTGACCCTAGCGCCCGCTGTTTAGAGGCTCGTGCCTCGCGATGCGCCGGGTGCCGGTATCAGGCGGACTATGCGCTACCGCGCGCAGGCCGAAGTCGGTCCGAAGGTTTTTCCAAGCGAAGGAAGATGAGCAATTCAGTAGGCGCAGTCCGGCCGCAGACCATGCACTTCGATACGCCGCTCGCATGCAGGAGCGGCGCGGTGCTCGACGACTACCACCTGATGTACGAGACCTACGGCACGCTGAACGCGGCAAAATCCAACGCCGTGCTGGTCTGCCATGCGCTCAACGCGTCGCACCACGTCGCCGGCTTTTACGCCGAGGATCCGAAGAACGTGGGCTGGTGGGACAACATGATCGGCCCGGGCAAGCCCCTGGACACGGAAAAGTTCTTTGTCATAGGGGTGAACAACCTCGGCGGCTGCTTCGGCTCCACCGGTCCGGCGTCGATCAACCGCAGGACCGGCAAGGCCTATGGCTCCAGCTTCCCGATGGTCACCGTAGAGGACTGGGTTGAGGCGCAGGCGCGGCTCGCAGACCGCCTCGGCATCGAGCGCTTCGCCGCAGTGATGGGCGGCAGCCTCGGCGCGATGCAGGCGCTGCAGTGGGCGATCGCCTATCCGCAGCGGATCGCGAATTCCATAGTCGTCGCCGCCGCGCCCAAGCTTTCGGCGCAGAACATCGCCTTCAACGAGGTGGCGCGGCAGGCGATCACCACCGATCCGGATTTCCACGGCGGCGATTACTACGCCTACAACGTGCTGCCGCGCCGCGGCCTGCGCCTCGCGCGCATGATCGGCCACATCACCTACCTGTCGGACGACGCGATGATGGAAAAATTCGGGCGCAGCCTGCGCTCGGGCTCGATCAACTTCCATTTCGACGTCGACTTCGAGGTCGAATCGTATTTGCGCCATCAGGGAGACAAGTTTTCCGAGTATTTCGATGCCAATACCTATCTGCTGATCACGCGGGCGCTCGACTATTTCGATCCTGCCGATGCCTGCGGCGGCGAGCTCGCGCGCGCGCTCGCCCCGGCGACGGCGCGATTTCTCGTGGTTTCATTCACTTCGGACTGGCGCTTCGCGCCGGAGCGCTCGCGCGAGATCGTCAAAGCCCTGCTCGATAATCGCGCCGACGTCTGTTACGCCGAGATCAATGCGTCGCACGGGCACGACGCGTTCCTGCTCGACGATGCGCGCTACATGGCGCTGGTGCGGGCCTACTTCGAAAATGTCGCCGCCGAGTGCTGCGCGAAGAAGACCGCATGAACGCTACGCTTCCGGTCCCGGCGATCGTCGGCCGCGCCGACCTCGATGCCATCGCCGCCTGGGTGCCGCCGGGCGCGAGCGTGCTCGACCTGGGCTGCGGCGAAGGCCTGCTGCTCAAATACCTGCAGGAAAGCCGCGAAGTGCGCGGCTACGGCATCGATATCAGCGACGACAATGTGCTCGCCTGCGTGAAAAACTCGGTCAACGTGATCCAGAGCGACCTGGAGGCGGGACTGGCGGGCTTCGACGCGGGGTCCTTCGATTTCGTCATCCTGTCGCAGACGCTGCAGGCCATGCGCCATACCGAGGAAATCATCATGGAGATCCTGCGCGTCGGGCGCCAGGGCATCGTCTCCTTCCCCAATTTCGGCTACTGGCCGCAGCGCCTGCAGATCATGCGCGGGCGCATGCCGGTGTCCGATGTACTGCCCTACCTGTGGTACGACACGCCCAATGTGCATCTGTGCACGCTGGCGGACTTCGAGGATTTCTGCGCCACCCACGGCGTGCGCATCCTCGAGCGCATCGTCATGCAGGGCGACCGGCGCATCAGCTTCGCCCCGAACCTGCGCGCCAGCGTGGCCGTTTACCGCTTCGAAAAAGTTTGAGCTGTAATTGCGGCGTCCCGAATACCGCTGCGTGGCCAGGCGCGGGGGTTTTGGACAAGATCGTCGATAGCGCACGGATGTGCTTTTCATCCGTGCGCTATCGACGATCCGCGCGGACGGGCCGCCGTCCGCGCAAGCGCGAACGCTACTGCTCGATATTTCTTGAACCGTCCACCGCATCGATCTGCGCGCGCATGTGCCAGACCAGCCAGAGTCCGGGGAGCGCAGCGGCGAAGGTGAGCACGAAGAAATTCGCCCAGCCCCAGGTTGCGACCAGGCCGCCGGTGACCGGGCCGAACAGGATGCGCCCGAGCGAGGCGATCGCCGAGAGCAGCGCGTACTGGGTGGCGCTGTAGCTGTGGTTGCACAGCGCCATCGCGAACGCGACGAAAGCCGCGGTGCCCATGCCGCTGGCGAGGTTTTCGAAGCCGACCGCGAACACCAGCAGCGGATAGCTCTTGCCCGCCCAGGCGAGCACCGCAAACGACAGGTTGGAGACCGCCTGCAGCACGCCGAACAGGAGCAGCGCGCGCATCAGGCTAAAGCGCACCAGCAGCAGGCCGCCGACCAGGCCGCCGAGCAGCAGTGAAACCAGCCCCAGGACTTTGTTGATGGTGCCGACGTCGGTGAGCGAAAAGCCCACGCCGCGGATCAGAAATGCCGTGGTCAGCGTGCCGGCGAGCGCGTCGCCGAATTTGTACAGCGCGATCAGCGCGAGCAACTGCAGCGCGCCGGGCCGCGACATGAGATCCCTGAGCGGTTCCACCACGGCGTCGCGCAGGCTGCGCGGCGGCGTTCCGCGCTGCGCGGGTTCGGGCGCGAGCGCGCTGGTCATCATGCCGATGCCCATCAGTGCAGCCATCGCAAAAAACGTCTGCCGCCAGCCGATCTGGTCGGCCAGGATCAGCGCGAGCCCGCCCGAGGCCAGCATCGCAACGCGGTAGCCGAGCACGCTCACCGCAGCGCCCATGCCGCGTTCGTTCGCCGGCAGCAGATCGGTGCGATAGGCATCGATGACGATGTCCTGCGAAGCCGACGCAAACGCCACCCACAGCGCCAGGCAGCCGAACAGCCACAGATTGGAACCGGGAGACGAAATTGCCATGCCGGCGATGCCCGCGACCAAGGCCAGTTGCGTCAGCAGCATCCAGCCGCGACGACGGCCGAGAAACGGCGGCACATAGCGGTCCATCAACGGAGACCAGAGGAACTTTAGCAGATAGGGAATGCCGATCCAGGAAAACCAGGCGATGGTCATGATGTCCGCGCCGGACACAGTGAGCCAGGCTTGCAGCGTGCTCCCGGTAAGCGCCAGCGGCAGCCCCGAGGAAAACCCGAGCAGCAGCACAGCGGCAACGCGCGGGCTGCGCAGAATCTCCAGATAGGGCGACGGCATGGGCCGATTCTACCTGCGTTACAGTCGGTTAAGGTTGATTTAGCGGGCGAAAACCGGTAGCCTTGTGGTCTTCCGCCAGTGTGTTAGCGAGAGCGGAAAATTCCAGTCAGTGAGGCAAGACATCATGAACACCAATACCGATATGTCCCGCGAAAAGCTCGGATCCGATCTGCGGATCGTCATCGCTGATGCGGAGGAACTGCTGCGCGCAACCGCCGGCCAGATGGGGGAAAAGGCGGTCGTCGCGCGCGAGCGCATTCAGGAAAGCCTGCGCATCGCCAAGGACAAACTCGCGCGGGCGGAGGAAGTCATGGTCGACAGGACCAAGGCCGCGGCGCGCGCCACCGACGATTATGTGCACGACCATCCCTGGGGCGCCGTGGGCATCGCCGGCGCCGTCGGCCTGGTCATCGGCATGTTGATAAGCCGCCGCTAGTCATGGCGGAACGGGGGGGCGCTGCTGCGCGCGGCGGCCTTCTGCACTCGATCAAGTATCTGGGGCACACCCTGCTCGGCGCGGCGCATACGCGCCTGGAAATCTTCGCCACGGAGATCGAGGAAGAGCGACTGCGGCTGGAGCAGCTCCTGCTCATCGCCCTGGCCGCGGGATTCTGCCTGGGCATGGCGATGGTGCTGTGCGTCACTTTCGTGCTGATCTATTTCTGGGACACGCACCGGCTGCTCGCCGTCGGACTGCTTGCAATGGCGTTCCTGGCCGTCGCCGCAGCGCTGGGCTGGATCCTGCGCGCGCGAGTGAAATCGCGGCCCAAGCCGTTCGTGATTACGCGCAGCGAGCTCGCCAAGGACGGCGCCATGCTGCGCGAGCTGTAGGCGTGGACCGGCGCCTAGTCGCAATCGAATCCAGGCGCGCACGCCTGCTCGAGCGCGCCGCGCTCGAGCGCGCCGAGGTGGCGCAATCGCTGCAGCTATGGGAGCATCCGCTGGGCTTCGTCGACCGCTGTCTGGATGCGCTGCGCTTTGTCGTCTCGCGCCCGCCGCTGGTGGCCGGCGCTGCGCTCGCGCTGGTGCTGCTGCGCCCGCGCAGTGCAATCAGATGGGCACGACGCGCCTTCGGCCTGTGGCAGGGATATCGCTGGCTGAAAACCAAAATAGCGGTATAGCGCATGTACAAGCCAGTCATCGTCCGGTCCGTAATGGATATCATGGCCCGGGAGCGAAAATATGTCCTCGGTGAGGTGGTACAGATTACCGGCTTGATGCCGCTGCTGATGAAACCGCGCAACCGGCAGAAATGGACACCGGAGGACAAGCGCCAGATCATCGACCATCTGCGCCGCCTGTCGATGGTCAGCCCCTATCTTGCGGTGATGGTGATGCCCGGTTCGTTTGTGGTGCTGCCCGCGCTCGCCTGGTGGCTGGACCGGCGCCGGCAGAACAACCTGCGCAAGAACCTGCCGCCGGGCAGCAGTCCTGCTTGAAAGTCCTGGGCGATCGCGGACAACGCACTGGTCAAGGACAGGCAGGGCGTGGCGGGGGATTTTTCATCGTCTGGATACTCAGTGAATCGAAGACCGGGGTCGCAGCGGCGCGGCAGGAAACTGCCAGTTAGCCCGGCCTGATAATCGATAAAACGCTACAATTTAAGCGCGAACCGGCCTTGAGGACGGATCAAAGTACGATACACCGACCCGGTTCACCGCCTCGCAAGCGCAACGTCCATTTATTATTCAGTTGTCCACGACTACACTACAGGCACCATGCAAATTAATCAGAATCCTACTGCCTCTAGTACCGCAGAGTTGCAGCGTGAAGTTGCCGCATTGATGGTCGAGTGCCTGAACCTCGAGATCAGCGCAGATCAAATCGCCGTTGACGCCCCCTTGTATGGCGAAGGCCTGGGCCTGGACTCGATTGATGTGCTGGAAGTTGCCCTGGAGGTCTCCAAGCGTTATGGTCTGCAACTGCAAAGCGACAGCGAGGACAACAAGACCATTTTCGGCTCGCTGCGCAGCCTGTCCGACCATATAGCAGCACAGAGAACGCGCTAATGCCAGGCCGCATCGTGCCCTGGCTGGGCATTGCTGCGCTGCTGATCTGCTATCCGCTGCTGGCGCATTACACCAATGAATCCACGCACGGCGGTACGCTCGGCGCTTTGGTCGCGATCGCGCCGGTAGCGTTAATTGCGCTGGTGCTGGCCTGGCGCTCACCCCGTCGTATCGTCATGCTCGGCGTGCTGGTGCTGCTGTGTATCGCGCTGTGGGCAGGCTGGTCGGCGCTAGAGAACCATTTGGGGCTGGTGTATTGGTTGCAGAATATGGCTATGCTGCTGGTCCTGTTCATCGCGTTTGGCCGTACGTTGATTGCAGGGCGGCAACCGCTGTGCACGCGCCTGGCACATGCGGTGCACGCGGTCGTGACGCCGCAGCATGAAATCTACACCCGCCAGGTGACGATCGCCTGGACCCTGTTTTTTGCCGCGATGGCGCTAGCCTCCACTCTGCTCTTTTTTCTGGCGCCCCTGGCCACATGGTCGGTCTTTGCCAATTTCTTTACGCTGCCCTTGGTCGCGCTGATGTTCATTGCCGAATACTGGGTGCGCCGGCGGGCCCTACCGGATATGCGCCACATGCGCATCCTCGATGCGGTGCGGGCGTACACGAACACCCCGGCGCGTCCGCGCTAGTCCTTACCGGCTGAATCATGTCTTTGCTGCCGCTGGTGTCACACCCCTCCCCGGACAGCATCATCGCCTGGCGCGCCGAGGGCGCGGTGACGCTGCGCCAGTTCCTGGCCGAAGTCAGACAGCTTGCCGCCCTGTTGCCCGCAGGGGGCCACCTGCTCAATATGTGCAGCGACCGTTACCGTTTCAGCGTGGGTCTGGCGGCCGCCATTGTCGCCGGCAAAGTCAGCCTGCTGCCACCCACCCCCACGCCGGAAGTGGTGCGCCAGGTCCAGGCCTTTGCCCCGGATGTGTTTTGCCTGACCGACAGCGACCTGCGTCCGGTCGATCTGCCTCAGCTGCAATACCCGGCCATGGCCATCGGCCGGGCCGGCTCAATTGCAATTCCGCAAATCGACAGCAGTCAGCGAGTCGCGGTGGTGTTTACTTCGGGCTCGACCGGCGTCCCGCAACCTCATCCGAAAGCCTGGGGTGCACTGGTCGCTTGTGTGCAGGCCGAAGCATTGCACCTCGAGCTGCTGCGCAACACGCCCAGCACGATCATTGGCACGGTCCCGCCGCAACACATGTACGGGTTTGAGTCCACGGTGCTGATGGCATGGCACAGCGGCAACGCGCTCAGCCATGCGCAACCGTTTTACCCGGCTGACATCCGCGCGGCGCTGGCAGCTGTGCCCCCGCCGCGAGTGCTGGTGTCCTCGCCCGTGCATCTGCGCGCCTTGCTGGATGCGGGGCTGGCATTGCCGGAAATTGCACGGGTAGTCTCCGCCACGGCACCGCTGTCTGCCCAGCTCGCGCAGGAAATTGAGGCGCAATGCCATACCGAATTGATGGAAATCTACGGCAGCACCGAAACCGGCCAGATTGCCTCCCGGCGCTCCACGCAAACTGCGCAATGGACGCTGTTTCCCGGAGTAAAGTTGAGCGTGGAGGGTGATAGCGTGCGCGCTTGCGGCGGTCACATCGAATCAACGATCACCATGAACGACGTCATTGAGCCTGTTGCAGTCGGCCATTTCCTGTTGCATGGGCGCATCGCCGATCTGGTCAATATCGCGGGCAAACGGCACTCGCTGGCGAGTCTGGACCACCTGCTCAACAGCATTCCGGGCGTAGTGGACGGCGCTTTTTACATGCCGGACGAATCCGGTGATGCCCGCGTTACGCGGCTAGCCGCGTGTGTGGTGGCTCCGGGCATGGACGCGCCGCGCCTGTTGGCGGCGCTGCGCGAACATGTAGACCCGGTATTCCTGCCGCGCCCCCTGCTGCTTGTCGATGCGCTGCCGCGCAACCACACGGGAAAACTGCCGCGCGCCGCGCTGCAAGCCCTGTTTAGGACGCGCGGCGCGCGCAATTCCGCATGAACAACACTACGCGCTGGACGGTTCCGCCGGATCATCCCGTTTTTGCCGGTCATTTTCCCGACATGCCTATTCTCCCCGGCGCGATGCTGCTCGACGCAGTGCTCGACGCAATCGCCGCTGCCACCGGCATCGCGCTGGATACCTGCGAGATCAGCTCGGTCAAGTTTCTGAGTCCGGCAGGCCCGGGCGAAGTACTGGTGATCCAGCACATCGTTTCAGCCGGCGGGGCGATACGCTTCGACGTCGTGGCTGGCGCGCGCAAAATTGCCAGCGGCAGTATCCTGCCGGGATTGCCCGTCTGACATCGCGCCCGACAAGCAGACCGGCCGCCTGGGCGCAAACCCCGGAGCGCAGCAACATGCTCACCTTGCGCGCCATGGCTTGGATTTCGCTGCGCCTGGGGCGGCGCGCAGGGCGAGTCGTGCTGCACCCGATAGCCGCTTATTTTTTGCTGTTTGCACCAGCCAGTCGTCGCGCTTCGAAGGACTTTCTCAGGCGTGCCCTGGGCCGCACTCCCCGCTGGCGCGATCTGTACCGGCATTTTTACACTTTTGCCGCGACGATTCATGACCGTGTCTATCTGGTCAACCACCGCTTTGAGTTGTTCAATCTCGAAGTGTACGGCGAGGATGCGCTGCTCGGCCTGCTTGCCGGCGGCAAAGGCTTGTTCCTGATGGGCGCGCACCTGGGCAGCTTCGAAGTCATCCGTGCGCTGGGCCGCAAACACGCGAATCTTCGCGTCGCCATGCTCATGCACCAGGAAAACGCACAAATGATCAACGCCATGCTGGCTGCCATCAATCCGGAGGCGGTGCAGGATGTCATTGCGCTGGGACAGGTTGATTCCATGCTCAAAGTGCGGGAGTACCTGAACGAAGGCTGTGCGGTCGGCATGTTGGCCGATCGCACCCTGGGCAACGACTCCCTGTATCCCGTGCAGATCCTCGGCGCTGACGCGAACCTGCCCGGCGGACCGTTGCGCATGGCCGCACTGCTGCGGCGTCCGGTGGTGTTCATGACCGGGCTGTACCTGGGCGGCAACCGCTACGCCATCCACTTCGATTCGCTGGCGGATTTTTCCACGGTTGCGCGCGATCAAAGCGATACCGCCGTGCGAGCGGCCATCGCCCGTTACGCCGCGCTACTGGATCGATACTGCCGCGAGGCACCCTACAACTGGTTCAATTTTTTCGATTTCTGGCAGCCTGCAAGCGCTGCCGCGCGGCCGGAACCATGATGATCCTGCACGCCTCCAGCGTCGTTTTTCCGCGCGTGATGCGCCACCTACTGCTTGCGTTGGCACTGATGCCGGCATCCGTCGTCAGTCACGCCGCTCAGTGGGATATTGACCAGCTAATGCGCGGCCTGGCGCAGGTCCGCACCGACCATTCCAGCTTTGTCGAGAAGAAATTCATCGCCATGCTCGACCAGCCGTTGGAATCCTCCGGGGAGTTGTTCTACAGGGCGCCAGACTACCTGGAAAGGCGCACGATCAAGCCCAAACCCGAATCCGTGATCCTGGACCACGGCACCTTGGTGATCGAGCGCGGTCGCCATAGACGCGACATGCAATTGCAGGATTATCCGGAGCTGGCGGCTTTCATCGACAGCATACGCGGCACCCTGGCGGGTGACCGTGAGGCACTCGAACGCAGTTACCGCTTGAGCCTGGATGGCACAGCCGAGCACTGGACACTGCAGCTGCTGCCGCTGAAGGAAGGAATTCAGGCCGTGGTATCGCGCATCCGAATTGCGGGGGCGCGCGACACGCTGCGCAGCATCGAAATCACCCAGGCAGATGGCGACAGCTCGCTGATGCTGATTGAAAAGCTGGCAGCGCCGTGAAGCAGGCGCCGGCGCGCGGCCGGGCGGCGATCGCACTGTGGCTGGCGTTCATCCTCGCCTGTGGGATCGTTATCAGCCGCAGCCAGTTCACCACGGATTTATCCGCCTTTTTACCGCGCAACCCGACGCCGGCACAGCAGTTGCTCATGGAGCAGATACGCGACGGCCTGGCCTCGCGCCTGATTCTGGTAGGCATCGAAGGCGCCGATGCGCCCACCCGTGCCTGGCTTTCCAGACAGACCGCCACGCAATTGCGCGCCGACCCTGCTTTTGTCACCGTCAATAACGGCGAGCCCGTCAGCGCCGAGCGCGACCGAGCTTTTCTGTTCGACCATCGCTACCTGCTAAGTCCTGCAGTCACGCCTGCACGCTTCAGCGCAGACGGACTGCATGCCGCCTTGAGCGAGAGCATCGACCTGCTCGCTTCGCCTGCCGGCCTGCTGGTCAAGTCGCTGCTGCCGCGCGACCCGACCGGCGAAATGGTGCAATTGCTTGAACAACTCAACGGCGGCGCCCGCCCGAAGATGGTCGATGGCGCCTGGGCATCAGCCGACGGCGCGCGTGCCCTGATGCTGCTGCAAACGCGCGCCTCGGGTTCCGATATCGACGCCCAGCAACGCGCCATGGATGCCATCCGGCAGGCGTTTGAAAAGGCATCCGGCGCAACCCCTTCCGCCAGACTGGTGATGAGCGGCCCGGGTGTGTTTTCGGTGACTTCACGCGACACCATCAAAAATCAGGTCAGCCGCCTGGCCATCATCAGCATTGCATTCATCGCGACGCTGCTATTGCTGGTCTATCGTTCCTTTAGCGCACTGGCATTGGGTTTTTTGCCCGTTATCAGCGGCGCGCTGGCCGGCATCGCGGCAGTCAGCCTGGGCTTTGGCGTGGTGCATGGCATCACCCTGGGATTTGGCACCGCACTGATCGGCGAAGCGGTCGATTATTCGATTTACCTGTTTGTGCAGTCGGAACTGGGCGGTTCAGACCGGCAGAACTGGATCGAGCGTCTTTGGCCCACCATCCGTCTCGGCGTGCTGACCTCGGTAGCCGGCTTTGCGTCGCTGCTGCTGTCGGGCTTTCCGGGTCTGGCGCAGCTCGGCCTGTATTCGATTACCGGCCTCATCGCCGCCGCGACGGTTACCCGTTTTGTCCTGCCCCATTTGCTGCCGGCGAATTTTCGCATTCATGATGTATCGGCCATCGGCTACGCCCTGTCCCGGCTGGTACAGCGCGCCGCCGCACTGCGATGGGCTGCCGCGATCCTGCTGCTGGCGGCCTGTGCCATTCTGTTCTCGCACCGCGCGAGTTTATGGGATGACAAGATAGCCTCGTTGAGTCCGGTTTCGCAAACCGATGTCGCGCTCGATGCAAGCCTGCGCACCGACACCGGTGCGCCTGATGTGCGTTATCTGGTGGTGGTAAGCGGCGCGAGCATGGAATCGGTATTGAGGTCTTGCGAACAGGTTTCCGCGATATTGCAGACGCAAGTCGATGAAGGCGAACTCGGCAGGTTCGAGAGCCCCAGCCGTTATCTTCCCAGCACCGCGACGCAGCGCGCCCGCCGGTTGAGCCTGCCCTCCCCGGGTGAGCTGGAAACGCGGCTGGCGCAGGCGGTTCAGGGCCTGCCGGTGAGTACGCAGCTGTTTGCGCCGTTTCTTGCCGATGCCGCAGCCGCGCGCAGCCAGCCCCTGCTGCGGGCTGCCGATCTCGAACAGACCTCGATGGCCATGGCGGTGGCTGCGCTCCTCATCGAACAAGGCGACCACTGGAGCGCCTTATTGCCGCTCACCGCACCCAAGGATGGCAGCATCAATGCAAGGCGGATTCGCGCTGCGCTCGACGCCACGGGTTTGCCCGATGTGCTGTTTGTGGATATGAAAACCGAGTCCGATAATTTGTATTCCGGCTATTTGCATGAAGCCATCCGCTTGTCGCTGGGAGGGCTGGTTGCCATTATCGGATTGCTGTTGTTCGTTTTTCGCTCGCCCATGCGCGTGGTGCGTATCATCGCGCCGCTTGCGGCCGCGGTCATTACCGTTACGGCCGGATTGGCCGTGTTTGGACAGCAAATGATTATTTTGCATCTGGTCGGTTTGCTGCTGGTGGTCGCGGTGGGCTCCAATTACGCGCTGTTTTTTGATCGGGCCGAGCATGCGCCGATCGCCGGGCCCGATCCGCTAGCCCACGCTGCCTCCTCCCGCACGCTTGCCTCGATGCTGTTTGCCGGCCTCACTACAGCCGCGGGTTTCGGACTGCTGTCGTTTTCCAGCGTGTCGGTATTGCAGGCAATGGGCGTAACCGTGGCGCCGGGGGTCGTCCTGGCGCTGATTTACTCGGCCATTTTCGCCAGGCAAGCGCGTGCATAGTTCCCGCTGGCAACCCACGCTGTTGATCCGCGCGTCCATCGCGCTGCATCTGCTCGCCTTGATTGCCGTCATCGCCGCGCCTGAATTTTGGCACTGGGCGCTGGGCGCCGTGCTTGCCAATCACGCCCTGTTGACGCTGGTCGGACTGTGGCCGCGCAGCCGCTGGCTGGGGCCGAACTGGACACGGCTACCCGCTGCGGCCAGCGCCAGAAATGAAATTGCCCTGACTTTCGACGACGGCCCCGATCCCGTCGTTACGCCGCAGGTGCTGGAGTTGCTCGATCGTCACGCTGTCCAGGCGAGCTTTTTCTGCGTCGGTGAGAAAGCCGCGCGTTTCCCGGACTTGTGCCGGGAAATCGTGCGCCGTGGCCATCGCGTGGAAAACCACAGCCAGCATCACCGCCATCATTTTGCGCTGACGGGATATTGCGGCTTGATGCGCGAACTGCAGGCCGCCCAGGACACGCTCACTGCAATCACCGGCCAGCGTCCCTTGTTCTTTCGTGCCCCGGCCGGCTTGCGCAACCCTCTTCTAGACCCGGTGCTCGCCCGGCTGGGGCTGCGGCTTGCGAGCTGGTCCGCGCGCGGTTTCGACACCCACGTCGGCGACGCCGCCCGCGTTAGGAACAGGCTGTTGCGCGGCCTGCGCCCGGGCGCCATTTTGCTGCTGCACGATGGCAACGCCGCGCGCGCGCCCGATGGCGTTCCCGTTATTGTCGAAGTGCTCCCCGGCGTTCTGGCCGCAGCGAAAGCGGCCAATCTGCGGCTTGTCACCCTGCGTCACGCCCTCTCATGAACAGCAGCCTGCCCATGTGGTACCAGACGTGAGCGAGAATAGTCAGCAGACGCCCTGGTACCGCCAGGCTGCCGCGGCAATATCCAGGCATTTGGTTCTCAAGAGTGTCGGAACGCCGCTTTTCATCGGCCTGTTTTTCGGTGCTTACTTCTATTTGCTCAAACAGCCGGCCTACCCGACGACGGTGATGCCCATCACCTTGCTCGATCGCCTGATCGGCTTTCAGCCCGGGGCCCTGCCGCTGTATCTATCGCTGTGGGCCTATGTTTCCCTTCCCCCGGCATTGCTGGCGACGCGGCGCGAGTTGTATGGCTATGGATCGGCCATGGCAGGTACCTGCCTTGCGGCGCTGCTCGTGTTTTATTTCTGGCCCACGGCAGTACCCGCGGCCGACATCGACTGGGACCGGTATCCCGACGTGGCCTTCCTTAAGGGCATCGATGCAGCGGGCAATGCCTGCCCGTCTCTTCACGTCGCCACAGCCGTTTTTTCGGGAATCTGGTTGCATTACCTGCTGCGCCGCTTTGGCGCACCCTTGTGGATGCTAATCTTCAATTGGATGTGGTGTATCGGCATCGTATATTCGGCTCTGGCCACACGCCAGCATGTGGCGGTGGATGTGCTGGCCGGTCTGGCGCTGGGGGTGCTGGCTGCCACTCTGTCATTGCGACATCGCGTGCGCGCCGGAACCGGTAGGGCATAGTCGGACAAACCCGCCAGCCGTCTAACTGACCCAAACCAATCACCGGAACTTGGTAGACTTCCCATTTAATCGCGATCGGCCTGTCTTTCCTTGAACCCGCTCTGGCTCTCCCATTTCACTGCGACCAGCAGCATCGGCCGCGGCCTCGAGCAGACGCTGGCCGCGCTGCGCCAGCGTCGCGGCGGGCTCGCGCCGTGCGCGTTCGAGACGGTGGACCTGGCGACTTACATAGGCGAGGTGGCGGACGTGGATGCAGTGCGGCTTCCCGCCCATCTGGCCGACTTTGATTGCCGCAACAACCGGCTTGCGCTGCTGGGATTGACCCAGGACGGATTTGCCGGGGCGGTGCGCGCTGCCATCGCAGAATACGGCGCGCAGCGCATCGGCGTGTTTCTCGGCACCAGCACCTCCGGCATTCTGCAAACCGAGCTGGCCTACCGGCGGCGCGACCCGGTGACCGGCGCACTCCCCGCGGACTTCAATTACCGCACCACACACAACACGTTCTCCGTCGTCGATTTCACGCGGCATTATTTTGGGCTGACCGGTCCGGCGGTCGTAGTGTCCTCGGCATGTTCGTCCAGCGCGAAGGTATTTGCCTCAGCGCGCCGCATGCTGGCGACGGGGCTGATAGACGCGGCCGTGGTGGGGGGCGTGGATTCGCTGTGTCTGACGACGCTGTATGGTTTCAGCGCGCTCGGCCTGATTTCCGAACGTGCATGCCGCCCGTTCGATGCGCAACGCAACGGCATCTCGATTGGCGAGGCGGCAGCCTTCGCGCTGCTGGAACGCGCTCCGGCACAGCTGGACGAGGACGCCGTGCTGCTGCTCGGCATAGGTGAGTCCAGCGATGCCTATCACATGTCATCGCCGCATCCGGATGGCCTGGGTGCGCGCGTGGCGATGCAGGATGCGCTGGAAATGGCGGGATTGAAGTCGTCTGAAGTCGACTATATCCACCTGCACGGCACGGCTACCCAGAGCAACGACGCCGCGGAGGCCCAGGCGGTCCGACATGTATTCGGCCCGGACATGCCGTGCAGTTCCACCAAGGGCGCGACCGGGCATACCCTGGGGGCGGCCGGCGGCGTGGGAGCAGTGATTTGCGCCCTGAGCTTGCAGCACGGCATGCTGCCCGCGGGGATCAACACCGAACAAGTCGACCCGGCGCTGGGCCTGGACTATCTGCTGCACAATCGCGAGCAGCCGGTGGCGCGCGTGCTCAGCAATTCGTTTGGATTCGGCGGCACCAATTGCAGCCTGGTTTTTGCGCGCGCGGATTGAATCCATGCACCCGCTCAGCGCATACATTGAAGGCGTCGGCCTGCTCGGACCCGGTCTGGCCGACTGGCCGGCCGGTCAGGCCGTCCTAGGCGGGCGCGAGCCCTATCGGCCGCACAAGACGGTGCTGCCGCCGCCCGCGCTGCTGCCCGCGGCGGAACGGCGGCGCAGTTGCGCAATTGTCAAGCTCACCCTGGCGACCGGACTGGAAGCGATCGCGGCGGCCGGACTCGACGCAGCCAGCCTGCCCAGCGTGTTTTCCGCGTCTGGCGGCGACGGGGAAAACTGTCACATCATTTGTGAAATGCTTGCCTCGGATGACCGGCAAATCTCCCCAACCCGGTTTCACAATTCCGTGCATAACGTTGCTGCCGGATACTGGGGTATCGCCACCGGCGCAATGACCACGTCGTCGGTGCTGAGCGCTTTTGACGCCAGTTTCGGCGCGGGGCTGCTGGAAGCGCTGACCCAGGTTGTGGCAGATAACATACCCTGCGTTCTGCTCGCCTGTGACACCGCTTACCCGGAGCCCTTGTACAGCGCCCGTCCCATCCCCGATGCGCTTGGCATCGCGCTGGTGCTGGCGCCGCACCGCAGCGCACGGGCGCTGGCGCAAATCCGCGTCGGCCTGACTGAGGCCAGCGCAGACCTCCTCGACGATCCCGTGCTTGAAAATCTGCGCATCGCCATCCCCGCCGCACGCGGCTTGCCGCTGTTGCGCGCTATCGCATTGCGGCAAGACCAACACGTCGTGCTGGATTACCTCGACAGCACGCGTCTCGCCGTGGCAGTCACGCCATGCTGAATCAAACCGGACTGGACCGCGCCTGGATTGCCCGTCGCATCCCGCATCGGGGCAGCATGTGCCTGCTGGATCGCGTCGAGGAATGGGATGAGCGGCGCATTCAGTGTCGCGCGAGCAGCCACCGCGCGGCTGACAACCCAATGCGCGCTTACGGCCGGCTTGGCGCCGCCTGCGGCATCGAATACGCGGCGCAGGCCATGGCCGTGCACGGTGCCCTGATGGCGCCGCCGGAGGGTTCCCGCGCCCGGGTCGGTTATCTGGTCAGCGTGCGCGGCACACAGTTGCATGTGTCGCGGCTGGACGACGTCACCGCCGATCTACTGGTCGATGCCAGCTGCATCGCGCGCAGCGAAAACAATGTTCTTTATCAGTTCAGCGTCAGCGCAGCGGGTCGCCTGCTGCTCGGCGGGCGCGCAGCGGTCGTGCTCAATGCTGCCGCACCCGCACACACTGCGGGAGAGGCACCATGAAAAACGCCCTGGTTACGGGCGGCAGCGGCGGCATTGGCGCTGCCATCTGCCGCCGTCTCGCCGCCGATGGCTGCCATGTGTACATTCATGCCCATCGCGCAGTGCAAGCCGCGCAGGCGCTGGCCGATGCCATTTGTGCGGGCGGCGGCAGCGCGCAGGCGCTGGCCTTCGATGTGACGGACAGCCGGGCGACAGCCGATGTACTGATGTCCCTCGTCGAACACCAGCCGGTCCAGATTTTGGTCAACAATGCCGGCATCCATGACGACGCGGTGTTCCCGGGCATGCGCGCCGAGCAGTGGCGCCGGGTGATAGACGTGTCGGTCAACGGCTTTTTCAACGTCACCCAGCCGCTGATGCTGCCGATGATACGCAGCCGCTGGGGGCGCATCATCAATGTGTCTTCCATCGCCGCCCTGACCGGCAATCGCGGTCAGGTCAATTATTCCGCGGCCAAGGGCGCACTCAATTCAGCCACCAAGTCGCTGGCGCAGGAAGTCGCCAGCCGGGGCATCACCGTCAATGCCGTAGCGCCCGGCGTCATCGATACCCCCATGAGCGAATCTGCGTTCGACGCCGAGGCTATCGCGCGCATGGTACCGATGAAACGCGCCGGCACCCCGGAAGAGGTTGCCGATCTGATCGGATTTCTTGCCTCAATGCAGGCGGCCTATATCACCGGGCAGATTATCTCCATCAACGGCGGCATCGTTTGACGATCAGGGCAATATGAACCCCACCAAACCCGCGCCAGTGCATGCACCGCATATCCCGCTGACCGATTACTACCGGACAGAGCAGGATCGGCAAGCGTATCTGCGCGAGATGTTCGACAAGACCGCGCCGGATTACGACCACATCGAGGCGATATTTGCATGGGGCTCCGGTTCCCGCTACCGGCGCCAGGCGCTCGTACGCGGTGGCCTGAGAAGCGGGATGAAGGTACTGGACGTCGGCGTGGGTACCGGACTGGTCGCGGCGCAGGCCTGCATTTTGGCCGGCGATGCCGCCCTGGTCACCGGGGTCGATCCCAGCCCCGGCATGATGGCCGCCGCAAAGTTACCCGCGGCAATGGTGTTGATCGAAGGTCGGGCCGAATCCCTGCCTTTTCCCGACGATCATTTTGATTTCTTGAGCATGGGTTATGCGCTGCGCCATTTCAGCGATCTGGGCGTGGCCTTTGCCGAGTTCGAACGGGTGTTGAAGCCCGGTGGCCGATTATGCCTGCTTGAAATTACCCAGGCGCAGAACCGTGTCGGGGCATGGCTGCTCAAAACCTATATGCGCGGCGTGCTGCCGTTCCTGACGCGATTCGTTTCCCGTCAAAAAGATACCGCGACGATCTGGCGCTATCACTGGGACAGCATCGAAGCCTGCGTGCCCCCAGAGCAGGTGCTGACGACCCTAAGTGCTGCGGGGCTGACGCAGGTTAAACGGCATCTGGAACTCGGCGTGTTTTCGGAATATCAGGCGCTCAAGGCCGATTCTGCATTGACTTAGAGCCAATTTCAAAATATGGAAACCGGGTTCGTCAAAGATCGTGGCTTGCGTACGTATGGTTGATACAAGGATGGCGTGGTTTCGATACAAGATCGTCGATTGCGTACGGATGGCTTCATCATCCGTGCGCAGGCCACGATCCGCGCGGACGGCCTCTCGTCCGCGCACCAGGCGCAACTCTGCAACGAACGGGGGGCGCGATCCAAGTCCCCATGTTTGACTATCATCGTCCTAGAACCGTCCCCGCGCACGCCTGGCCAGCAAAACGGGCAGGCGCAATACGAATCCGACAAACAGGCGCGCGTGCATCCAGGTCAACAACAGGTTGTCGCGCAGGTAGCGGAAATGCGACACGCCGCCCTCCGCCGCGCTGTAGTAGCGCACCGGGGCGGGCAGATTGACCGGCCTCACCCCGCGCCAGCACAGGCGCACCACGGCCTCGGGGTCGAAATCGAAGTGGCGCATCCACGGCTGAGCGCGCATCACCCGCCGCAAGGCTTCGACCGGATACACGCGGAAGCCGAAGAGCGAGTCGCCTATGCCTGCCCACAGCGTTTCCAGATTGGCCCACCAGTTGGATATGCGCCGCCCTTTCACGCGCAAGCCCGGCGCACTGGCATCGAATACCGGCACCCCCAGTATCATTGCAGCCGGCTGCCTTGTGGATTCCGACATGAACGCCGGGATGCGTTCGGGCGCATGCTGACCATCCGAATCCATGGTCAGCGCGTGACTGAATCCGGCCGCTGCCGCCTGGTCCAGGCCGTGCAGCACTGCCGCGCCCTTGCCCTGATTGCGCGGCAGGACGATCACGCGCAGGCCGGCGTCTTGCTCCGCCATCGCCAGCAGGCGTTCGGCGCTGCCGTCGGTGCTGCCGTCGACCACTACCCAAACCGGGGTCCAGTATCGGCGCGCCGCGCGCACGGTTTCGTAGACTTTGGTGCCGGGGTTATAGCTGGGAATGATGACCAGATGCGTGCTCGAGGCAGCCATCATGGCGGCGTGCGCGAAGTGAGTTCTGGCCTACGCTCAGCCTGCCTGGGCAGGGAGTTGACCGGCTTAAATGCCGCGCCTGGTACCAGCTCCTGCGCAAAGTAGTGCTCGAGTTCCGCCATATAGCGCCGGATATGCGTCGGTGGATCGAAGCGCCGTCCCAGCCGCACCCGGTAATGGATCGGCATGGGCGGTTTGCGGAACAGCGGCCAGCCCTTTCTCAGATATTCCGAGTCGGTTTCTATCAGTATCGTCTGCACCGGCACCTGTGCATGACGCGCGATCAGGCCGACACTGCCCTTGAACGGATTGACCGGGGACACGGTGGTGCGGGTACCTTCCGGGAATAACAGCAGATGGCTGCCACAGGCAAAATCTTCGCTTGCCAGCTGCACCATGCGCCGCACCGGCTCATTGCGGATATAGCGCGCCAGCCGGCTGCCCGCGCCGAGAAAGATATTGTTCATCAAATCGGCTTTGAGCACGCAGGCGACATTGGGCAGGCGTGAAATCACCATCACGGCATCCAGCATGCACGGATGATTGGGCGCAATGATCAGCGGCGGTCCATCGCGCAGGGCATCCAGCGCCTCCAGGTCAAAGCTGCACCGGCGCGACACGCTCAGGCTGGCAAGGTAAAGCCGAAATGCCACCATGATTACATAGCGCCCCAGCGCCCGCCCCCGGCGCTCGGAGAGCAGCGCGTACATGATCATCGCGACGGGCGTCCAGGCCAGGCACAGTATCCCGAGCCAGGCCAAGCCGAGATACAGCACCAGGCAATCGTAGCCATTGAGCAACACACGCAATGCAGCACGCATGATCAATCCACCGTCGCGCCAGTTTCATCCACAACCCGGAGGTTGCGCTGGCGCGCCCGCCATGACTTCAATGTGCGCCTGAAATTGAGCAGGCTGGTCGCGTAGTACAGTCCCTTGAACAGCAGCAGCGGGCCGCGAATCGGGGTTCTGCCGTATATGTCACCGGCCAGCACTGACAGCAGTGCCTCCTTTACGCGAAGAACATTGCGCGGCTGCATGAACATGTCGCGCATGGTGGGGTTGGTGACCCGGTAAATAAACCAGGAAAACGCCTCCGGACCGAGCCGCATAGTGCGGTCGAATTTTTTCAGCGCAGCGGCCGACCGCTGCGGATAGCGCAGGCAGACGTCCACGGCGTCGGCCGCCGCAAAGGCGCTTTGCATGGCCAGCATCACGCCGGAGGAAAACACCGGGTCTATGAAGGTGTAGGCATCGCCCAGCAGCAGATAATTGCTGCCGTGGGTGCGCTCGCAGACGTAGGAATAATTGCCGGTGGCTTCTACCGGCGAGACCGGTTGTGCATGCTTCAGCCGCTCGCTCAAGGGCGCGCACAGCGCGATGGTTTCCTGAAAGAACTGTTCGAGCGGCTTCTTGTTGCGCGATTTCAGATAATACGGCCACGTCACCGCGCCGACGCTCGCCGTGCCGCCCGCGAGCGGGATCAGCCAGAACCAGCCGTGTTCGAACCAGTAGATGGTGATATCCCCTGCGGCCTTGCCCGGATTGCGCTTGGCTCCCGAAAAATGGGCGTAGATGGCGCTGCTGTTGTGTTTCCTGTTGCGCCGCTTGGACTTCAAGCGATTGCCAAGAAAGGTCTCGCGGCCCGAGGCATCCAGCACAAACCGTGCATGCACCGTTTCGATGCTGCCGTCATCGTGCCGGGCTTGCACCCGCGCACCGCCCTTGTCGGGCAGGAAATCGACGTCCCGTACCTGACAGCCTTCCACAACTCGGGCATTCCTGCGGCTGGCGTTGCGCAGCAGAATTTCGTCGAACTCGGCGCGGCGCACGTGGTAGGCCATGGGCATGGACTTGTCCATGGCATCGGAAAATTCGAACGATTGTTTGTGCTCATGCCAGGGCGAGACAAATTCTGCGCCCCATTTTTCCATGCCGATGGCCTCGACGGCATCCGCCACGCCTAGCCTTTCAAAAAGCGGCAGATTGGCTGGGAGCAGCGATTCGCCGATATGAAATCGCGGATGGCGCGCCTTCTCCAGCAGGGTCACACGGTAGCCGCGCTCGGCCAGCAGCGCGGCGGCTGTCGCGCCTGCGGGCCCGCCACCGATTACCAGTACATCGCAGGCCGAAGTAGCGGCAGCCGACGCGGTGGTATGAGTATTCATGGCTGGGCCCGGCGTGTTGCTCATCCTCATGAATTGTATCGCAATGCAATGTACTGTTTGCCCCAGCCGTGATTTCTGCTGCATACGGTCGGCGCAAAAGACGGGGGAGGGGCGACTATCCAGGCGGCGAAGCCGGGCGGGCTTGCCGGCGACTATCTTGCGGCCGCGCGACCGGCGGCGCTCTTGGTAGCGCCGAGGACAGGCTGCAACAGCGGTAAAACAGCGGTTTCACCGCGCGACACGAAGTCCGGGACAATCCCGGCCAGCCCTGCCGACGCTACAGGGTCCAGTCGTAGTCGATGGTCAGCGGCGCGTGGTCGCTGAAGCGCTGCTCTTTGTAGATTGACTCGGACTTAGCGCCCTGCGCCACCCCCGGCGTGGCGATCTGGTAGTCGATGCGCCAGCCCACGTTCTTTGCCCAGGCCTGGCCGCGGTTCGACCACCAGGTGTATTGTTCCGGCTGCTGATTCAGCCGCCGGAACACGTCGACCCAGCCGCACTGCTCGAATACTTCCCCTAGCCAGGCTCGCTCTTCGGGCAGAAAGCCGGAATTCTTCTGGTTGCCGCGCCAGTTCTTCAGGTCGATTTCCTTGTGCGCGATGTTCCAGTCGCCGCAGATCAGGATTTCGCGCCCGCTCGCCTTCAACCCGGCAAGGTGCGGCATGAACTCGCGCATGAAGCGGAATTTCGCCTGCTGACGCTCCTCGGAACTCGAGCCCGAGGGCAGATATACGGAGATCACGCTGAGATTGCCGAAATCGGCGCGCAGATAGCGGCCTTCGGCGTCGAACTCTCTGGAACCAAAGCCGCTGATCACCTTGTCCGGCGCCTCGCGGCAATACAGGCCGACGCCGCTGTAGCCTTTCTTTTCAGCGCAGCTGAAATGACCAGAATAGGAATCCGGGTTGAGAATCGCAGGCGCGATGTCGGTCAACTGCGCCTTCACTTCCTGCACGCAGACCACATCGGCCTCCTGCGCTGCGAGCCAGTCGAGCAGGCCTTTGCTCACCGCCGAACGTATGCCGTTGAGGTTGAGTGTGATAATGCGTAACATGACCGGATATCAGGCGCCGGGCTGGGCGCACCAGGATCGGCAAATGTCGGATTTTCGCAACGAGTTCATCTCCTTCTGCATTGATTGCGGCGTACTGCGTTTCGGCCAGTTCAAGACCAAGGCCGGGCGCATGTCGCCTTATTTTTTTAACGCCGGCCTGTTCAACGACGGGGCAATGCTCGGGCGCCTCGGTCAATTCTACGCGAAAGCAATCCTCGCCGCGGGCCAGCCGTTCGACATGCTGTTCGGACCCGCATACAAGGGAATTCCCCTGGCTGCAAGCGTGGCGATCGCCCTGGCCCAGGCCGGGCGCAACGTCGCCTACAGCTTCAACCGCAAGGAAGCGAAGGACCACGGCGAGGGCGGACGCACGATAGGCGCGCCACTCGCCGGACAGGTGTTGATCGTCGATGACGTGATCTCCGCCGGCATCTCGGTGCGCGAATCGGTCGAGCTGATCCGCGCCGAGGGCGCCGCCGCCTGCGGCGTGGTTATCGCGCTTGACCGGCTGGAGCGCGGCGCCGGCGAGCGCTCGGCAGTGCAGGAGGTGCGGGAGAATTTCGGACTGCCGGTGATCGCCATCGCCGACCTCGACGACCTGGTGCAATATCTCGGCGCAAGACCCGAGCTGGCACGAGAGCTGATCGAAATCGAACATTATCGCCAACTCTATGGAGCCGACGCACATGCTTAAGCTGCGGATTCTCGTTTTCGCAAGCCTCCTCGCGCTCGCGGCTGCGCCCGCGTCCGCGCAGACCCGCATGATAAAGTGCAAGGACAGCAAGGGAGTAACCTACTACACCCAGACGCCGCCCCCCGAATGCCTGGGCAAGGAAATGGAAGAACTGTCAAGACAGGGGTCGGTGCTGAAGAAGCGCGAGGCCGCGCTGACGCCGGAGCAACTTGCAGCGCGCGAGGAGGATCGAAAGCGCAAGGCGGAGCAGGACGCTCTCGCCAAGGAGGAAAAGCGCAAGAACCAGGCGCTGCTCAACACCTATTCGAGCGAGAAGGACATCGAGGATGGCAGGCTGCGAGCGCTGAAACAGGCCGAACTGGCGACGAAGGAAATCGAAAAACGCATTGCCGAGGCGCATAAGCGCGCCAAGACGCTGGCGGCGGAAAAGGAATTCTATGTCAAGAAACCGATGCCGAAAAAACTGAGGGAGGATATCAGCAACAACGAGTCCGACCTCCAGTTGCAGGAGAATGCGCTGGCCGGGCGCAAGAAGGAAGTCGAGGACATCAACGCCAAATACGACGAAGACCTGCGGCGCTATCGCGAGATCAAGGGCATAAAGGCGCAGGCTGCCGCATCGCCGAAGAAATAGCTAGCCCGCCAGTTTTTTCTTCAGGATCTCGTTGATCTGGGCAGGATTGCCTTTGCCCCTGGTCGCTTTCATCGCCTGTCCGACGAGCGCATTGAAGGCTTTCTGCCTGCCTGCCCTGTATTCCTCGACCGACTTAGAGTTGGCCGCGAGTACGGCGTCTATCACCTGCTCGAGTTCGCCCGCATCGGAGATTTGTTTCAGCCCGCTCGCGGCGATTATGTCCGCTGCTTCGCCCCCGCCGTTCCACATGGCATCGAACACATCTTTGGCGGTCTTGCCGGAAATGACGCCGTCCTGGATCTCGCGCAGCAGGCCGGCAAGCTGCCGGCTGCTCAGCGGCGACTGGGAAACTTCGAGACCGGCGCGTTTCAGCGCGCCGAAAAGCTCTCCCGCAATCCAGCTCGCCGCAAGCTTGTAGCCGCCCCCGAGAGCGCCGACCAGGTCTTCGAAATAATCGGCCACTTCCCGCGATGAGGTCAGCACGCCGGCGTCGTAGGCCGAAAGCTGATATTCGTCTACGTAGCGCTTGCGTTTCGCCGCCGGCAGTTCCGGCAGTTCGGAACGGATTTGTTCGATGGTTTCGGCGCTTATCGCCAGGGGCAGCAGGTCCGGATCGGGAAAATAGCGGTAGTCGTGCGCATCCTCCTTGGAACGCATCGAACGCGTTTGCTTGCGATCCGGGTCGTAGAGCCGTGTTTCCTGCACCACGCTGCCGCCGTCTTCGATCAATTCGATCTGGCGGCGCACTTCGTAATTGATGGCCTCTTCGAGAAAGCGGAAGGAATTGAGGTTCTTTATTTCGCAGCGCGTGCCCAGCACGTCCGCGCCCTTGCGTCGCACCGAGACATTGGCGTCGCAGCGAAACGATCCCTCCTGCATGTTGCCGTCGCAGATGCCGATCCAGCGCACCAGGGCGTGCAGCGCCTTCGCGTAGGCCACCGCTTCTTCCGCGCTACTCATGTCGGGCTCGGTCACGATTTCCAGCAGCGGCGTGCCGGCGCGGTTGAGATCGATGCCGCTCATGCCGTGGAAATCCTCGTGCAGGGATTTGCCCGCATCCTCTTCCAGGTGGGCGCGCGTGAGCCGCACGGTCTTTTCCCCGCCCTTTAGCATCACCGATAGCGACCCGCCCTGCACCACCGGCAGTTCGTACTGGCTGATCTGATAACCCTTGGGCAGGTCAGGATAAAAATAATTCTTGCGCGCGAATACCGAGCGGCGCCTGATGTCCGCGCCCACCGCAAGCCCGAACCGGACGGCTCGCTCGACCGCGCCCTTGTTCAGCACCGGCAGCACCCCGGGCAGCGCGATGTCCACCGCGCACGCCTGCACGTTGGGGGCGGCGCCGAACGCAGTCGACGCCCCGGAAAAAATCTTCGACACAGTCGAGAGCTGCGCGTGGGTCTCGATGCCGATGACGGTCTCCCAGTCCATCGCCTACTCCGTGCCTGCCGGCTGTCGCAGATGCCAGTCGGTCGCGAGCTGAAACTGGTGCGCGGCCTGCAGCATGCGCGCTTCCGCGAAATAGTCTCCGACCAGCTGCAGTCCGACCGGCATGCCGCCCTCGCCGAAGCCGCAGGGGATGGACATCGCCGGCAGGCCGGCGAGGTTCGCCGCGACCGTATAGATGTCTATCAGGTACATCTGCACAGGGTCCGAGACCTTGGCGCCCAGGCCGAAAGCGACGCTGGGCGAGGTCGGCCCCAGAATCAGGTCGCAATGCTTGTAGGCTGCGGCAAAATCCTGTGCGATCCGCCGGCGTATCTTCTGCGCCTTGAGATAGTACGCGTCGTAATATCCATGCGACAGCACGTATGTGCCGATGAGTATGCGCCGCTTCACCTCGGCGCCGAAACCCTGCGCCCGGGTCTTGCGGTACATATCGGCGAGGTCGCCGTACTCGGCGGCGCGATAACCATAGCGCACGCCGTCGAAGCGCGATAGGTTGCTCGATGCCTCGGCCGGTGCAATGACGTAATAGGCGGGCACCGACAGCCCGGAGTTGGGCAGGCTGATGGCGATGCGTGTCGCACCCAGTTTCTCGAACTGCGCCAGCGTCGCCTCCACCGCCGCGGCGACGTCGCCGGAAAGGCCCTCGCCGAAATACTCCCTGGGCACACCGATGCGCAGGCCGCTGAGCGGCTTGGCGTGGTCCCCCGTGAGCGGCGCATCGAGCAGGCGCGCATAGTCTTCGGCAGGCCGCTCGAGGCTGGTCGAGTCGCGCGCGTCGAAACCCGCCATCACGTTGAGCAACAGCGCGAGGTCCTCCGCGCTTTTCCCCATCGGCCCGCCCTGGTCCAGACTGGAGGCGAAGGCGATCATGCCGTAGCGCGAAACCACGCCATAAGTGGGCTTCAAGCCGCAGATACCGGTAAGCGCCGCGGGCTGGCGTATCGACCCGCCGGTGTCGGTGCCTATCGCCACCGGCGCGATGCGCGCGGCCACCGCCGCAGCCGAACCGCCGCTGGAACCGCCCGCAACCCGGGTCCGGTCCCAGGGATTTCTTACCGGGCCCCGGAAACCGGTTTCGCTGGACGAGCCCATGGCAAATTCGTCCATGTTGGTCTTGCCCAGGATCACCGCCCCGGCAGCGTTGAGCTGCTCCACCACATGCGCGTCGTACGGGCTGACGAAGTTGGCGAGCATTTTCGAGCCGCAGGTGGTGAGCCAGCCCCTGGCGCAGAAAATATCCTTGTGCGCCACCGGAATGCCGGTGAGCGGCTGCGCCTTGCCCGCGGCGATGCGCTCGTCGGCGGCTCGCGCCTGCGCCAGGCTGCGTTCGGCGTCGACGCTCAGAAATGCATTCAGCCCGGGATTGAGCCGCGCCACGCGGTCCAGATAGGACTGCGTCAGCTCGGTGCTGGACAGTTTCTTCTGCGCGAGCAAGGCGGACAGCTGTTTTAGGGAGGCGTTGAACATGTTGGCGCAGGGCGCTCGACCCGCTGCCGATGCAGCGCGGGTCCCGCGTCCCGGGTCTTATTCGATCACTTTGGGCACCAGATACAGCCCGCCCTCCACCTGCGGCGCAATCCCCTGGTAGAGCGCGTGCAGGTCGGTCTCGGTGACGCGGTCCTCGCGCAGCCGCTGCACCACGTCCTGGCCGTGCGCCATCGGCGCGACGCCCTCGGTATCGACCGACTGCATCTGCTCGATCAGCGTGAAGATGTCGTTCAGATGGCCCTGCGCGGCCCCCGCCTCGGCATCAGTAATTTCAATGCGGGCCAGCCAGGCGATGCGTTTGACTTCGGGTAAAGACAGGGACATGGAATTTGCGCTGAATTGGTGCGTTAAAGTGCGGTATTATAACGCATTTACCAGCTCAATTCGAATTGGAACACTAGCCAATGTTTGGATTCCTACGCGGTTATTTCTCCGATGACTTGGCCATAGACCTAGGCACCGCCAACACATTGATCTACGTGCGCGGCAAGGGCATCGTACTCGACGAGCCTTCGGTCGTCGCCATCCGCCAGGAAGGCGGCCCGAGCGGCAAGAAGACGATTCAGGCCGTGGGCATGGAAGCCAAGCAGATGCTGGGCAAGACTCCCGGCAACATTGTCGCCATCCGGCCGATGAAGGACGGCGTGATCGCGGACTTTACCGTGACCGAACAAATGCTGAAGCTGTTCATCAAGAAGGTGCACGTTTCACGCCTGCTCCTGCCCAGCCCGCGCATCATCATCTGCGTGCCCTGCGGTTCGACCCAGGTCGAGCGGCGCGCAATACGCGAGTCGGCGATAGGCGCCGGCGCCTCGCAGGTCTTCCTGATCGAAGAACCGATGGCCGCAGCGATCGGCGCGGATCTTCCGGTAGCCGAGGCGACGGGTTCGATGGTGGTGGATATCGGCGGCGGCACCTCGGAAGTGGGCGTGATCTCGCTCGGCGGCATGGTGTACGCGGGCAGCGTGCGCGTGGGCGGCGACAAGTTCGACGAGGCCATCATCAACTACATCCGCCGCAACTACGGCATGCTGATCGGCGAGGCCACTGCGGAGAAAATCAAGAAGGAAATCGGTTCCGCCTTCCCCGGCTCTGAAGTGCGCGAGATGGAAGTGAAGGGGCGCAACCTCGCCGAGGGCATACCGCGCAGTTTCACCATCTCCTCGAACGAGATCCTGGAAGCGCTCACCGAACCCTTGAACAGCATCGTCAGCGCGGTGAAATCCGCCCTCGAATATACCCCGCCGGAACTGGGCGCGGACATCGCCGAGAAGGGGATGGTCCTCACCGGCGGCGGCGCGCTGTTGCGCGATATCGACCGCTTGCTGATGGAGGAGACCGGACTGCCGGTGATCGTGGCCGACGATCCGCTTACCTGCGTGGTGCGCGGATCGGGCATGGCGCTGGAAAAAATGGACAAGCTCGCCTCGATATTTACCGATGACTGAACCCGGCAATGGTTGAGGGGCAATGAGCAAGGTGGCTCACCGCCCGGCACCCTTCGTCAGTTAGCGCCGATATGGAACACCAGCCGCCACCGTTCTTCAATCGTGGCCCGGCACCCCTGGTCCGCCTCGCTTTCTTCGTTTCGCTCGCGTTCCTGCTGATGGTCCTCGATGCGCGCTTTCGCTATGCCGAGAACGTGCGCCAGGTGGTGGCGCTCGCCGCCTATCCGATACAGCTCGTCGCCATGGCGCCAGTGAACCTGTTCCATGGCGTGGTCGATTATTTCAGCAGCACCACGGCTTTGCGCGAGGAAAACAGCGCGCTCAGGGCGAGGCAGTTGCGCGCGGCTCAGGGGCTGCTGCAGCTGGCGGCGCTGCAGGAGGAAAACGGCCAGTTGCGCCGCTTGCTCGACGCGCGCGAGCGCCTGCCGCGCAAATCGGTTTTTGCCGAAATCCTCTACGCCGCGCGCGACCCGTTCTCGCGCAAGGTGGTGATCGACAAAGGCTCGCAGGACGGCATCCTGCCCGGTCAACCCGTGATCGACGACGTCGGCGTGATCGGCCAGGTGACGCGCGTATATTTTCTCGTGAGCGAAGTGACCCTGCTCTCGGACAAGGACCAGGCGATCCCGCTGCAGGTGCTCAGAAACGGGCTGCGCGCGGTCGCCTATGGCGCCGAGGGGGGCATGCTCGACCTGCGTTTCATGGCGGCGAACGCGGACATCAGGAACGGAGACACCCTGGTCACCTCGGGCATAGACGGGACCTACCCGCCGGGGCTGCCGGTGGCCACGGTGGTGCGCATCGAACGCGATGCGGCGTACGCGTTTGCCAGCATCACCCTGATGCCGACCGCGGGCACCGACCGCTATCGCCAGGTGCTGGTGCTCTCGAACGAAGCCAAACCGCCGCCGCCGCAACCCGCGCCGCCGGCACGCAAGCCGGTGCGGACCAAGCGCCCGCGCAAGGGCGGCTAGCATGGAACTGCAAGCGCATCCGCAGCGCATCCTGCTGCCCGCCAAAGGCAGTTTCATCACGCTGACCCTGGCGCTGGGCCTGCTGTTCAACCTGCTGCCCTGGGGCGGCATCGCGGGCGTGCCGGACCTCACGGCGACGGTGCTCGCCTTCTGGTGCATCCACCAGCCGCGCAGGGTCGGCATCGGCATCGCCTGGACACTGGGACTGCTGCTGGACGTCGGTAACGGCGCACTGCTCGGCCAGCACGCGCTCGGCTATTCGGTGCTCGCCTTTCTCGCCTTCGCGGTGCACCGGCGCATACTCTGGTTCCCGCCCTGGCAGCAGGCATTGCACCTGCTGCTGCTGCTGCTGTCGACGCAACTGCTGACGCTGGTAATACGCATCGCCGCCGGCGGGGACTTCCCCGGCTGGACCTATTTCGCCGGCAGCCTCATCTGCGCGGCGCTTTGGCCGGCGCTGGGTTACCTGCTGCTGCTGCCGCAGCGCCAGGCCGAAGCAATGGACGAGAACCGGCTGATCTAGCCTTCAGAAAATGCGGCTAACCGAATTCAAGGACCATCAGCGCGAGCTGCATCATTTTCAGCTTCGCATCGGCATCGCCGCGGCGTTCGTGCTCGCCGCCTTTTCGCTGCTGCTGCTGCGTTTCGTCTATCTGCAGATAGTGCAGTACGACTACTACCGCACCAAGGCCGAGGACAACCGCATCTCCATCGTGCCCATCCGGCCCAACCGCGGGCTCATTCTGGATCGTGGCGGCACCGTGCTCGCGCGCAATTATTCGGCTTACACGCTGGAAATTTCTCCGGGAAAGGTGAACGACCTGGAGAAGACCATCAACGAACTGGAGACCATCGTCGAGATCCGCGCGAGCGATCGCGCCCGCTTCAAGCGCTTGATGATCGAAGCCAAGGGGGCGATCAGCCTGCCGATCCGCACGCGCCTCAGCGACGAAGAAGTGGCCAGGTTCGCCGTCAACCGCTACCGCTTTCCCGGCGTCGACATACAGGCGCGCCTGTTCCGCCAGTATCCCCTGAACGAGCTGGCGTCGCATGTGACGGGCTACATCGGCCGCATCAACGACCGTGACGTCGCGCGCATAGAAGAAGCCGGCCTCGGGCCGAACTACAAGGGCACCGACCACATCGGCAAGACCGGGCTGGAGCAAAGTTACGAAGGCGAGCTGCACGGTGTCACCGGCTACGAGCAGGTCGAAGTGGATTCGGCCGGCCGCGGCGTGAGAACGCTCTCGCGCAGCTCCCCCACCCCGGGCAACAACCTCGTGCTGACGCTGGACATCCGGCTGCAGCAGGTGGCCGAGCAGGCGTTTGGCGACAAGCGCGGTGCCTTGGTGGCGATCGAGCCTTCCACCGGCGGCATCCTCGCCTTCGTCTCCAGGCCCGGCTTCGATCCGAATCTGTTCGTCGACGGGATCGACCCGGCCAGCTGGGACCAGCTCAATACCTCGTCAGAGCGCCCGATGGTAAACCGCGCGCTGGCTGGAACCTACCCGCCGGGTTCCACCTTCAAGCCCTACATGGCGCTGGCGGCACTCGAACTGGGCAAGCGCACGCCGCAGCAGACGATCAATGATCCGGGCTATTTTCAGTTTGGAAATCACCGCTTCCGCGACGACAAGCCCGGCGGCCACGGCGTAGTCGACATGTACAAATCGATCGTCCAGTCCTGCGACACCTATTACTACGTGCTCGGCAACGACCTCGGCATCGACAACATCGCGCGCTTCATCGGCCAGTTCGGTTTCGGCGCCAAAACCGGCATCGACGTCGAAGGCGAAGCCACAGGCGTGCTGCCCTCGCAGGAGTGGAAGCGCCGGCGCTTCAAGAAACCAGAGCAGAAGAAGTGGTATCCGGGCGAAACCATCAGCATCGGCATCGGCCAGGGCTACAACACCTACACGCCGCTGCAGATGGCGCAGGCGATGGCGGCGCTGGCCAACAACGGCACAATTTACCGCCCGCATCTGGTGAATTACATCGAGAACATCGGCAGCGGCGAGCGCAGCCCGATCGAGCCCCGGATCGAACGCACGATAAGGCTGAAACCGGAGAATCTCGAGTTCATCAAGCGTGCCCTGGCCGGGGTGAACATCGAGGGCACGGGCGCGCGCGCCTTCGCCAAGGCCGAGTACACCAGCGCCGGCAAGACCGGCACGGCGCAGGTGGTGGCGATAAAACAGAACGAGAAGTACAACGAGAAGAACGTGGCCGAACGCCATCGCGACCACGCCCTGTTCATCGCTTTCGCTCCGCTGGAAAGCCCCAAGATCGCGCTCGCGGTAGTGGTTGAAAACGCCGGCTTCGGCGCTCGCGCGGCGGCGCCGATCGCGCGCGAAATACTCGACTATTACCTGCTCGGCAAGCACATCCCGCAGCCCGCCGCCGAGGCCCCCGGAGACGAGAGCAATGACTAGGCGGGCGGCGACTAAGGAGGGCAGGACGGGAAGGCAAGGGTCCGCGCCGCTGCCCCGGCCCCACTTATATCCCCCCGGTCGGCTGCTGTTGCGCCCGGCGCAGCGCGGCGGCAGGCAGGAGAAACCCTGATGCTGGGAAACCTGCAACAGCCGCTCAAGAACCTGTGGCTGAGCTTCACCGACAACATCGATCCGCCGCTGTTCGCGCTCGCATTGGCCCTGCTGGCGCTCGGCCTGATCACGCTGGTCAGCGCCGCACAGGATACTCCGGCGCGCATCAGCAGCCAGGTGGCCAGCATTCTGGTGGCGCTGGCGGTAATGTGGGCGGTGGCGCAATTCCAGCCGCAGACGATGATGCGCTTCGCCGTCCCGGCGTATGTGCTCGGGCTCGCACTGCTGCTCGCGGTGGCGCTGTTCGGCGATGTCGTCAACGGCGCGCGCCGCTGGCTCAACCTGGGCATCGTCCGCATTCAACCTTCGGAAATCATGAAAATCGCCATGCCGCTGATGCTGGCCTGGTATTTCGACAAGCACGAGGCGACCTTGAGGCTGCGCGAGTACTTCGTCGCCACCCTGCTGCTGCTGGTGCCGGTGATGCTGATCGCCCGCCAGCCCGACCTCGGAACCGCAATGCTGGTGACGGCGGCGGGTTTCTACGTGATCTTTCTCGCCGGACTTTCCTGGAAACTCCTGGTCGGCGTGCTGCTTGCGGGCTGCGCCAGCCTGCCCTTCCTGTGGTCGCTGATGCACGACTACCAGCGCCGGCGCATTCTGACCCTGCTCGACCCCGCCTCCGACCCGTTAGGCGCGGGCTATCACATCATCCAGTCGGTCATCGCCGTGGGCTCGGGCGGGCTGGCCGGCAAGGGCTGGCTGCGGGGCACGCAGGCTCATCTGGAGTTCATTCCGGAGCGGTCCACCGACTTTATCTTCGCGGTATTTTCCGAGGAATTCGGGCTGATCGGCAATTGCCTGCTGCTGCTGCTGTACCTGCTGCTGATAGCCCGCGGCCTCGCGATCGCCGCCAACGCGCCCACCTTTTTCGCGCGCCTACTCGCGGGGGCGGTGACGCTGACGTTTTTCACCTATGCCTTCGTCAACATGGGCATGGTCAGCGGCATCCTGCCGGTGGTGGGCGTGCCACTGCCGCTGATATCCTTTGGCGGTACCGCGCTAGTGACACTGTTCTTCGGTATCGGCATACTGATGAGCATCCACAGGCACCGCAAACTGGTTCAGACTTGAACACTAGTGCCACAATTCGATTACACCGCCGGGGAGAGACGGGTTTCGGTCCGGTTTCGTTTGCGCCCCCGGGGCTCGTTGCCGCAGTTCGACGACATTTTTTCAATGCTCTGCTTGCGCTTGGCATGATAGCGCTGCTCGCGGCTTGCGGCAGTTCGCCCAAGCGCCCGGCGCCGGAGCGCGACACGGGCGCCGGCGCGCAAAAGTCCGCGTCCGCGGCGGCGACACGCAACAGACGCGGCGGCGGCTATTATCAGGACGACGGTCCGGGCGACAACCCGCCGGCGAACCTGGATCAGATCGCGGATGCCGAGCCGCGGTTCGAGCCGCTCGCACGCGCCGCCAACAATCCATATACGGTATTCGGCCAGCAATACGTGCCGCGCAAGACCCTCGCGCCCTACCGCGCGCGGGGCGTCGGCAGCTGGTACGGACGCAAGTTTCACGGCCAGCGCACCTCCAGCGGCGAAATCTATGACATGTACGCCATGACCGCGGCGCACACCACGCTGCCGATTCCGAGCTACGCGCGCGTGACCAACCTCGCCAACGAACGCAGCGTGATCGTGCGCATCAACGACCGCGGGCCGTTTCTTGCCGGACGCATTATCGATCTGTCCTACGCCGCGGCATACAAGCTCGGCTACACCGGCGCGGGCAGCGCATCCGTCGAGGTCGAGTCCATCACCGTGGACGAGAT
>JACZJV010000195.1 GCA_014860355.1 Burkholderiales bacterium | reverse complement strand
CCCTTGACCCCGCCCGCCGCGTTGATCTCCTTGACGGCCATCTCGGCGCCTTGCTGAATACCGATGCCGTAGGACGTGCCGGCCCCGGACATGCCCGCGATGACTCCCAACTTGATCTCCTGCGCATACAACCCAGTTGTGCACAATAGCGCTGAGGTGGTGGCAGCGACGCCGAACAGCTTTACGATTTTCATTCTGGTCTCCTTTCGTGCCATTACGACACACTCCAATCAACTTTCCCGGCCGCCCGCGCAGGCATCAGCCGGCTCCCGCCTTGCCATCATCGCGCAAGGTCTTTCCCCTCGTAACATAACCCTCAGCCACGCCGCGCGCCTTCCACTCGCGCGGGTCAAGTTTCCCCCGGACCTCTGGTTGACCGCCAACGAGCATGACGCTCGACTGATCCGCTGTTGCGCGTTGGCTCTTGTTAGGAAACCAAAAAACAGGGATCCGACTGTCAACACTCCGGGGAGCGGTGCGCATCCAACGGGAACAAAAGTGACGCCGCATTTCAGGTCTCATCAACCTTGAGTTCGTTGGAGTGCGTAGGCACTTCTTGGTACGAAATCGCGATGTTTCCAATGTGCTGGCGCATGGCCTGCGCTGCGGCCTCGCCGTCACGGCGCTCTAGGGCAATCAACACGCGATCCATTTCCGCAAATGAGGCGTCCACACGTCCTGGCACAGCCGCATTGATGACGCGAACCCAGTGGATTTGGTCCCGAAGGTTGCGCAGAATCTTGGTAATCAGTGGGTTGTTGGCCAAGCGGTAGACAAGGCCGTGGAACCGGTCATCGAGGGCAAGGAACTCGTCGAAATTTCGTTCGGCTCCTCGAACTTTGAGTACCTCGAACTGCTCGCGCAACGACGCCAACTCCTCCGAGGTAACCTTGGCAGCCGCGACACTCGCTGCGTGGGCCTCCAGAAGCAGCCGAAGCTCACTCATCCCAGCGACGTCTTCGGCGGAGAACTTCCTGACGAACGTTCCCTGTTGCGGCAACACCCGCACCCAACCGTCACGCTCGAGCCGGGCAAGCGCGCTTCGGATGGGCGAACGCCCGACACCAAGATCCGCAACCAGCTTGGCTTCCGAAAGCTTTTGGCCTGGCTCGTACCGCATAGCAAGGATGCCTTCCTTTATCTTGCGGTACGTGTCTGTGTATGCGAGATCAGGCAAACCAACTCCAGAAATTTATTGGTCGACTAGTCAACTAGTTAGCCAGTAAACTAGAAAGTAGCGTGAATTGCTATGCGGGTCAAGTAGAAGTCAATTAGGAGGTCTCAAATGCGCCAAAGGGTACTCATCACTCATGCCATTCACCCCGACGCTCTAGCACGCCTGCAGGCGGAAGTAGATGTCAAGATCCTGGCTAATGCATCGCCTGAAGGGCTGCTGCGTGAAATCGGGACCGCGGATGGCTTACTGGTGCGCATGCCGGTCACTGGGGATGCCATACGGGCTGGTCACCGCCTGCGTGTTGTCGCAAGGCACGGCGTAGGGCTTGACTACATTCCTGTCGATGTTTGTACCGAACTAGGCATTCCCGTTGTCTACACCCCCGATGCGAACACGGAGTCGGTGGCCGAACACGTCGTCGGCACAATGATCGCGCTGGCGCACCATATCGTTCGAGCCGACCGCGCCGTTCGCGCGGGTCGTTGGAACGATCGGGACCTAATCATGGGCATTGATATTCGCGGACGCACCATCGGCATCGTTGGCGTCGGGCGCATCGGAACGCGTGTGGCCCAGATCTGTCGTGACGGCTTCGGAATGCGCGTTCTTGGTTACGACTACTACCTGGATGACAAGGCCATCCTCGAACGTGGTGCAGAACCTCGAACGCTGCTTTCGCTATTGGCGGACTCCGATTTTGTGACGCTTCACACCCCATCCACCCAGCAAACGCGCCACCTAATCGATGCCGCCGCGATCGCTGGCATGAAGTCGTCCGCCTGGTTAATCAACCACGCTCGCGGCGCACTAGTCGACACGAACGCACTCACCGACGCGATTAAGGCAGGCCGACTCTCTGGGGCTGCAGTCGATGTCCTCGAAACCGAGCCCCCGCCACCGTCGCTTGACTTCCTCCAACTGCAAGACGTAATCGTGACGCCCCACAGCGCCGCACTAACGGACGAAGCGATGCGACGCATGGGTTGCGATGCTGCGGAGGACATCCTGCGTGTGCTGCGGGGTCTGAC
>JACZJV010000194.1 GCA_014860355.1 Burkholderiales bacterium | reverse complement strand
CGCGGAATGTTGCTCCGGGTTCCGCCGGCGCGGCAGGCGGTGCCGCCCCGGCCGCGCCGGCGGAACCCGGAGCAACATTCCGCGAGGCGGCTTCGGTCATTTCCAATCCCGAGACCGGCGTGCTCAGCATACGTGCCAGTTCGCGCCAGCACGAAAAGATCCAGGAATTCCTCGACCAGGTGCTCTCCAACGCCAAGCGCCAGGTATTGATCGAAGCCACCATCGCCGAAGTGCAGCTCAGCAATCAGTATCAGCAGGGCATTGATTGGTCGGCGGCGACCAAGGGCTCCAGCGGCTGGACTTTCAATCAGTCCGCCAACGGCACCACCACGGCGACTCCGACGGGCAGTATTTTCGTCATGAGCTACCAGGCGTTCAATGTCGGCAACCTGCTGGCCTCGGTGAAGCTGCTGGAAACCTTCGGCAACGTGCGCGTGCTCTCCAGCCCGCGGCTGACGGTGCTCAATAACCAGACCGCAATCCTGAAGGTGGTGGACAACGAAGTCTATTTCACCATCAAGGCCGATACCGTCGCCACCGCCAACGTCGCCAGCACCACCACTTTCACCACTACACCCAATATCGTGGCCGTCGGCGTCATCATGAACGTCACGCCCCAGATCGGCGACGACGACAGCGTGCTGCTCAACGTGCGCCCCAGCATTCGCGCATCGTCGGCCAGGTCCCCGACCCCAATCCGAGCCTGGGCTCGGTAGTCAGCAATATCCCGATCATCCGCACGCGCGAGATGGAATCGCTGATCAAAGTGAACAGCGGCCAGATCGCGGTGATGGGCGGCTTGCTCCAGGACGTGCTCAGCGACCAGGAGGACAGCGTGCCCGGCGCGAACCGGCTCCTCGGCCTCGGACACATGTTCGAACACAAGAACCAGTCCAACACCAAGACCGAACTGGTGGTGTTCATACGCCCCATCGTCGTTCGCGACGCCAGCGTCAATGGGGATTACCGCGGCTACCGCACTTATCTGCCGGACGAGGGTTTCATGAACGCGCCCAATCCGGGCAAACGGCCGTACCTCGGCGATCCCACCGGCACTGTGCCGCGATGAGCCTGCTGCTCGAAGCGCTGAAAAAGGCCGAACTGGCGAAGCAGGCGGCGAAAGAGCAGCCGCCGGCCACGGACAAGCCGCCGTTTACGCGCGACAAGCTGCCCGACATCTCCCAGGAGATGGAAATCCACAGCGAGGACCTGAGCCTGGTCAATCCCGCCCCTGCGCCCATGCGCGCGGAAAAGCCGGTGCTGGAACTCGCGCTGGAGGAAGCACCGCGCGCGGCGCCGCCGCCTCCCCCACCGCGCGCGCTGGCGATGGAAGAACCCGAATTCACTGCGCCGAGCGAGGCCGAGGAACGCAAGCAGGCGCAGCAGTTGTTCGAAGCCAAGGAAATGGACGTCAACCCGCGCAGGCCGTTTTACATCACTCTGGCCGCACTCGGGGTGTTCGCGATAGGCACGGTCGTCTACTTCTGGTACCAGCTGCAGCCCAGATCGACGTTCAGGACCCCACCGCCCATGGCGCAGGGCGCTGCGCCGCCGATGCCCGCTGCGCCTGCGCCCGGACCCGCCGTTCCCGCCGCGGGCACGGTGACGCCGCCTTCGGGCAGCCAACCTGTAAC
>JACZJV010000025.1 GCA_014860355.1 Burkholderiales bacterium | reverse complement strand
GGTGTGTGGGGGTTTTACCCGCTGACCGGCAACGATCGAACGGTTACATTGGAGGCGCTTTCTCCTCCTTGAAGCTCCTTTAACCCGCTGCGGCGGGTTCTTTTTTTACGCGCCCCGTTTGCTCACCTGTGCCGAATGCCTGGTATCGCGGCACGCTAATTTCTAAGCATACCAGCCATGCAAAGGAAGTTGTGGGAGCGGGCTTGTGCCCCGAAGGGGCGACGGCAATGTTGCCATTTCGATAGCAGCCCCACGCAGCGGCGCAGCGCAACAGCCGGCTCCAGGCACAGGAGCCCGGGCCGGGAGAACCGGGCGGCGATACCCTGCGCGTCCGCGCTCAGCTTTTCTTCGCGCGCGCTGCCGCCATGGCTTCGGTGGCGGACTTGCGGTCGTCGTTCATCTTCCTGAACGCCGGCCGCTCGTTGAGCATTTTCAGGTAGGGCTTCACCGGGGCACAGTCTTCGAGCACGTCGCGCCCGTAGACGATTTTGCTGGAGAGCGACACCAGCGGCAGATGCACGCCCGCCGCGCAGTCGGCATAGCTCAGGTCGGCGCCGGCGACGTAGGGCGTGAACTTCGCCAGCTGCCTGAATGCGCGCACGCCCTTGGCCAGGTCCCTTTCCACATGCTGCTTGACCTCGTCGGAGACCTTGCCGCCGAAGAACGCCTGGGTGTACAGGCGGCGCGCCACCAGTTCCATGTGCAGTTCGATGACCGTGATGATTTCGCGCACCCGCGCGCGCGCGAACACGTCCTTCGGATAGAGCGGATTGGCCGGGTAATGGTCCTCGAGGTATTCGCAAATTACCTGCGATTCGCACAGAAACTGGCCGTCGATTTCGAGGTAGGGCACCTTGCCCATGGGCGAGCGCTTCAGGTAGGCCTCGTCCTGCGAAGTCGGGCAGTAGACTTCCTCGAACGCGATGGCCTTTTCCAGCAGCGCCACTTTGACCTTGTTGTAATAGTTGCTCACTGCGAATCCGCCCAGCTTCAACATGATTGCTCCCCTATTGGATCGGTTGGGTTCAGGCCGTCTTGGCCGACTTGGGCACGCTCATGTGCTTGGACAATTCCAGCTTGGCGATGGCGTTGCGGTGCACCTCGTCCGGGCCGTCGGCAAAGCGCAGCGTGCGCGAATGCGCGTACATCATGGCGAGCGGGAAGTCGTCGGACACGCCGGCGCCGCCGTGCGCCTGCATCGACCAGTCGATCACCTGCAGGGTCATGGTGGGGGCGAGCACCTTGATCATCGCGATCTCGGCCTTGGCCACCTTGTTGCCAGCGGTGTCCATCATGTAGGCGGCGTTGAGCACCAGCCAGCGTGTGGAGTCGATCATGATGCGCGCCTGGGCGATGCGCTCGCGCGTCACGCCCTGCTCCGCGATGGGCCTGCCGAACGCGACGCGCGCGAGCGAGCGCTTGCACATGAGTTCGAGCGCGCGTTCGGCCACGCCGATCTGGCGCATGCAGTGGTGGATGCGGCCCGGTCCGAGGCGCCCTTGCGCGATTTCGAAGCCGCGTCCTTCGCCGAGCAGGATGCTGGACGCCGGCACGCGCACGTCCTTCAAATGGATTTCCATGTGCCCGTGCGGCGCGTCGTCGTAGCCGAACACCGACAGCGCGCGCACCACCTTCACGCCTGGCGCATCGGCGGGCACCAGGATCATCGACTGCTGGCTGTGCCTGGGCGCATCCGGGTTGGTCCTGCCCATGACGATGTACAGCTTGCAGCGCGGGTCGCCGCCGCCCGAAGACCACCACTTGCGCCCGTTGATGACGTATTCGTCGCCCTGCTTCTGGATGCTGCACTGGATGTTGGTGGCGTCGCTGGAGGCCACGTCGGGCTCGGTCATGAGAAAGGCCGAGCGGATTTCACCGCGCAGCAGGGGCTCCAGCCACTGGCGCTTGTGCTCCTCGCTGCCGTAGCGCTCTATGGTCTCCATGTTGCCGGTGTCCGGCGCCGAGCAGTTGAACACCTCGGCCGCAAAGGTCACCCGCCCCATGATCTCGCACAGCGGCGCGTATTCGAGGTTCGAGAGCCCCTCGGGTGCGCGCTTGGAATGCGGCAGGAACAGGTTCCACAAGCCGGCGGCGCGCGCCTTGGGCTTGAGTTCCTCGACGATCCTGGTCGGGATCCACGGATTGCCCTTCTTCCGGTTCTCCAGTATCTCCGCGTGGAAGCGATGCTCGTTCGGATAGATATGCTCATCCATGAAGTCGATGAGTTTGGCCTGCATGGCCTTGACCTTGTCGGTATATGCGAAATCCATAGTCTTGCCTTTCGTAAAGAAGGGTGCTGCGGAAGCTGCCGGGCTATTTTCCGGCGGCTATGACTTTTTGCGCGTACTCCCAGGCCATCTTCGCCAGGGGCTGCACGCGCGCGCCGGCATCGGCAGCGTGTGCGCTCGCGGCGGTGCCGTCCACCGAGCGTTTCTTGATGCCCTGGAGGATGGCGGCGATGCGGAACATATTGTATGCGAGATAGAAATCCCAGTTGTCGATGCGCTCGCGCCCGGTACGCCGGCAGTAATCGGCGACGTAGTCCTGCTCCAGGGGTATGCCCAGCGCCGCGAGATCGAGTCCGGCTATGCCGCGGAACTGCCCCGGCGGAATCCTCCAGCTCATGCAGTGATAGGAAAAATCCGCCAGCGGATGGCCCAGCGTGGACAGCTCCCAGTCGAGGATCGCGAGTACCCTGGGCTCGGTCGGGTGGAACAGCAGGTTGTCCATGCGGTAATCGCCGTGCACGATCGCGGTTTCGTCGCCGGCGGGAATGTTGTTCGGCAGCCAGGCGATCAGATTGTCCATGGCCTCGAGTTTTTCGGTCTCGGAGGCCTGGTACTGCTTGCTCCAGCGCCCGATCTGGCGCGCGAAATAATTGCCCGGCTTGCCGAACCCGGCCAGTCCTATGGCCGCGTAATCGACGTTGTGCAAGGCCGCGATCACCCGGTTCATTTCGCCGTAGATCGCGGCGCGCTCGGCCATGCTCATGCCGGGCAGCGACTGGTCCCACAAGACGCGGCCTTCGACGTAGTCCATGATGTAGAAAGCGCGACCGATCACGCCCTCGTCCTCGCACAGGGCGTAGGTCCGGGGCACCGGAATATCCGTCTTCCCGAGCGCGCTGATGACGCGAAACTCGCGATCCACCGCATGCGCCGAGGGCAGCAGCTTGGCCGCGGGGCCGGGTTTGGCGCGCATCACATAGCGCTTGCCGCCGGCGCTGAGCCGATAAGTCGGATTGGATTGGCCGCCCTTGAACTGCTCGGCTTCAAGGCTGCCCTCGTAGCCCTCCACGTGCGCACGCATATAAGCCTCCAGCCGTGCGACGTCGAAGCGCTGTTTCTCCGCCACCGGCATGGTGCCGATGAAATGATCCATCACCGCTCCCTCTATTGCGTTGGCTTGCCTGCAATCCTAGCACGGCTCGCAGCCGCGCTCGATGCCCTGGACCAAGTTCATGAATATGCGGGGCATCCAAATTTGCGCTGGCGCGCCGGCTGCGTGCATACTGGGCGCCCGGCGCAGCCCGGCGTCATGCGCGGCGCCGGCACATCTCAAAACTATCAATGGAGAACAGCATGCCCCTGATTCAGGTCGATATGTTCGAAGGCCGCGGCCCCGAAATCAAGCGCGAATTCGTCGAGGCGATGACGCGCGAAACCTGCCGCGTACTCAAATGCGAACCGGGCGCGGTGCAAATCATTTTGCGCGACGTGAAAAAATCCGACTGGGCCTCTTCCGGGGTGCTCTGGTCGGAAAAGAAATAGCCGGTCTGCCGCGATCAGCTCAGAGCCCCGCGCGCGCTCACCGGCCAGAGCGCTTCGACCGCACCGCTCCGCATGCACGCGAACCAGTCGTAGAGATTGACCGTGGGGTCGCAGTGGCCCGGCACCAGCAGCAGTTTCGCGCCCAGGGCAGGGGCTTGCGCCCCCGGCGCGATGGCGAGCACGCCGTGCTCGTCCGAGGCCTTGACGTATTCGACACCGGCCATGTCCCATAGTTGCGGCATGCCCGAATCGACGCTGGAGGCCTTGAGGCCGGCGTCCACTACTGCGCGCGCTGCACTCGGCCGGCTCATTACCGTGGTCAGCACGAACAGGCTCTGCTCGAAGTGCGGCCAGGCGGCGTCGAATTCGTTGCGGCCGTAGTCGGCGTCCATGAAAATATAGGACCCGGGCTGCAATTCGTCCCAGGCGCCGCTCGCGAGTTCCAGCGGAAAACTGCCGGTGCCGGCGCCGGTTACCGTCTCGCAGGCGATGCCCTCGGCCCGGATCAAGCCGCGCGTGGTTTGCACCAGCGCGACCGCGCCGCCGATCGCGCTGCTGCGCTCGGCCACGCTGCGCAGATGCTGCGCGCCACCATGGTAGGCCTGCAGGCCGGCAAAGCGCAGATTGCGACTGGCGGCGATAAGCCGGGCGAGCGCCAGCGCCGGCGCACCAGGCGCCACGCCGCAGCGATCGGCGCCCACATTGATTTCCACGAGCACATCGAGCCGCACCCCGGCATGCGCCGCGGCCGCATCGAGCGCGAGCACGTTTTCGGCCGCGTCGGC
>JACZJV010000193.1 GCA_014860355.1 Burkholderiales bacterium | reverse complement strand
CCATGATGTTGAGCAGGGTGGACTTGCCCGAGCCGTTCAGCCCGAGCACGCCGATCTTGGCGCCGGCGAAAAAGTTGAGCGAGATATTCTTGAGGATAAAGCGCTTGGGCGGCACGACTCTGCCGACCCTGCGCATGGTATAGACATATTGGGCCATGGGTATTTTCGACTCGAGACTGGAAACGGTCGTTCCGACTCCGGTATTCTACGTGCTTCATTGGTACAAGTCCGAGGCGATCCTCCATGTCCCGGTTGGCACTAGCAGGTCGCTTCCTGGTCGCGCTGCAGTTCGCCCTGATCGGCTGGCTGATCTGGCCGTTGACGCCGCAAACGTGGTCGCCGCCCGCGCTGGCGCTCCTGGCAGGCTCGGTGGTGCTCGGCCTGTGGACCCTGTTCCACAACCGGCCGGGCAATTTCAACATCCGGCCCGAACCCAAGACGAGGGGAAGCCTGGTCACCGGCGGCCCCTACCGCTATATGCGCAATCCGATGTATTCGGCTGTGCTGCTGTTCGCGGCCGCCGAAGTCCTGGCCTATGGCGACCTGTGGAAAATCGCGTGCTGGTTCCTGCTGGCCCTGGTGCTGCTGGCCAAGGCGCTGCTGGAAGAGCGCGCTTTGCATGCCCACTTCCCCGGTTATGCCGCGTACGCAAAGCGCGTGCGTCGATTCATTCCGGGCGTGTTCTGACATACGCGCGGCAGCGCCCGCGAAATGGGGTAAGCTGGGTTTCGCCTAGCCCGGCTTCCTTTGGATCGACGCAGCCCATGGCCGTGCCCCGCCCCTCCCGGCCGGTTTCACCGGACGCCGGCCCCGCGCCTCCGCACTATGCGTTGTGGAACCTGGGCTTTCGCCCGTTCTACCTGCTCGCCGCCCTGTTTGCGACGATCAGCGTTCCGCTGTGGATGGCGCAGTACGCCGGCTGGCTGGGCACGCGCGCGATTTTCGACGGACCCTTGTGGCATGCGCACGAGATGCTGTTCGGCTACGCCTTCGCGGTGATCGTCGGTTTTCTGTACACCGCGGGGCGCAACTGGGCCAATCTACCCACCCCGACGGGAACGACGCTCGCAGCGATTGCGGCGCTCTGGCTCGCGGCACGCGTGCTGGTGCTCACGCCCTACGCCCTCGCGGCCGCCTTCTTCGACACTGCCTTCGCCTTGTCCGCCGCTGCGGGCATCGCCCTGCCCTTCGTGCGCAGCGGCAACCGGCGCAATTATTTTTTCATCGCGCTGCTGCTCGGCCTGGGCCTGGCGAACCTCGTGTTTCATCTGGGCATGGCAGGGCTGCTCGATGTAGCGCTGCAGCCGAGCCTGCAGGCCGGCATGGATCTCGTGCTGTTCATCATGGTGGTGATGGGCGGACGCGTCATACCGATGTTCACCATGAACGGCATACCCGGCGTGGTCTGCGCGCGCCTCCCCTGGATCGAGCGCCTCGCCCCGGGCAGCGTCCTTGCGCTGCTCGCGGCCGACGTCCTCGGCGCGCCCGAAATCATCATCGGTGCGCTCGCCGCGGCAGCCGCGGCGGTCCACGCCGCGCGCCTGCTCATGTGGCGGCCCTGGCGCACGCTGGGGACGCCCATCGTATGGATCCTGCACAGCTCTTATGCCTGGATCGTGCTGGCGCTGGCGCTGCGCGCGCTCGCCGCCTGGGATCTGGTGGGCGCCAGCCTCGCCATCCACGCGTTCACCGTAGGCGCGATCGGCGGCCTGACCCTGGGCATGATGACGCGCACCTCGCTGGGCCATACCGGGCGGCCGCTGCAGGCGGGGCGCGCGGAAGTATTCTGCTACGCCGCGATTCAACTCGCCGCCCTGGCGCGCGTATTCCTGCCGCTTGCCTTCCCCCGACTCTACCTGGAGGCCGTCATCGGCTCCGGCCTGCTCTGGTCGGCCGCCTTCGGCGTGTTTACGCTGGCCTACTGGCCGATCCTGACGCGTCCGCGCGCGGACGGCAAACCCGGCTGAGGCGGCCATGCGCGCGCACCCGCGCCTGAGCCCGGCGCCGGCAAGGCCTCAAATGAACTGGAATGAAATGGCACCCAGCGTGCCGAAGTCGGCGCGCAGGGTATCGCCTTTTTGCGCCCACACCGGGCGGGTGAACGATCCGGCGAGCACCACATGCCCCGGCTCCAGCGTGGTGCCGAAGCTGCCCACCTTGTTGGCGAGCCAGGCAATGCCCATCGCCGGATGGCCGAGCACCCCCGCGGCCACGCCGGTTTCCTCGATCTCCGAGTTCCGGCACAGCAGACCGCTGACCCAGCGCAGGTCCACGTCCATCGGCCGCACCGGGCGTCCGCCCATGATGATGCCCGCGGCGGCGCCATTGTCTGAGACGGTGTCGAAAATCTTGCGCGGGTTCTGCACCCGCGCATCGATGATCTCGATCGCCGGGACCACGTACTCGGTTGCGCGCAGCACGTCCACCAGCTCGACGCCCGGGCCCTTGAGCGGCTTGCCGAGCACGAATGCGAGTTCGATCTCGACCCGCGGCACGATGAAGCGCTCGAACGGAATTTTCGCGCCGTCGGCGATGAACATATAGTCCATCAGATGGCCGTAGTCCGGCTCGTCGATCTGCGAGGACTGCTGCATCGCCTTGGAAGTGAGTCCGACCTTGTGGCCGCGGACCCTGTGGCCGGCGGCGACCTTGGCCTTGGTCACCTCGCTCTGGATCGCATAGGCATCCTCGATGGTGATGTCGGGGAAGGTTTTGGACAGTTGCAGCGCGGGCTTGCGCTCGGCTTCGGCGGTGAGCAGGATCTTTGCTGCTTTGCTGCGCTCGGCTTTGGAAAGCATGGTCTATGGTTCCTTAGGTTGGATGTTCAGGGGTTTGATTCCTTGTCGCGTGCCAGCGTCGCTTCATGTACAGGCTCGAACAGCCGCCTTATCTCGGGGTCCGCCAGCTGCAACAGCGCCGGATCGGACTGATAGGCAAGCAGGATGAAGGCGCGATTCGCCTCTATCTCCTGCAATAGCAGCAGGTTCTCTTCAGGCGTCAATTCAAGCCTGGCCATTTTGCCCATCCGCAAGTTGGCGCTGGATCCTGCGCAACTCTTCGATATCCAGCCTATCCTTGCTCCGGCCGGTGCCGGTTTTCATGCGTATCAGGTCGTCTATGCTCGCGACCGGAATCGACAGCGGTCCAATACGCTTGGTGAGCGCATTGCGCTTGAGTTCGTCGAACGAAACCAGCGGACGCACCAGCACGTCGATGACGGTCGCCATCATGTCGGGGCCGCGCAAGCCGAAAGCCAGCATGCCTTTCTCGCGGTGCCACAGGTCGATAAGGGCGGCGTCGCGCAGGGAGTCGATCGGAATCGGCAGCACCGGTTTGAGCCTGGCGCGCTTGGCGCAGTCGACGAACTTCGCCAGGTTCTCGTCGTTCAACGACAAGACCACGTCCACGTCCATGGTGAGGCGTTGATAGCCGTGCAAGGTCACCGCCAGTCCCCCGACCAGGACATAGTCGATTTTGGCCTCGGAGAGGGCGGCAAGAAGCTTGTACATGCTCATGGCCGCAGTGTACCCAGTCTGGGCGTACGCCGCTATTGGGCACAGGGGACCTGAGCGCTCATTCAACGTTGCTGATAACCGGCCTACCGAACGCAGGTCCAATTGACTGGCGGTTTAGTTCAACGAATGAAAGGGACTTCCCCGTCCCGAACTGAAAGCCCTCAATAGACCACGCCCTCGTGGTTCCGTGGTCAATGTGATTGCGATCGGACATGAACCGGCGCGTATCAGCGCCGCGGTTCGGGCCTTTTGCCGGCCCGATGCCGCCATGGCAGCATTGCCTCGTAGTCGTCGACGGTGCTTGTCTTGGACAACTCGATCAGCAATTGCCGCAGCTGCCACCCGGCGAGAGACGGCGACTCACTTGCCGTTCTTGTCCCTGTTCGGATTGCCGGGCTGTCCCTTCGGCTGAGACTCGCTCTGGCACAGCCCCGGGTCCTGGTGTTGCGCGATTGCCTGGCGCTCGCACTCGGCCTGGCGCTCCTGTTGCGTCTGAGCCTGACGTTTATTACGCTCAGCCGGCTGCTTCTCGACAACTTGTTGCTGTTTTTGCTGTACATCGCGCTGACGCTGTTCCTGTTTCCGCTGCTCAGCCTGAGGCTTGTGCTCGACCTGCTGCTTCTCGGCAGCCTGCTTCTCGGCAGCCTGCTTCTCGCTGGCGGCCTTGCGCTGTAGCTGCTCCTGTTGCTGTTTCTGCTGCTCAGCCTGATGCTTGCGCTCGACCTGCTGCTTCTCGGCCGCCTGCTGTTGCTGCTGCGTGTCGCCCTGAGCTTTTTTCTCTTTGTCCCGGCGGTCGCCCGGCACGGGGCCGGATTCGTTCGTGGGTTCAACCGAGCGATCCAGCGCTCGCGGCTGACCTGGCGTAGCAGCGGAAGTGTCGGGCTTAGCGCCACCGCGGCGCGATCCTGCTGCCCGCGCGTCCAGCGCGCCGCGTTGTTCACCGATCACACGCACCTTTTGTGCGGTGTTGTCGTCGCGACTCTGCACGGATGTGACTGCGCTCAGCTCCGGTGCCCGCCCGGGATGTTTCTGCAGTTGCTGTTCACGCGCCGCAAACGGACGCTCGGCGGGCGGTGGCGCATTGCGCACGAAAACCGGTCGGTCGAACACTTCACGCGCTGGACGCGCCCCTGCGGCCTTGCCCAATCCAATGACGCTGCGCACACTCGGCGCAATCGGGGCCAGGCGCGTGATCTTGCTGGTCGTCACCGCCTTGGGGTCGACGTGAACCACCGCCGGCCGCACCGGTTGCGCATTCACGAACACGGTGCGAGGCACCACTGTGACGGCGCCGGAAACCCTGCGGTTGGCATAGTTCTCCTGGTTGACATTGATCGTGCCGCTGGAATAGTTGTTGTAGACGTTGGTGATGACCGTGTTGTTGATCACCGTATTGGTCACGTTGACCCGTTTGAAATAGTCGCGGCTGGCCTGATAGGACGGCACGTAGACTTCGCGAGGCCCCAGCGGGAACCAGCCGATTGGCGAACCGCCGCCGAGCGAGATCGACGCGCTCCAGCCACTGCCGCCGACGAATGCAACCAGCGCAGGTGCGTAGACGGGCCGGACGTTGCGTGGTCCCGGAACCCAGCCCCAGCGATTGGATGCGTTTACCCAACGACCGTAGTGCGAAGGTGCGAATCCCCAGGGTGCATCGTCCACCCAGGTCCAGCCCCACGGTTCCTGCCAAACCCAGTGACCGTCACGATAGGGCGCCCAGTCGGCGTCGACCCGGCTGGGGAACCACACGTTGCCGTAGCTGCGAACCTGGCGCCAGCTGCCATACTCATCCAGATCCGCGTAACCCACCACGTCGTCGTCGACGTAGCGCAGCGAAGCGGAGCGGTCCAGACGACGGTCACGATCGAGGCAGTAGCGATCAAAATTGTCCTCGCGCGGCAGACCGTACATCTCGTAGTCGCGCAAGTCGGTGTTGTAGAAGCGCACTGTATCCCCCGCACGCAAGCGGAAACTGGAGTTACCGCCATAGGCCTCGCCGGCACCTTCCCACACCACGATGGTGGTTGCAGCGCTGCGCGGGTCAACGTCGATGCGATAGCGTCCTGCATGGCTGATGCTGAACGCAAGCGTCGGCGTGGCCAACTCGAAAACCTGCCCGGGATGCATGCGCCGGAGACTCAGGTTAAGCGTGCCCTGCGTCATCCTGATCTGCGCGATGTGATCGCTCAAATCAAGAATCTCAACGCTGGTATCCGACCCGAGCCGGACAGCGGCGCTGCTCACCTGAATCTCCGCGCGGGCATCGCGATCGGTCCAGAGGCGGTCGCCGCGAATCAGTGGACGATTGCGCGTCACGCCAAACCACTCGTCCTCACCCGCCGGCGAATAGCTCACCTCACCACGGGTATCGCTCAAATGGGCAACCCGTCCCGGAGGATCCGCATAGGCCGTGCTTGGGACCGCTGCCGTGAACAACGAGAACAGCAGCATGCCCATGAGGGAAAGCAAACGCGATGGATTCAACGTGGTGTATACCTTTGATTGGCTCTTTGTATATGCAATCGCCCCCCACCGTAATCCGCCGGCAACAAGCACTCTGTGCCGACCCGGGTCGGAAAGTTCACCGCCTTCTTTGGGATTGCGGGCATTACAGCTACGCACAATGTTCTTGGTAGAAAAATACGGTGAATGCCAGATTTGTTCTGTACGCCATCGCACATTGAACGATATTTCATTGGACTCGGCAGTGCATGGGATTTTCAAACGCAATGTTCTCTCGCTCGGGTGGGGAGGGCCCGACGGCTCTGGGGTGCTCCACCCGTGCGTCTAGGCTTCGCCGACTGCGACCTGAGCGGCAGCAGGGGCGCCGTCAGGGCTGAAAGCAGGTTCGGCAACCGCTTTTGCCTGAAGCTTAGGCATGCTGAGCATGGGACGCATCCACTTCGGTCACCTGCGCAACGTAAATGTTGACCCGGATGGCAGCTTCTGCGCATCCACCCATCGTTCCTCCGATGGCACGCTGGATACGCCGGCGTCAGGGCGAACCTGTCTACAAAGAAACCTTGGTGCCGAGCTCGACCACGCGCTCGGGCGGCAGCTTGAAATACTCCGCAGTTGCGGGACTATTGCGCTGCATCCAGCGGAAAAGTTCCCGCCGCCAGGTGAACAAGCCCGGCTTCGCAGCGCGCGCGAGGCTGGCTTTGCCAAGGAAGAAAGTGGTCTCCAGCGCTTCGAATTTCAGTCCGTGGCGCTCAAGCAGCTTCAGTCCTTTGGGCACGTCAGGTTGCTCCATGAATCCATAGCGCAAGCTCACCTGATAGACGTGGCCGCGTTCGATCACCTGCACCTCGGTACGCTCCTGGTCCGCGATGCGCGGCACTTCTTCGTTGCCTATGGTCAGGAGCACGATGCGCTGGTGCAGGACCTTATTGTGCTTGAGGTTGTGCAGCAGCACCCCGGGCACCGCGCCCGAGTCGGGCGACAGGTACACGGCGGTTCCGGGTACGCGCGCAATGTCGGGACTGCACAGCGCCGGGAATGCATCGAGCGGCACGCGCCTGCTCTTCTCCTGCGACGTGAGTATGGTCTCTGCGCGCTTCCAGGTAGTCAGCAGTACGAACAGCGCCAGGCCGCAGCCGAGCGGGAACCAGCCGCCATCGGCAAACTTGGTCGCGTTCGCGGCGAAGAATACGAGCTCCACCATGCCGATCAGCGCGAGCAGCGCGAGGAACAGCGGGTTCGGCCTTTTTTGCAGGGAAAATGCGACGATGGCGACGAGCGCAGTGGTGAGCACCATGGTTCCCGATACCGCGATGCCGTAGGCCGAGGCGATGGCGCCCGAAGTCTTGAAGGCAAGCACCAGCACAATGACCAGCACCAGCATGACCCAGTTGACCTGCGCAATGTAGATCTGGCCGCGCTCGGTCGCGGAGGTGTGCCGGGCGGGGACGCGCGGGAGATAGCCCAGGCGCGTTGCCTGGTGGGTAACCGAAAACGCGCCGGAGATCGTCGCTTGCGAGGCGATGATGGTCGCGATCGTGGCGAGGAATACCAGGGGCAGCAGCAGTTCCTGCGGTGCGAGCAGGTAGAAGGGGTTCTTCATCGCGGCGGGATCGCGCAGCGCGAGTGCCCCCTGCCCGAAGTAGTTGAGCATCAGCGATGGAAACACCAGGCCGAACCAGGCCAGCCTTACGGGCGTCGCCCCGAAATGGCCCATGTCGGCGTACAGCGCTTCTGCGCCCGTAATTGCGAGGAATACCGCGCCAAGCACGAGAAAGGTGAGTCCGGGCGAGTGCCAGGCGAAGCCCAGCGCGTGCCTGGGGTCGAGCGCCGCCAGCACCGCCGGCATTTGCATGATCGATGCCGTCCCGAGCGCGGCAAGGCTGAGGAACCACAGCACCGTAATGCGGCCGAACAGCCTGCCCAGGGCGCCTGTGCCGCGGCTTTGCATGGCGAACAGGCCTACCAGGATCGCGATCGTGATAGGCACGATCCAGTGTTCGAACGCGGGCGTGAGGACCGACAATCCTTCGACCGCAGAGAGCACGGAAATTGCAGGCGTGATGATCGCGTCGCCGTAGAACAGCGATGCTCCGAAAACGCCGAGCATGCCCACGGTCCAGGCCAGGCGCGGGCGCTCGCGCGTCAGGCGCGAGGCAAGCGCGAGCAGCGCCAGGATACCGCCTTCGCCGCCGTTGTCGAAGCGCAGGACGATGCTCACGTATTTCAGGGAGACGACCAGCGTGACCGACCAGAACATCATCGACAGCACCGCCAGCACGTTCGCCTCGGTTAGCGGCAGTCCGTGCGTGCCGCTGAACGCTTCCTTGAACGCATACAACGGGCTGGTGCCGATGTCGCCGTATACCACGCCGAGCGCGGCAAGCGTCAGTGCCGTCAACGAGGAATTGCCGTTCGATCCGTTGGCAGAGCGGGTCGCCGAAGTCATCGCCATCCTCGAACGGGAACTGCGGGGAGGGCGAATATATGCCCAATTCGAATTCGAGGCAACATCGACGATTTGCCGTGTTGACGATCTGCCGGAGGCACGAGGTCTGATCCGAGGGGCGACTGCACCTGAGGCGTAACCGCCAGGCACAATTGCCGGACATACGGCGGGCGAATCAGCGCCGGAACCCTTCCGCCGCCGGGCTTGGGGACTGGTATCATATCGGGAAATCCATAATCCCCGGTCGATATCTGCGCGACGGCCGCATGAGCCGCGCCGGAAATTCCGTCAGCCGCACCCAGGAGCCACCATGATTTTCGACCTGCGCATCTATACCTTCAAACCCGGAATGCAAACCGCCTGGCTCGCGATGTACGAGAAGCACGCCTATCCGATCCAGCTGCGCTACATCGGCAAGCCGGTAGTGTTCACCACCACCGAGGTCGGCCCGCTCAACCAGGTGGTCCACCTGTGGGCCTACGCCGACCAGGCCGAGCGAGAGATAAAGCGCGACGCGATGCAGCAGGACCCGCAGTGGCAGGCGTATCTCAAGATGAACACGGAGGCCGGATACATGCTCGGCATGGAAAACCGCATCCTGCGTTCGACCTCGTTCTCGCCTCTGTAATCGCCGTCCCGCAGCGCGCCGACTTTTGCGTGCCGCGGCATCCATCTATTATTCAGCCGGAGCCGTTCAATGACCAACATCGGATTTCGCATCCTGCCCATGCCGGCGCGCCCGGCGAAAAAACTCGTCAAGGCCTTGGCCGCCATGGTGAGCGCGCACCTATCGGACAACATGAACCGCCTCGTCGCCGGCGGCGCCGCGCTGCGCCCGATGCACAAGGGCGGCAGGCTGTGCGGCCCGGCGCTGACCGTCAAGGTCGCCCCGGGCGACAACCTCATGGTGCACAAGGCGATCGACATTGCCGCGCCGGGTGATGTCATCGTGGTCGATGCCGGCGGCGTCCTCACCTACGCCATCATCGGCGACATCATGTCCAGCCTTGCAGAAAAGCGCGGCGTGGCCGGCCTGGTTATCTACGGCGCGATACGCGATTCGGCCGAGATCCGCGCCCGGCGTTTTCCGGTGTACGCCTGCGGCGTAACCCATCGCGGCCCGTACAAGAACGGACCGGGTGAAATCAACGCGCCCATCGCCCTGGACGGCATGGTGGTCCATCCCGGCGACATCATCGTCGGCGACGAGGACGGCGTGGTCGCGGTGCCGCTGGCGCACGCGGAAGAAGTCCTCGCCCTCGCGCAAGCGCAGCTCGCCAAGGAAACCGCGATGCTCAAATCCATCGCCAGCGGCAGGATCGACCGCCGCTGGGTGGACGAAACGCTGCGCCAGCGCGGCTGCGATTTCTAACCGATCTTTCTTTTTCGCGGAGCACTCATGGAACTGCCAGTCAATCAATTCAAGCGCGGCATGAAAGCGGGCAAACCGCAGATAGGCCTGTGGTCCAGCCTGTCGTCGCACTACAGCGTGGAGGTCATCGCGGGCTCGGGTTTCGACTGGCTGCTGCTCGACACCGAGCACTCGCCCAACGACCTGGAGAACGTGCTCACCCAGCTGCAGGCGGCCTCGGCCTATCCGACCACGGCGATCGTGCGCCCGGCGTGGAACGACATGGTGCTGATCAAGCGCTTTCTCGATGCCGGCGTGCAGACGTTGTTGATTCCCTATGTGCAGACGCCCGAGGAAGCCGCCAATGCGGTCGCCTACACACGCTATCCGCTGCGCGGCGTGCGCGGCGTCGCCGGCACTACGCGCGCGACGCGCTTCGGCCGGGTCAAGGATTACTTCAAGCGCGTGGAAGAAGAGCTGTGCGTGCTGGTGCAGGTGGAAACGCAGCTGGGCCTGGACAACCTGGACGCCATCGCCGCTACTGACGGCGTCGACGGCGTGTTCATCGGCCCGGCCGACCTGTCCGCTGGACTGGGGCACCTGGGCAACATTGCGCATCCGCAAGTGCAGCAGGCGATAGACGGCGCGATCAAACGCATCCGCAAGGCCGGCAAGGCGCCCGGCATCCTCGCGCCGGTCGAGGCCGATGCGCGCCGCTACCTCGAGCTTGGCTGCCTGTTCGTCGCGGTCGGCGCCGATGTGGGCCTGCTTGCGCGCGAATCCGAAAAACTCTGCGCCAAGTTCAAGTCATGAAAGAAATAGAAATCCTCTCTGTCGGACATTTCTATGCGCCTTCGTATGAATCGATGGAGCGCGACTTCACCGTGCACAAGCTGTGGCAGGCGAAAGACCGGGCCGCGCTCCTCAGGGAAGTCGGCGGCCGCGTGCGCGCGCTCCAGACCAGCGCAGCCAATGGCGCCGACGCGCAGCTGATGGACGCGCTGCCCAAGATCGAGCTCATCTCCCACTTCGGCGTCGGAGTCGATTCCGTCGATCTGGCTGCGGCCAGGCAGCGCGGCCTGACCGTGACCAACACGCCCGACGTGCTGAACGAGTGCGTCGCCGACCTGGCCATGGGCCTGACGCTGGCAACCCTGCGGCGCATCAGCCTCGGCGATCGTTTCGTGCGCGCCGGCAGCTGGCTCAAGGGTGCGCTGCCGCTGGCGCAGAAAGTGGGCGGCAAGACCATGGGCATACTCGGATACGGCCGCATCGGCAAGGCCATCGCCAAGCGCGCCGAAGCCTTCGGCATGCATATCGTCTACCACGGCCGCAAGCCGCAGCCCGGCGCGGCACCGAAGTACTACGCCAGGCTCGCAGACATGGCGCGCGACTGCGACGTGCTCATGGTGATCTGCCCCGGCGGCGCAGCCACGCATCACATGGTCGATGCGCAGGTGCTCGAGGCCCTGGGTCCGCAAGGCACCCTGATCAACGTCGCGCGCGGTTCCGTCGTGGACGAGCCCGCCCTGGTCAGGGCGCTCGCCGAGGGCAAACTGGGCGCCGCGGGCCTGGACGTATTCGAAGACGAGCCGCGCGTGCCTGAGGCGCTGTACGCGATGGACCAGGTAGTGCTGCAGCCGCATGTGGGCAGCGCCACCCACGAGACGCGCAAAGCCATGGGCGATCTCACCGTGGACAACCTGCGCGCGCATTTCGCCGGCAAGCCGGTGCTCACGCCGGTGGTCTGAGACCGGCGGGCCGGCGATAAACGGAGAACACGATGAATCGACCTGTAGTCCTCGTCCTCGGTTCCGGCGTCATGGGCCGCGGCATTGCCAAGAGCTTTGCGGCCGCCGGGATCTCCTGCGCCATCCTTACGCGCAACGCGGCAAAAGTCGCCGGCGTCGATGCGCGCGTCGCACTGCTCGACAAGTTGCCGCCGGAAGCACCGCAGCTGGTGATTGAATCGGTACCGGAGGAAAAGGAACTGAAGTTCGCCTGCTATGCTGCCATCGAATCCGCCTATTCGGGTGCGCCGGTGCTCGCCTCCAACACTTCGGGCATCGACCTTGAACTGCTGGCCCAGCCGCTCAAGTATCCGCAGCGCTTTATCGGCATGCATTACTTCATGCCGGCGGAGGTCAACACCATGGTCGAGGTCGCGCCGGTGAAGGCCACCGATCCCGCCGCCATGGACACGGCGGTGCGCCTGCTCGAGGCCGCAGGCAGAAACCTGGTGCGATTGAAACGCGCCGTGCCCGGCCTGCTGATCAACCGGCTGCAGCATGCCATCCTGCACGAGGCCTACTACCTGATCGACCAGGGCGTGGCGAGCGCCGAGGAAATCGACCGCTGCGCGCGCGAGATGCTCGCGCCGCGCATGTGCATCACCGGTTTGATAGAACAGAAGGACATCAGCGGCCTGGATACCCACGCGCTGGCGCAGCGTGCGCTGGTGCCGGTGCTGCACCACGGCGAACAGCCGGGCCGCGCGCTGCAAGACCTCTATGAAGCCGGACACCTCGGCATCAAGACCGGCAAAGGCTTCTACGACTGGAGCGGCAAGGATCCCGATCAAGTCAAGGCCGAGGCCGGGCGCAAACTCACCGAGTTGCTCGCGTATCTGAAACAGCAGCGGTAAGCGGCTGGCCGCCAACCGCGGCACCGGCCGACGTTCGACGATACTTCGAACTGCGCAATGGGCACTTGCGCGGACGGCGTCCCGTCCGCGCGGATCGTCGATTGCGCGCGGATGAACAACACATCCGCGCGCAATCGCCGATCTTGTATGAAACCCCCACCGCTGGATCGGCGTTTACCATAACCGTGCTTTCTGTACGGATGCGCTTTTCATCCGTACAGAAAGCACGGTTGGCGCGCGCAGCGCGCAATGGCCTTCGTGACCTACGGCGACATTCAAGACGCCGTGGATGGCTCCACGGCAGGTATTGCAGATTTCTTCTTGGCAGGACCGCGGACTTTCTCCAGCCCCGCGCGTATCGCGGCCTCCACCGTCTCCAGGCTGTTGTTGAGCGCGAGGCTTTTCGCGTACACCTTCTTCTCCTCGACATTGGCCAGGCGGCTGATCAGCACGCGCTGCGCCTGCGGCGAGCCGGCGCCGTGCATGGATTCGGTGAGATAGGCCACGGCGCCGCGCCCCATGGTGAGGTTCTCGATCAGGCGCAGCAGCCGCACGCGCTCGTAGGTGCTCATGCCGTCGGCGCCGGCAAGATACTTCTTCAGGATTCCGGCGGTCTCCGGGTTGAGCCAGTCCTTGGCCGAGGGCAGGGTGACCATCAGGCCTCCGGCGATGTCCTGCAGGATGCGGGCGATCTCATAGGGCATGCGCGTCACGTTCTGCTTGCATACATTGGCAAGGAGCGCGTCGACGAAATAATTTCCGGCGGGCAGCTTCTTGCCGTTGGCGGAGCAGGCGATGCCGCAGGCAAACAGGGTTTCGTTGAGATGGTTCATCTCGACGATCTTGTCCTTGATATGCGAGGCCCGGGCGACGCCGTTGCATTCGGCGATGGAGGCCGCGGCGCCGATGGCCACGTCGCCATTGCCGACTTTGCAGCCGCCGTAGCTCTGACGGTGGTAGCTCGCGAACAGGTCGACCAGCAGGCCGGCGAACTCGGTTTCGCCGTTCATGAATATCATGTCATTGGGCACGAACACGTCGTCGAAAATCATCAGCGCTTCCTGGCCGCCGTAGGTCGAGCTGCCCGCATCGATGTCGGACGCTTCGCCGCCGCCGAGCTTGCGCTCGTCGCAGGACTGGCGGCCGTAGATATAGGTGATCCCGTCCGTATCCGAGGGCAGCGCACATACGACGGCGTAGTCCTTCTCGTCGCCTTTGAGGGACACGGTGGGCATGACCAGCACCATGTGCGAGTTGACCGCTCCGGTCTGGTGCGCCTTGGCGCCGCGGATGACGACGCCCCCGGCGCGCCGCTCGACCACGCGCAGGTACATGTCCTTGTCCTTCTGCTCGGCGGGGCGCTTGCCGCGATCGCCCTTGACGTCGGTCATGGCGCCGTCGACGATCCAGTCGTTGCGCTCCATGGCGATGGCGAATTTCCTGAAGCGCGCGTGGTAGCTCGTGCCCAGCTTCTGGTCCATGTCGAAAGTGGTGGCAAACACCGCATTCAGGGCATCCAGCCCGACGCAGCGCTGGAAGCAGGTGCCGCAGCGCTGCCCGAGCAGGCGCTGCATGCGCACCTTGTTGATCAGATCGTCGGTGCTCTGGTGCAGGTGACAGAAACGGTTGATGGTCTCGCCGGTGAGCGCGGACCTGGCGGTCATGAGCTGGCTGTGCTCGGCGACATGCGCCAGTTCGTAGGTGAGGGCCACCGTATTCATCGAGGTCTTGATGTAGGGATGCGCCAGCGGATCGGCGAGCAATTTGCCGTCCAGGTAGACCTTCAGCGGTTTGCGCTTCGCAAGGCTGTCGCGGTATTGCTGTGCGTTCATCATGACCATGGCAAACTCTCCAGGAAGCAATTGTTGATATGATCGGACCCAGGATATGTGCTGCTGACAACAAGTCTTGGCAGCGAGTGTACGCCGCACCAAATCCGGGCAATTTGACCTGCGACAAGAGTCGCTTCCGAGGGCATCAAGCCGTGCGCACGCGAACCCCGGCTACCAACTGGCCCGCAGTCTCGGCCGTCATCGCGGCGGGCATCGTCGCTGCCGCCTACGTAGGCAAGCTGCCGCCCGCGATTCCCCAGCTGCGCGAGGAGTTCAATTTGTCGCTGGTCGCGGCAGGCTGGGTCAATTCGACCTTCAATACGCTGGCGGTCACCACCGCCATATTCTTCGGCGCGCTCGCCGCCCGTTACGGCGCGCTGCGCGGCTGCGCTGCGGGACTCCTCGCCTTGATGCTGGGCGGGCTGCTCGGCGCGGCCGCGGCCGGCGAAACCGTGCTGTTCGCGTCGCGCATCCTGGAAGGTGCGGGGTTCATTGCTATTGCAGTGTCCGCACCGGCGCTGGTCGCTGCGGCGAGCGCGCCGCGGGAACTCAATCTGACCCTGGGATTGTGGAGCACCTACCTGCCCCTGGGCGCGAGCCTGACGATGCTGGCGAGCCCGTTCTTGCTCGGCACTCTGGGCTGGCGCGCTTTCTGGCTGGTGATCGTCCTGATGACGCTCGCGTGCGCGGTGGCGCTGACGCGAACGCAGGCCGCGTTTAGCGCGGCGCGCAGCGGCTCGGCGATCACCTGCGCGAGCGTGATCCAGGCGCTGCGCCAACCCGGACCCTGGTGGCTGGCACTCGGTTTTGGCTGCTACACGCTGATGTTTTACGCGATCATGGTTTGGCTGCCCACGTTCCTGGTGCAAGAGCGCGGTGCAACGGTCAGCGCTGCGGCGCTCCTGACCGCGCTGGTGGTCGGCGTCAATGTAGGCGGCAACCTGTTCGGCACCTGGTTAGTCCATCGCGCCGCGCCGCGCGGCCACGTGATCAGCTGCGCGTTTCTCGTTTGCGCGGCAGCCTCATGGGGCATATTCTCCTCCGCCCTGTCCGACGCGCTGCGCGCCGCTCTGTGCATGCTCCTGATGTTTGCCGGCGGGATCATCCCGGCAGCGGTACTCTCGGGATCGCAAATCTATGCACGCGACGCGAGTCAGATCAGCGGCATCCAGGGATTGATCGTGCAGGTGGCGCAACTCGGTCCCTTCTTCGGCCCGCCGCTGATCGCGGCGGTGGTCGCAGACGCAGGCAACTGGACGGCGGCGCGCTGGGTGCTGCTCGCCGCCGCCACCCTGGGTACGCTGTTCGGACAGCTTGCCGCCCGCACCGAGCGGGCGCTGCGTTGCAGGCGATAGAAACAGCAATCCGCCCAGCGCCCCATGGCCAACGGGTCGAACCAAGCGCAGCACGATTTTGGCTCCGCACTTGACTAAGTACACCGCTCCCCACACAATTTGGCTTGCACTAGCGATTTCTGCCATCCGGTAACCGAAGTAACCCTAAGGAGGATTTCATGATCGAAATCTCGCGACTCGGAAAAGTATTGGGATCGGCCGCCATGGCCCTGGCTTTCGCCGCGCCCGTATCGGCGCAACAATTGAAAATGATGACCGGCCCGCAGGGCGGCTCCTGGTATCCGCTCGGCGGCGCGATTCAGGGCCTCATCGAGAAGGCCATTCCCGGCGCGAGCATGCAAGTGCTGCCGGGCGCCGGCATTTCCAACATCAAGGGCGTGCAGACCGGCAAGGCTGATCTCGGCTTCGGCAACGCCGTATCCTCCGTCGACGGTGTCAACGGGCAAGCCCCGTTCGACTCGAAGCAGGACAATGTCTGCCAGTTGGCAACGCTTTACTTCCAGTATTTCCACATGGTCGGCCTCGCTGACGCAGGCATCAAGACCGTTGCCGACGCCAATGGCAAGGCGCTCACTACCCAGCAGAAAGGCAACACCGGCGAGCAAATGACGCGCGACGTGCTCAAGGTCTACGGCCTCGATTACAGCAAGATGTCCAAGGTCAACCACAGTTCGTACACCGATTCGGTATCGCAGTTGAAGGACGGCCATGCCCAGGTGTTCACCCTGATCACCACCGTGCCGGCATCCTCCGTGATGGACCTCGCCTCGGCCCGGGACATTCAGGTGATGGAAGTGCCCGACGAAAAACTCAGGGAACTGCAGAAAATCAACAAGGGCTACGACAAGCGCATCATCAAGGCCGGCAGCTATCCCAAGCAGAGCAAGGACGTGCAGACCATAGGCACCTGGAC
>JACZJV010000192.1 GCA_014860355.1 Burkholderiales bacterium | reverse complement strand
CCTGTTTCAGGAGGAGGCGGATGTGGCGCTGGAGCCCGAATGGCAGGGCTTTCAGCTGCGCCGCAGCGGCGGATCGCCGGAGGACATCCGCAAGTCGCTGGATATGGTGCTGCAGGCAAAGCGCCCGGTGATTTTCATCGGCCACGGAATGACGCTTTCCGAGGGCAGCAGGGAACTGACCGAATTCGCGCACGCCCTGCAGATTCCGGTGATCAGCTCACCCAATGGCATGGGCTGCCTGGACATGAACGACCCGCTGTCGCTAGGCTTCATCGGCAGGAACGGCGCCTATCAGGCGAACCAGGCCGGCCGCCACACCGACCTGGTGCTGGCGATCGGCGCGCGCTTCGACGACCGCTCATCCTCGTCCTGGATGCCGGGCTATTCCTGGAACTTTCCGCAGGCCAGGCTCATACACGTCGATGTCGATCACGCCGAGATCGGGCGCAATTACGCCCCGGACCTGGGCGTGCTCGCCGATGCACGCATCTTCCTCGTCCAGCTCTTGGGCGAACTGTCGGGGCGCAAGCTGGACAAGGCGGGAAGATTGAAGGAATGGCGTGCCGACATCGCCAAATGGCGCGCCGAGTGGGAAGCGCACGTCAGGCCCAATTTCGAAATTCATGCCTCGCCGCTGCGGCCCGAGCGCATCGTCGCCGACTGCCGCGCAGTGCTGCCGGAGGACGCGATCATATCGCTGGATTCGGGCATCCATCACAACTGGTTCATGCAGTTCTGGAACGCGCGCCGGCCGCAGACCATGCTCAACACCTGGGGCTATTCCGGCATGGGCTTCGGCCCGAGTTCGATACTCGGGGCCAAGCTCGCGGCGCCAGACCGACCCTGCGTGTCGATCTGCGGCGACGGCGGATTCACCATGGTGCCGCATGTTCTTTGCACCGCGGTTGAATACAACATCCCCGCGGTCTGGGTGGTATGGAACAATTTTTCCTGGGCGGCGATCCGCGATCTTCAATACGCCTATTTCGACGGGCGCGAAATCGGCACCGGCTTCTACCAGGGCGCAGAGAACAAGCCCTACAACCCGGACTTCGCCGCCTGGGCGCGCGCCGCCGGGGTCGAGGGCTACACGGTCACGAAATCCGAGGATTTCAAGGGGGCGCTGGCGCACGCCATCGCACTGAACAAACCCTGCCTGATCGACGTACATGTCGATGCCAACATCCGCCCGCCCGGCACCGGCGCCTGGGCCTTGCCGCCGATCCCGCACAAGGAGCCGGTATTCGGCACGAAGTTCATCCCCGCAAAATAAGCTCGGAGAGCCCATGATGAAGAAGAAGTCAAAAAGCAGAGCAAAGCGCGCCGCGCTCATACGCAACGTGATCGAAGTACCCTGGCAGGAGTTCCCAGGGCACTACGGCGGCGCATTGTCCAAAGCGCTGGTGCGCCCCGAGACCGCGGGCTCGCGGCTGATCGACTATCGCGTCTCCTGCTATCAGCCCATGGCCAACGTGGCGCTGCACAAGCACAAGGCGCAGGAGCAGGTGTATCACGTGCTCGAAGGCGAGGGCATGATGGAAATGGACGGCAAACGCCGGGTGGTGCGCAAGCACGACGTCATTTACATCCCGCCCGGGGTGGAGCACGGGATTTCCAACACCGGCCTCGGCGACCTGACCTTCATCGTCGCCACCACACCCGCAGACGACGAGTAGGCGCGCGTAGTTGCCGCGCAAGGGTAAGCGCGCCGCGGGGATGTATGACCCGACTTTGTCGTGTACCCTCTATCCTTGGCTTGGAGGCCGTTTCAGAATTGGGGAAATGGCCCCTGGCTCAGGGGAGTATGCGGGGATGCGTCCGTTCATTTTGAAATATCTCATAGTGCTGCGTTCGAAGAATGCCTGAAAAGAACGGTCATGAGATCCATGACGAGGATGTATTTGCGCTGACGGCGAAAGGTCAGAATGAGCTACGTGGTTCGGCGACCTGGCTCGCGCCGCCGGAACTCGAGCTGCTGATATTGATCGACGGGAAGTCGACGGTAGCAGAGACTGCTGCACGCGCCCGAAGCATAGGCAGCAATGTAGCCGTGACGATATTCGGCAGGCTCGCGCAGGAAGGATTGATAGAGGCGGTCAAGGACCCGGCCGGGTCGTTCGATCTCGTCGATTTCTTCCAGACCACTGGACCACTGCTGCCCGCCGCCCAAGCGTCGGCCAAGGCGCAAAAGGAAGCTGTCGCCACAGCATCGTTGTTGCAGCAGCAAGGCTACTTCGTGCGTATCGCGCGCCGCGCGAGTACCCGGAAAAAAGGGGAGGACTTGCAGGCGCTGCTGGTGCTGGTGGTCGAAGACGAAACGCACCTCGCAAATCTGCTGAAGCATGTTCTGGCGGACGAAGGTTACACGGTGCGCATCGCGAAAAACCGTGCCGAACTCCTTGCCGAATTACGCCGAGCGCCGCGCCCGGATCTGGTGCTGCTCGACGTCTTGCTGCCCGATGTCGACGGTTTCGAAGTGCTGCTGAAGATTCGTGAGCATCCCTCGCTGAGGACGGTGCCGGTAGTCATGCTCACCGCGAAGGCGACGCGCGATGCGGTGCTCAAGGGGCTTGCGGGCGGCGCAGACGGCTATATCACCAAGCCGTTCGAGATCGACGTGCTGACCAAGGCCGTCAAAGTCGTGCTCGGACTGTCCGAGGGCGGCGGAAAGCCGGGGGTAGATCAGGACCCCTGGCCTGGATAGTCGGGCAGTCCGGAACCGGGCGCCATCGCGCGCAGCAGCGAAATTCTGAATCGGCAACTTAACCAGGATGGATGATCCGTGAACGAGGACGAACTGGAACGCACGATCGCCAGGCTGAGCGCCGACTACGCCGCGCAGCTGCCGGGCACGGTGGCGCAGATGGAAACCCTCTGGAGACGCGTCGTCGCCGAGGAACTGCCCTCACTGCAACTGTCCGAGCTTTTGCGGATGGCCCACGGTATCTCCGGTTCGGGGGCGACTTTCGGGCTCCCGGGCGCGAGCGAGGCGGCAGGTGAACTCGAACTGTTCCTGGACCGCTTGATTGGGAGCGGGCGGCTACCCGGTCCGGCCGAACAGGAAACGGCGTCGGCGCTGCTGGCCGCAATCGGGCAGGCTGCCGTCCGACGCTAAAGACGCGATCTTGCCTGCATTTCTGCGCTTCTCCCTCGGCACCAGGGTCACGCTGGCCCTTTCGATCGGCCTGGGCATTTTGCTCGTGATCGGCGTATTTGGCTTTTACAGCGCAGGCGAGTTTCTCAAGACCCGGGAGGAGGTGCGGCGGCTGCTGCTCGTCAGAGAAAATCTGGAGGTGCTGCGCCGGGACATGGAACGCGCCGAATCGGCCCAGATCCGGTATCGATACACTGGTGATCCGGCCGATCAGCTCGCATATGGCGGCTCAGCCCAGCGCGTCCTGAGGGAAATTGCAAACCTGCGCACCGTCCTGGCAGCGCCGGATCAGAAAGGTCGTCTCGATCAATTCAAGCAGATCGCGCAGGCCCGTCTGGACGCGCTCGCCGAACCGCTTCCGGGTCGCGGTGCGGGCAGCGCAGGGGCGGTGCCATCGCCCGGGCGGCAAAGCGCGGCCGACAGGAAAATGCAAGGAATTGCCAATGCGATCGCCGAACGCGAACGGCAGATGACCGCGGAAAGCGAAGACAGGGTAGAAAATCTTGTAGCGCTGCTGCTGACGCTCGCAGTCTGGGGCGGAGCGATGGCGGTCGCGCTGCTGATCTGGACCGTGTTCGTGATCAATCGCTACGACCGCGGCCGCCGCCGCGTCGAACGCGATCTCGCCAACGCACGCCAGCGGCTCGACTACGCGCTTGAAGGATCGAAGAGCGCCGCGTGGGATTGGGATGTGCCGCGCAACGAGGTCTATCTCAGTGCCGGTTGGCTGCAGATGCTGGGTGCACCGGCGCAGGAGACTACGGTGGCCCCCGCAGTGCTGTTCGATCTGGTCCATCCCGAAGATGCCGGCCGCGTGCAATCCGCGATCAAAGGCGTGTTGAACGGGTCCACCGCCGACTACAGCGAGGAACACCGGGTCAGGCGCGTGGATGATAGTTGGATCTGGATCCTCAGCCGCGGCAAGGTGGTGCAGCGCGGCGGCGGCAGCCCCTTGCGAATCACCGGCACCAATCACGACGTGACCGAGCGCAAGTCCATCGAACTGATGCTGCAGGAGCACGACTTGCGCCTGCAGCTGGCTCTGGCCACGGCGGGCATGGTGCGATGGGATTGGAACCTTGCGCAGGACGAGTTCGTCTGGCCGGAAGATCCTTGGCGCCTTGCGGGCCCAGCTCCGCCCGGCGGCCATGCGGGACTGCAGGACATGGTCCATCCGGAGGATCTGCTGCATTTCCTGCGTACTCTGAACGAGGCCGCCGAGACCGGGGAGCCCTACAAGGACGAGTACCGCCTCACGCGCACTGACGGCAGGATAGTCTGGGTGTCGGCTCGCGGTTATATCGTGCGCGACGCCGACGGCAGCGTCCTGCGCGTGATAGGCGTCGCGCAGGACGTGTCCGATATCAAGCAGGCGGAACAGGCCTTGCGCGCGAGCGAACGGGAGCTGCGGCTGATCACCGACGCCGTGCCGGCATTCATCAGCTACGCCGATTCCGGCGAAATACTCAGGTTCTGCAACAAAGCCCTGGCGACATTCGTCGGTGCACAAGCTCAGGACCTCATCGGCCGTGCCTTGCGACACCTTTACGGCGAGGATGTCTACCCCGTTCTGCAGCCCTATGTGCGCCGCGCATTGGCGGGGGAGAAAGTCCAGTTTCAGCGCAGCCAGGCGAAACGCGAAGGCGGAACAATCGATCTGGATGCGACCTACATCCCGCGGCGCGGTGCGCTCGGCGAGGTGGAAGGTTTCTATGCCTTGCTCACGGATATCACCGAACTCAAGCGCCTGGACCGGATGAAAAGCGAATTCGTCTCTACCGTGAGTCACGAGTTGCGCACGCCGCTCACCTCTATCCGCGGCTCCCTCGGGATACTCTCCGGCGGGGTGGCCGGACCCCTGAGCGAAAAGGTTCGCGGCTTCATCGAAATCGCCAAGGACAACTGCGAACGCTTGATCCGGCTGATCAACGACATACTGGACATGGAGAAAATCGAGTCGGGCAAGATGAGCTTTCAGCTGCAGGTGGTCGATCTCATGCAGCTGGTCGAGCAGACGGTCGAGGCGAACGAAGGCTACGCCGCGCAGCATCAGGTGCGGCTGCAGATTGTTTCGACCCGGCCCGGTGCCAAAGTGCAGGCCGACCGCGACCGCCTGGCGCAGGTGCTGACCAATCTGATCTCGAATGCGTGCAAGTTTTCGCCGGCGCATGGCAGCGTGGATATAAGCGTGAGCGCTCAGGGCGAGCGATGTCGTGTCGGCGTCGTCGATCGCGGGCCGGGCATTTCGGACGCGTTCCGCCAGCGCATCTTCCAGAAATTCTCCCAGGAAGATTCCACCGACATGCGCCAGGGCGGCGGCACCGGCCTTGGCCTGTCGATTTCCAAGGCGATCGTCGAAGGCCTGGGGGGCGAGATCGGTTTTGAAACCGGGTTGAACCAGGGCAGCACCTTCTATTTCATACTGCCGCTGTGGCACGAACCCCGGGGTGCCGCCTGATCGAACGCATTCAGCAAGTAGCCCCTGCAGTATGAATTCTGCAAGGGCAGATGCAGGGGAGCATGCGGGGAGATGGCCCCTCGTTTGGCAACGAACGCCAAGTGGCGAAGTCCAATGCACAAGGAAAAGGAACGGGCATGTCCAGGGACCTGAAACGCATACTCTACGTCGAAGACGAGGCGAGCATACGCACCATCGCGGTTACCGTACTCGAAGCCGTCGGCGGATTGACCGTAATCGCCTGCAGTTCGGGCAAGGAGGCGCTGGCGGCGGCGCCGGGCGCGAATGCGGACCTGATACTGCTCGATGTGATGATGCCTGAAATGGACGGGCCGGCGACCCTGGCGGCGCTGCGGGCGATTCCGCAGACGGCGCAGACGCCGGTGATATTCATGACCGCCAAGATCCAGGCCGGCGAAATTCTGCATTACAAGAGACTCGGCGCACTCGATGTTGTCGGCAAGCCCTTCGACCCTATGACGCTGTCGGCGCAACTCGGTGAAATCTGGCGCCGGTCGGTCGCTTGAGTCAGGTCTAGACGTTCTGCGACAGGCGTTCAGCGGCGGGCTAGGCCAGCTCGTCCAGCTGCGAGATCATGTGGTCGGGGGGAGCGTCGGCAAAGGCGGTCTCGTCACATTCGCCTCCGCGTATGATGGCCACCGGCAGGCCGGCAGCGCGCGCGCCGAGCACGTCGGCCCGGCTGTCACCGATGAAAAGCACCTCGCCGGCGGCGACCCCCCAGTTTGCCAGCACCTGCAATATGCCCTCGGCCCTGGGCTTCATGTAGCGCACATCGTCCCGGGTGACGACCGGGGACAGCAGATTGGTGTAGCTGAAACGCGTCAGCGCGCGCGCCAGCGCCGCGCGCCCCACATTGCTGACCATGCCTACGCGCGTCCCCGCCGCCGCGAGCCGGCGTAGCAGTTCCGTTGCCCCGGGTCGCGGCCTCCACCTGGTCAGGGCGTCGAAATCCCAGCGCTCGTAGATCGGACACAGCGCCTGGCGCAGCTCTGCCATGCGTCCTTGCGGCGCCAGCAGGTCGGCTGCCGCATTCCACATGCCGGCGTAATTGCAACTGGTGAATTCGTCGCCGCCCAAACCTAGTGCGGCGAAGGCGAGGCGCAGTTCGTCTTCGGCCGGCTTGAGCTGCCATTGGAAATCGACCAGGGTGCCTTCGAAGTCGAATATGGCCGCCGTGTATGCCTGCGCCGTGGCAGGGGATAGGAGATTGAGCCGCACGAGCCGAAGTATCTTCCGTCATACCTTGCTGCGCAACGGACTATTCCTGGCGCATAATTCGCGGGCGCGCCGGGCATGCGCGATATCGCATGTCCGGGCCGCAGAGGCGTACAGCCGGCTCGCTGCGCTCGCGCAGTGCGCCGGGACCGCCGTCCACCGGGGATACCCAGGATGCAGCTGAACTACTATATCTATTACCGGGTCGCTAAGTCCGATACGGCGCGCGTGCGCAGCGTGGTCGAGGCTGTGCAGTCGGCGCTGGCGCAGGAAACAGGCATACAGGGCCGTTTGCTGCGGCGCGACGACGACTCGTCCACCTGGATGGAAATATACGAAAGTGTCGCCGATCCGCTGCGCTTCGAGGCCGCGCTCGAGCGCGCGTTGGCGCTGTGCGGCTTCGATGGCTGTCTGGCAGGGGATTCGCGCCGCCACACCGAACGCTTCTGCGCTTTCTGACACGCCTGTGGCCGATCGGCGCAGGCGGCAGGCTAGGCGCCGCCGGTTCGCAGCTCGATTTCCTCGCGCTGGCCGAAGCCCGCGGAATTATCGATAAAGTAGAGTCGCTCCGGCACGAACCTGTACCAGCGCACCCTGGCCAAAGCCTTGATTATCGAAGCCGGGGCCTGCCCGGCATTGGCGACAATCGGAAACTTCGCGCCATACAGGCCGCGCGCCTCGGCTTCCTCCTTGCCGGCAAGCAGGCAGACCTTGCCCTCCATTTGCACGCCCTTGATTTCTCTCCAGTCCGCGTAATCCGCATGGATCGTGGCCGCCGCCCGCGGGTTGGCGGCAAGGTTGCGGCCATGCCGGCTGGAGGGGGAGGAGAGGAAGTAGAACGCGAACCCTTCGTTTGTGTAGAACACCGCTGCCGCCCAGACACCTTCCTCGCCCTGGCTGGCCAGGGTCATTACCTGGTGCTGGCCGAGGTAGCGCTGCACCTCCTCGCGCAGCCCGGCCCGCATCAGGGATGCAGGTTCAGGGAGCCGGCGGAGGGCGCAATGTTGATGTCCGCGGCTCCCGCTCCGCTCTCGTGCAGGCGTTTGAGCCGGTAGGCGAGCTGCGCTCGCGTCAGGCCGAGCATCCGTGCCGCCGATGAAAGATTGCCGCGCGCTTTGTCGACGGCGGTCTCGAGCAGCATGGCCTCGACCTGATCCAGCGTCAGCACCCCGTTGAACACCGCGTCGCACAGATTCCTGCTGCTCTCGGCGCGATTGACTCCGGGCGCGCCGTTGGTATCCAGGCCGAACTCGCGCGCGTGTTCTTCGGAGCAGGGGGAGAACAGGTGGTTTACCTCGATGCGTGTTCCGCTCGGCGCCAGGATCACGCCGCGCTCGACCATGTTCTGCAGCTCGCGGATGTTGCCAGGCCAGTCGTAGGTGAGCAGCGCCCGCTTTGCCTTGTCGGTGAATCCGCGCAGCTTCTTCGCGTGTACCACCGAATACTTCGCCAGGAAGCGTTTGGCGAGCAGCGCCACGTCCTCCTTGCGTTCGCGCAGCGGCGGGATTTCGATCTGGTAGGCGTTGAGCCGGTAGTACAGGTCCGATCGCAGCTTGCGTTCCTTGACCAGCTGCTGCAGATCGCAGTTGGTCGCCGCCACCAGGCGCACGTTGATCTTGCGCGTCTTCTGGTCGCCCAGGCGCTCGAGCTCGCCTTCCTGCAGCACGCGCAGCAGCTTGCTCTGGGCCGCGAGCGGGAGGTCGCCGATTTCGTCGAGAAACAGCGTCCCGCCGTCTGCACGCTCGAAACGGCCCGGGCGGGAGACGAGTGCGCCGGTGTAGGCGCCCTTTTCGACGCCGAACAGTTCCGACTCGACCAGATCGTGCGGAATCGCGGCGCAGTTGATGGCGACAAAGGGTGCATCGCGGCGCGTACCCATGTCGTGCAGGGAGCGCGCGAACAGTTCCTTGCCGACTCCTGTCTCGCCGAGCAGCAGCACCGTGATCCGGTTGTCCGCGGCCTGCTTGAGCAATTCGTAGGCGGCGCGAAAGCTGGGCGAATCCCCGACCATGTCCGCCGGCAGTGTTTCCTTCTCGCCTATGCTGGAGCGCAGCTGCACCACCTGGGTCTGCAAATCGAACAGCTTGTCGGCGATCGATTCGCGGTTGGAGAAATGCCGGTATTCGCTGGCGTCTTCCCACTCCTCTATGGGTTTGCCGATGATCCGGCAGTTGCCGTGTCCCATGCCGACGCACTCGACTTCCTTGTACAGGATGGGCCGGCCCATGAAGGCCGTGGTGTAGCCGCAGGCGTAGCCGATCTGGGTCCAGCACACCGGATCGGTGTGTATGCCGTAGTAATGCCGGTGCCACTGGCCTTCCCAGGAGTTTTCCCAGAGGAACTCGCCGTAGAATTTGCCGGCGACGCGATCCAGCTCCAGCCTGATCGGCGTAACCCGGACGATGCCTTCCAGCGTGTGCAGCTGCGGACCGGTCATGAATGCCTCCAGGTCACTGGAGTTCTGCGCACGGATGCGCGCGAGTTCGGCGTCGCGCACGCCCGATGCGTAACCCATGCGCGAGAGCAGTCCCTGGGCGCGGTCCATGCCCAGTGTATCCACGAGTTCCTTGCGCAGCGATGCCTGCGCCTCGGCGTGAACCAGCAGCATGCGGTGTTCGTGCAGCCAGATCTGTCCGGTCTCTGCACAAAAATGCACGCGCGCACGCAGATCGTCGCTGTCTGCTGACGTAACGCTACGAAGCTTGACCATGGTCGAGCCCTCCTCCGAGTAGCGATTGAGTGCTTTCATCATGCGCTTTGCTTTGATCCAGATCAAACGGAAATGACACGGGCGCCGGTTTTCGCGGCGCCTGCGGATTCGCGGCGGTTCACCATATGATCAATTTCCCCCGGCGCACCGTCGGTCAAATTACGAAAAGAACAAGTGCCGGCCTGGCGCGGTGGCGCCAGCCGGCCTTGACCATGCGCCCTTGCGGGTCTTTTTTGCGCGGGTGCATCAAACCATGGTTTGGCCTGCTCCAGCCGGATTCCAGGCGATTCCAGCACAATGGAAAAGCGCGGTTTTGTTGCGTTGCGACAAGCACAGCTGGCACAAGGCTTGCGAAGTAGTTGCGCATACTGCCAGGCGCAAAGCACGTCCAGGCAATACACGGGAGCATCCACGAATCCTAGGAGGAGACAGCAAATGAAATTTCCGGTTCCGCACGACATCAAGGCCAAGACTATTCCCGGCACCGAAGGCTGGGAGCGCATGTATCCATACCAATATCAGTTCGTCACCGACGATCCGGTGCGCAATCAATACGAAAAGGAAACCTTCTGGTTCTACGACGGCCTGCACTATCCGGAACCGCTGTATCCCTTCGACACCATTTGGGACGAAGCCTGGTTTCTGGCCCTGTCCCAGTTCAATAACCGCATATTCATGGTGCCGCCGGTGCGCGGTGTCGACCACCGCATGATCAACGGTTATCCGTACATTTCACCAGTGCCGGTCAAGGACCCCGCTGAGATCGACAGCCGCGTGCCCAACTTCATGGAGCGCGCAGGCTACTACTACAAGAACTGGGATGCGCTCGAAGCCAAGTGGAAAGTAAAGATGGAAGCCACCATCCGCGAGCTCGAGGCGCTGCAGATTCCGCGGCTCGCCGAGATGGAAGACATCTCTGTGGTGACCGACGCCATCGGCGAATCGAAAGGCTATCACCTGCTGAAGAACTACGACGACCTGATCAATCTTGGCATCAAGTGCTGGCAATACCACTTCGAGTTTCTCAATCTGGGTTACGCAGCCTACGTCTTTTTCCTCGACTTTGCGCAGAAGCTGTTCCCGAGCATTCCGCCGCAGCGCGTGACGCAGATGATTTCCGGCATCGACGTGATCATGTATCAGCCCGACGAGGAGCTGAAGAAGCTCGCCCGCAGAGCGGTTGAGCTGGGCGTGGACTCGGTGATCACTTTCAGTCCGGAATGGACGGTGGTCGAGGCGGCGCTGAAAAAACTGCCCAAGGGCGTGGAGTGGCTGACCTCGCTCGCCCTGGCGCGCGAGCCCTGGTTCAACATTTCCACCGGCACCGGCTGGTTTCACCACGACCGTTCCTGGAACGACCAGATGAACGTGCCGCTGTCCGGAATCGCCACCTACATCGGGAAGGTGAAGCAGGGGATCTCGCTGGACCGGCCGACCGAAAAAGTACGCGCCGAGCGCGACCGCATCACCGCCGAATATCGCGACCTGATCGAGAAGGACGAGGATCGCAAGCAGTTCGACGAACTGCTCGGCTGCGCCAAGACGGTGTTCCCCTACGTGGAAAATCACCTGTTCTACGTCGAGCACTGGTTCCACTCGGTGTTCTGGAACAAGATGCGCGAGGTCGGCGTGATCATGAAGGAGCACGGCGTGATCGAGGAGGTCGAGGACATCTGGCTGCTGCGCCGCGACGAGATCAAGTCGGCGCTATGGGACATCGTCACGGCCTGGGCGACCGGCGTTACACCGCGCGGCACCATGACCTGGCCGAAGGAAATCCTCTGGCGCAAGGGCGTGATGCAGAAATTCAAGGAATGGAGCCCGCCGCCGGCCATCGGCACTGCGCCCGAAGTGATCCAGGAGCCATTCACCATCGTGCTCTGGGGCGTGACCAACAAGTCGCTGGCCGACTGGGCCTCGGTGCAGGAGGTCAAGGATCCGAGCAGTATTACGGAGCTCAAGGGCTTTGCCGGCAGCCCCGGCATCGTCGAAGGCAAGGCGCGCGTATGCAGGACGGTGAGCGAGGTCGGCCAGTTGCAGGAGGGAGAGATCCTGGTCGCGCCGACGACTTCGCCATCCTGGGCGCCGGCGTTTGCCAAGATCGGGGCCTGCGTTACCGATGTCGGCGGCGTCATGAGCCACGCCGCAATCGTATGCCGCGAGTACGGCATGCCGGCGGTGGTCGGTACCGGGCATGCGACCAAGATCATCAAGACCGGGATGATGATCCGGGTTGACGGTTCGACCGGCGCGATTACCATCACGCGCTGATCGGCGCAGATGACCAGTGCCGCGGGCGTGATGGAGCAGGCACCGGTGGACGCCGCGAACGTGGCTCCGCCGGCGGTCTGCTGGTTCGAGGAGTGCCGCCGGGATTCCGTGCCCCTGGTCGGGGGCAAGTGCTCCTCTCTGGGCGAATTGATCAATGCCGGGGTGCGGGTGCCTCCGGGCTTCGCGCTCACCACCGAGGGCTACCGGCGCTTCATGGCCGAAGCCGGCATAAACCGGGAGCTTGAGTCGCTGCTGGCCGGAGCCGATCAACGGGACATCGATGGACTGGAAGAAATCAGCGTAAAAATCCGCGCGTTGATCGAGGCGCGGCCGTTCTCCGTCGAAATCGAAGACCTGGTGGCCGAGTGCTACCGCAAGCTTGCGTTGCGCTGCTGCATGCCCGCAGTCCCGGTGGCCGTGCGCTCCAGTGCGACCGCCGAGGACCTGCCTGGGGCGAGCTTCGCCGGACAGCAGGACACGTATTTGTGGATACGCGGCGTCGACGAAGTGCTGCATCACATGCGTCGCTGCATTTCCAGTTTGTACACCGGGCGGGCGATCGCCTACCGCGCCAACAAGGGTTACGCCAGTGACAAAATGGCCATGAGCGTCGGCGTGCAGAAGATGGCCAATTCCGTCACCGCCGGGGTGATGTTCACCATCCATCCGGCCAACGGCGATCGATCGGTCATCGTCATCGATTCGAACTTCGGTTTCGGCGAATCGGTGGTTTCAGGCGAGGTGACGCCGGACCATTTCGTCGTGAACAAGGTCACGCTGGATATCATCGACCGCACCATTTCGCAAAAGCAGATCTGCTACACGGTCGATCCGAAGACGCAGACATCGCAGGCGTTCGAAGTGCCGTTCGAGCGGCAGAAGGTGCAGTCGCTGATCGACGACGAGATCACCGAACTCGCATGGATGGGCAAGCAGATCGAAAAACACTACGGCCGCCCGATGGACATCGAGTGGGCCGTGGACAAGGATCTTCCCGCGGGCGGCAATATCTTCATCCTGCAGGCACGGCCGGAGACGGTCTGGAGCGAAAAGAGCCAGAGCGCCAGCACCGGCTCGGGCGGCTCGGCCATGGATTACATCCTGTCCAGCCTGCTCACCGGCAAGAAAGTTTCGTAGCCAGCGAATTCAACCACCACTCGTATTGAACGGAGACTACATGAACGCACGTACCGAAGTCAGGCCCATCGACGATCTGCGCAGCTACATCGCCGCGCTCGAAGCCAACGGCCAGCTGCACCGCATCAAGTCCGAAGTGGACTGGAAGTTCGAGCTGAGCCACGTCGCCAACGTGAACGAAGAGCAGCGCGGCCCGGCGTTGATGTTCGAGAACGTCAAGGATTACGACATTCCGGTGTTCACCAGCGCGTTCACGACGCCGCAGCGCATGGCGATCTCGCTCGAGCAGGATCCGTCGCTGTCGATGAGCCAGCTGTCGAAGAAGTGGATGCAGCTGACCACCCAGAAAATGGTCAAGCCGGTCTTCGTCGACAACCCGCCGGTGATGGAAAACGTGATCGAAGGCGACGCAGTCGACATCACCAAATTTCCCTCGCCCTGGTTCTATCCGGATGACGGCGGCCCCTTCTTCGTGACCTCCGGCTTCCTCGTGACCAGGGACCCGGACACGGGCTGGACCAACCTCGGCACCTACCGCTCGCAGGTTCTGGGCAAGGATATCCTCGGCTCGCAGATCATCAAGGGCAAGCACGGCGACATGCACATGAAGAAGTACGCCGAACGCGGCGAACTGATGCCCGCGGCCTACGTGGTCGGCTGCGACCCGGTGCTGTTCCTCGCCTCCTCGACCATGGTCAGCGCCAATGTGGACGAATACGATATCGCCGGCTCGCTGCGCGGCCGCCCGGTGCAGGTGTTCAAGTCCGATCTCACCGGGCTCACCCTGCCGGCCGGCGCCGAGATCATCGCCGAGGGCTACATCGACCCGAATGAGCTGATGGAGGAGGGCCCGTTCGGCGAATATACCGGCTATTACTCGGGCAACAAGGGCAAGGACTATCCCAAGCCGGTATTGCGCATCAAGCGCATCCTCCACCGCACGAAGCCGGTCATGTGGGCCACCACGGTAGGCAAGCCGATCAACGACATCCACATGATCCAGTCGCTCAATCGCACGGCCACGCTGTGGCACGACCTGGAAACCATGAAGGTTCCGGGCATACAGAGCGTCTATACCCCGCCGGAAGCCTGCGGGCGCTTCTGGGTGGTGGTGTCGGTGAAGCAGATGTACCCGGGGCACTCGAACCATGTCGGCAACGCGGTGATCGCGAGCACGACGGGGCATTACGGAGTGAAGGGCGTGATCACCGTCGACCACGACATCGCCGCCGACGACTGGGACCGGATCTGGTGGGCGCTGGCCACCCGCTTCGATCCGAAGCGCTGCACCCAGATCATCGACCGCGGCCGCTCGACCCCGCTCAACCCGGCAACGCCGATGGACGCGCGCGATATCACCAGCCGCGTCATTCTCGACGCCTGCACGCCCTACGAGTGGACCAACAAGCCGAAGGAAATATTCATGGACCGCGCGGTGCTGCAGAAGGTGTCCAGCCGCTGGAACGAATACGGCTTCAAGGGCGCGAGCCCTGTGGCCGACATGATCGATCGGCTGACGCGACCCGAAGTGAAAAAGACCGCCGGCGGCAAGTAATGCGCACGGGCAGCCCGAGCGGGAAAACGGGGGTAAGCGCGGGATGAGCGTCAAAAAAGGTATCGTCATCGTCTGCAACCTTGACACCCGCGGCGAGGACATCGTCTTCGTCAAGGACCTCATCGCCGGCCGCGGCCATGACGCCATCCTGCTCGACTTCAGCATGGAAGAGCCCCCGCCCTTTGCCGGCGACATCCGCACCGAGGAGGTCGCGGCGCGCGGCGGGCTGTCGATCGAGGCGGTGCGCGAGAAATACCGATCCGACCGCGACGCCGCCACCAACAACCAGATCAGGGGCGCCGCGGCGATCGTCGAGGAGCTGGTCGCGCAAGGCCGCGTGCACGGCATCATCGGCATCGGCGGCGGCACTGCGACGCTGGTCGCGACCTCGATCATGCAGCGGCTGCCCTTCGGCATGCCCAAGCTGATGGCCTCGCCCATGGCCGCGCATCCTGCGTACATCGACAAATACGTGGGCACGCGCGACATCACCATGCACCACACGGTGCTCGATATCGTCAAGATGAATCCGCTGCTGAAGGCGCAGATCGTCAACGCCGTCGGCGCCATCTGCGGCATGGTCGAGATGACCCAGGGGACGAACATCAGCTTCGACAAACCATGCGTCGCCATCTCCTCGTTCGGTTTCGGCGAAATGGCGGTGCAGTCGGCCATGGGCATGCTCGAGGAGGCGGGCTTCATCCCCATCGTCTGCCACGCGCAGGGCAAGGGCGACCGGGCGATGGAGGAGATGATCCGCGACGGCGCCTTCCACGGTGTACTCGACATCTGCATCGGCGGCGTCATGGAACACCTGTTCAAGGGCAATCGCGACCCCGGGCCGGACCGGCTGATGGCGGCCGTGGAGGCCGGCATTCCCATGGTGCTGGCGCCCTGCGGCCTGGACATCCTGTCCTACGGCGGACGCGCCGACATGCTGGCGCAGACCAGGGACCGGGTGCAGTACGTGCAGGATGCGCTGCGCGTGCAGGTCCGCACCAGCGCCGGCGAGTTGCGCCAGGCCGCGGACGTGATCGCCGAAAGGCTGAACCGCGCGAGGGGACCGTGGACCTTTCTGGTGCCGCTGCGTGGCTGGTCGTCGCTGGACAAGGTAGGCCGTCCGATCTACGACCCTGCGGCCGACGCGGCCTTCGTCGCGCGCCTGCGCGAAAAGCTCGGTGACCGCAGCCGGATCAAGGAAGTGGACCTGCACCTGTACACGCCGGAGTTCGCGCGCGTCGCCGTCGACGAGTTCCTGCGCCTCTACAAGTCGGCAAAGGCGCCCGCGCGCGCGGTGGCATGAGATGAAACCGGAACTGTGCGCTTGGCAGTCCTTAGGAGCCACGCCGGCGCATGGCCGTACGCCTGCCGGCCGGATACGGCGCACATTTGCAAAGGAGCAGCGGCGATGATCGTGCGCAACTGGATGCAGCCCAACCCGAAGACCATTCCCGGCGACATGCTGGTGTCCGAGGCCAAGCGAGTGCTCAGCGAGAACAACCTGCACGCGCTGCCGGTGGTGGACGAGGGCAGCCTGCGCGGGCTGGTGACACGGGCCAACCTGCTGCGCATGGGACAATTCGTCCTGCGCACGCAGAATCCGGACGAGTTCAATTTCTTCGTCACCCGCCTCAAGGTGAGGGACATCATGGTGCGCAACCCGGCGACGGTGGCCGCCGACGATACCATGGAGCAGTGCCTGTTGCGCGGACAGGAACTGGGTGTGGCGCAGTTTCCGGTCGTCGAGGGCAGGCAGGTGGTCGGTGTGATCTCCGCCAACGAGATATTTCAGCTTGCGGCGCACTGCCTGGGCGCCTGGGAGAAGCGCAGCGGCGTGACGCTGGCGCCGCTGGAACTCGGCCCCGGCGTGCTGGGCCGGATCGCCGACGCGGTCGAAGGCGCGGGAGCGGTGCTGCAGGCGCTCTATCCCATCGGCTGGCACGAGGACCAAGCCGACGGCGGCTACTTGAAGAAGCGGGTCATCATACGCTTTCATGCAAACGACGTGCGCGAAGTCGTGACTGCGCTGCAAGCCGCGGGATATCCGGTCATCGAGTCGGTGCAGGCGCACAAACCGGCGCTGGCCGCTTGAGCACGAGTCGCAGGACAACAACGGGAGCTTAGCTATGAGCCTGCCATTGGTGGTGGCCATCACCGGCGCATCGGGGGTGATCTACGGCGTCGAATTGCTGCGCGCGCTGCAGACGCTGGGACAGGAAACGCACCTGATCCTGAGCGAAGCCGCCGGGCTGAACCTAGCGATCGAGACCGAGTTCGATCTGGACTACGTCAAGGGGCTGGCGCATGTGGTCTACAAGAACAAGGACGTCGGCGCGACCGTGGCCAGCGGCTCGTTTCGCACGCGCGGCATGATCGTCGCGCCCTGCTCGGTGAAGACGCTCTCGGCCATTGCCAATTCATACGACTCCAACCTGATCGTGCGCGCCGCCGACGTCACGCTGAAGGAACGCAGGCCGCTGGTGCTCATGGTGCGCGAGACGCCCCTGCACAAAGGACACCTGGATCTGATGATGCGGGCAGCCGACTACGGCGCGGTGATCCTGCCGCCGATGCCGGCTTTTTATCACAAGCCCGCAACGATCATGGATATCATCCACCAGAGCATAGGCAAGGCGCTGGACCAGGTCGGGGTCGAGCACAGCCTGTTCAAGCGCTGGGCCGGACACGGCAGGGAACCGGGCAAGGAGCCGCTGCGCGCCGTCGAATGAGCGCATGGTCGGGATGATGTCTGCCCGCGGTCTATTGTGCGCGGTCAGCGCGGAAAAATACGTACGGGGCGATGGCTATCCAGACCAGCACGACGGGCCAGAGCCTGCCTTTCATTAGGTTGTAGTTGTCGAGCAAGTCCGGCCAGGAATGGCCGCCGGCATAGTGAAAGAAAAGAAATTCGAACGCGACGGTAAGCGCGAGCCACAGCAGCCCGATGAACGCGGCTTCCTGCGCCGCAGCCGGCGGGCAGATCCGGGTGTATCCGCGGATGAGCAGTCCCAGCAACAGCACGCTGGCGGCGGTGGAGAGTTGATGCGCGCTCAGCTCATCCATGTGCCTGCCGTAGGTGAAATCGCGCAGCACGCCGTTGGCCACCGAAACCAGCAGCATTGCGAACCAGGCGCCCAGGTATTTCCACGCAGCGGCCGGTTTGCCTTTCTCCGCTGCCTGCCGGTACCCGCGCGCCTGGCGATAGCGGGCCGAAACAAGATACAGGATGCCCTCGGCCGGTATCGCGAGTACAAACGCGCTGACGACGACCAGGCAGGAGCCGACGATGAGCGCCCGCAGCACCAGCAGGGGGTAGAAAGATTTTGCCGTGAGCATGGCGTAGGCACCCCAGCCCAGGGCGCAGGCGAGCAGCAATGCGAAAAAAACGCCGCGCTCGGCGCCTCGTGCCCACTCGAGCTCCTGTTGATCGGCACCGGTATGTGTCGGCTGCGGTCTGCGCATGTGCGAACTATCAGTCTAGGGTACGCCGGAAGGTTCTCAATCCCAGCGCCAGCACTGTTCCCATGAACAGCAGGATGGGCCAGCTGTGGCTCCACATCTGCTCCGGACCGTTGCCTTTGAGCAGGATGCCCCGGACCAGTACCAGGAAGTGGGTCAGCGGCAGGACATTGCCCACGGCCTGGGCCCAATCGGGCATGCCGCGAAACGGAAACATGAATCCCGAGAGCAGCATGGAGGGCAGGAAGAAGAAGAAAGTCATCTGCATTGCCTGCAACTGGTTGCGCGCGATGGAGCTGAAGGTGATGCCCAGGGTCAGGTTGGCGCAGATGAACAGCAGCACCACGGCGTAGAGCAGAAGCAGGCTGCCGAGCATGGGCACTTCGAACACCCAGCGCGCGGCGAGCAGGATCAGGGTCACCTGGATCAGGCCGATGAGGATGTAAGGGACGATCTTGCCGGTCATGACTTCCACCGGCGTCGCCGGCGTGGCCAGAAGGTTCTCGAAGGTGCCGCGCTCCCTTTCGCGCGTCATGGCCAGACCGGTCATGAGCACCATGGTCATGGTCAGGATCACGCCCAGCAGGCCGGGAACGATGTTGTAGGCGGTGATGCTCTCGGGGTTGTAGCGCCGGTGCACCCGCAGTTCGACCGCGGCGGCGGCCGGGCCCTGCAGTCCCGGCAGGTCCGGGGCGTACACCTCCGTGCCCAGGTGGTTCAGCACCGATATGGCGCCGCCTACGGCCATCGGGTCGCTGGCGTCGGCCTCCACCAGCAGGACCGGCGTCTTGCCGCGCACCAGGTCGCGATGAAAGCCCACGGGGAAGGTGACGACGAACTGCACCTCGCTGCGATCGAGCAGCCGGTCGGCCTCGCGCTCGTCCACGCTGCCGACGATCCTGAAATATTCGCTGTTTTCCATCGCCGCCACAT
>JACZJV010000191.1 GCA_014860355.1 Burkholderiales bacterium | reverse complement strand
TAGCGTTTCGCTTCCAGCTTTTCCCAGCGCAGCAAGGCCGACGCCAGTTCCTTCTCGATCGCGGCGTAGCGCTGGTTCAGCTGCTTCACCTGCTCCGGCTGATCCCGGTACAACGTTGCATTCGCGAGCGCGGCGGTGATCTGGCCTTGTTCCTTTTCCAGCGCGTCGATTTTCCCCGGCAGCTCGGCGAGTTCGCGCTCTTCCTTGTAGCCGAGTCCAGCCTTTGGCTTTGCCGCTACCGGCCCGCTCGGAGTCCGCTTGGCGCGGCCGTCGCTCTTTTGTCCGCGCCGCGCGGGCGCTGCCTCGGGTCCGGGCGCAGACCTGACGCGCTGCCAGTCACTGTAGCCGCCGGCGTATTCTTTCCACACACCCCCACCTTCGCTGGCGATGGTCTGAGTGACCACGTTGTCGAGAAACGCCCGGTCGTGGCTCACCAGAAACAGCGTGCCGGCATAGTCCTGCAGTAACTCCTCCAGCAGTTCCAGTGTCTCGATGTCCAGGTCGTTGGTCGGCTCGTCCAGCACCAGAACATTGGCCGGGCGGCTGAACAGGCGCGCCAGCAGCAGGCGGTTGCGCTCGCCGCCGGAAAGCGATTTGACCGGCGCGCGCGCGCGTTCCGGTGGAAACAGGAAATCCCCCAGATAGCTGATGACGTGCTTGCGCGCGCCGTTGATTTCGACGAAATCGCCCCCGGTGCTGATGGTATCGGCCAGCGTAGCCTCTTCGTCCAGCGCGGCGCGAAACTGGTCGAAATAGGCGAAATCGAGCTTGGTGCCCAGGCGTAGCTGACCCTCGTCGGGCTGCAGTTCACCCAGGATCAGTTTGAGCAAAGTGGTTTTGCCGCTGCCGTTGGGTCCGATCAGGCCGACTTTGTCGCCGCGCAGGATGCGGCAGGAAAAATCCTGCACCACCGGCTTGCCGTCGTAGCGCTTGCATACCCGGCGCAATTCGACCACCAGCTTGCCCGAACGCTCGCCCTCCTCCACCGCCAGGGAGACCTTGCCGACACGCTCCCGCCGCGCGCTGCGCGCGAGGCGCAGCGCCTCCAGCCGCCGCACACGTCCTTCGTTGCGTGTGCGCCGTGCCTGTATGCCCTGGCGGATCCAGACCTCCTCCTGCGCGAGGAACTTGTCGAACTTGCGGCTGTGCACGGCTTCGGTTTCCAGCGCCGCGGCCTTTTCCTGCTGATAGACGCTGAAATTGCCGGTGTAGCTGCTGAGGTAGCCGCGATCGAGCTCGATGATGCGGGTGGCGACGTTATCCAGAAAGCGCCGGTCGTGAGTGACCAGCAGCACGCTGCCGAAATAGGACTGCAGCATCTGTTCCAGCCATTCGATCGCGGCGACGTCCAGGTGGTTGGTCGGCTCGTCCAGCAGCAGCAGATCGGGCGCGGGCACCAGTGCGCGAGCCAGGGCGACGCGCTTCTTCAGGCCGCCGGACAGCTCGGATACAAGCCAGTCGGGATCGAGCTGCAGGCGCGACAGCGTGTTCGCGACCTTGTGCTCCAGGCTCCAGCCGTCGCTCGCATCCAGCGCTTCCTGCAACTGGTGCAACCGCTCCATCAAGGCGGGATCGGCCGGCGCGCCGGCATCGTGCGCCGCGGTCAGATCGTGCGCCGCAGCGTGATAGTCGACGAGCAGCTGTGTGCCTTTGCCCAGGCCTTCGGCTACTGCTTCGAATACGCTCAAGCCCGGCGCGAACTGGGGTTCCTGCGGCACGCTCGCCAGTTTCAGCGCAGGCGCACGCCACAGCTTGCCGTCGTCTGCCGCTACGACGCCGGCCATGAGCCTGAGCAGACTGGATTTTCCAGTGCCATTGCGGCCGATCAGGCCGATGCGCTCACCCGGTTCGATCACCAGATCCACGTGATCGAGCAGGGGCACATGGCCGTAGGCCAGGGAGACCTGGGAAAGCTGGAGCAAGGGCATGAAAAGCCTGGCAGGAGGACGGGAAGCTGCCCCTAGGATAACTCATCGCGGCGCATTTCCCGTGTTTTGCCGGCGCCGGGCAGCGCGCTTTGGCGGTCGGCCCCCGGCATCCGATGGCTCGGCGATATTGCACAGAAGCAAACGGGGTCGAAGGACCAGGTCCGCCGCTCGAACGCGATATCCGGCTGTGATGGATGTCAAACGTGCGCGCAGCCCCAGGCGGTACATTGGGGCATCCAGTTCCTGAGGTGTCCTGCCATGCCGAAACCAGGCGGAACCTGCCGCCCGCCCACGGGCTGTCGATTGCGCAAGCCCCGCATCTTCCGCCGCGAATGCCGAGCGGCGGACCGGCCAGCATGAACGCCCCCGCGCCCCTGCCGGCGAAAGAACTCGCACACCGTTGTGATGCCGGGCAGTTCGCCTTCGCCACCACCGACGAAATCGAAGATATAGGCGTCATACCATGCCAGGAGCGCGCCATCGGCGCAATCGAATTGGCGGCGGGTATCGACCGCGAGGGCTACAACCTGTTCGTCATGGGCCCTGCCGGCTGCGGCCGGCACACGCTGGTACGCCAAAGGATAGAGGCGCGTGCCAAGGGCGCGCCGCGGCCGTCCGACTGGGTCTACGTCAACAACTTTGCGCAGGCGCATCGCCCCATCGCCATCGAACTGCCGCCCGGACGCGGCGCCGGACTCAGCAAAGACATGGCGCGGCTGGTGGACGAACTGCGCAGCAACATCCCGGCGGTATTCGAGGGCGACGAGTACCGTTCCAAGACAGACAGCATCGACGCCGAATTCAAGGAGCGCCACGAAAATGCGTTTTCCGGCCTGGGCGACGAAGCCATCGCGCAAGGCGTAGCCCTGCTTCGCACACCGGCTGGATTCTCATTCGCGCCGGTGAAGGAAGGTGAAGTAATGGGCGCGGAGGAGTTCGCGAAACTGCCCGAGGAGGAGCAGCAGCGCATAAAGGGCGCGATCGAGACTCTGCAGACCAAGCTCGAACGGCTGATCCGCGACACCATGCGCTGGCGCAAGGAGCGCACCGAGCGCGTGCGCGAACTGAACCGCGAGATGACCCTGTTCGCCGTCGGCCATCTCGTCGATGAACTGAAGCAGCGCTACGCGGAATGGCCCAGAGTGGTGCAATACCTGGATGCGGTGCAGCACGACGTACTCGAGCACGATGACAATTTTCGCAAGTCGGAGGACGAGTCCTCGCCGATCGCGCGGCTGATGCAGCAGGAGGAACCTTCGCTGCGGCGCTATCAGGTCAACGTGCTGGTCGACAACGGTGCGCCCGACGGCTTGCCCGTGGTGTATGCGGATCACCCTACCCTGCAAAATCTGGTCGGCCGCATCGATCACCTCTCGCGCCTGGGAACGCTGGTCACCGATTTCGCCATGATCAAGCCCGGGGCGCTGCACCGCGCCAACGGCGGTTATCTGCTGGTCGACGCAATCAGGCTGCTGACACAACCCTACGCCTGGGAAGGATTGAAGCGCGCGCTGCTGCGCCGTCAGGTACATATCGAATCCCTGGGCGAGGTGTACGGACTGGTGAGTACGCTGTCGCTCGAACCCGAACCGATTCCGCTCAAGCTGAAAGTGGTGCTCGTCGGCGAGCGCCTGCTGTTCTACCTGCTGCAGGCCTACGATCCGGATTTCGGCAGACTGTTCCGCGTGGCCGCCGACTTCGAAGAGAACATGGAGCGCACGCCGGAGACCAGCCTGCTGTTCGCCCGCTTCATCGCGACGCGGGCGCGCGGCGACAAGCTGTTGCCGCTGGAACGCGACGCGGTCGCGCGCGTCGTCGATTTCGGCTCGCGCATCTCCGGCGACTCGCGCAAAATCAGCTCAAATATGGAGCGCATGGTCGAGTTGTTGCACGAAGCCGACCACCGCGCGCGGCAGGCGGGCTGCGCTACGATCGGCGCAGACGCCGTTCAGGGCGCGATAGAGGCGCAGCACCACCGCGCCGGCCGACTGCGCGCCCAGGTCCAGGAAGCGATCCTGCGCGGCAAAGTGCTGATAGCGACCGCCGGCGCGGCTGTCGGACAGGTGAACGGCTTGTCGGTATTCGACCTCGGCGACTTCGCCTTCGCAGAGCCGGTGCGCATCACCGCCACCACCCGCCTGGGCGAAGGTCAGGTGATCGACATTCAACGCGAGGTCGAACTCGGCGGCGCGATCCATTCCAAGGGCGTGATGATCCTGTCCGCTTTTCTTGCCGCGCGCTTTTCCGGCAACCTGCCGCATGCACTCGCCGCGAGCCTGGTATTCGAGCAGACCTACGGCCATGTGGACGGCGACAGCGCTTCACTGGCCGAGTTGTGCGCATTGCTCTCCTCCCTCGCCGACGTGCCGATCCGGCAGTGCTTCGCTGTCACCGGCTCGATCAACCAGTTGGGCGAGGTACAGCCGATAGGTGCCGTGAATGAAAAAATCGAAGGCTTTTTCGACATCTGCCAGGCACGTGGGCTGAGCGGGGAGCACGGCGTGCTGATTCCCGCCGCAAACGTGGATCACCTGATGCTGCGCGATGACGTCGTTGCGGCCGCGGCGCAAGGCAGGTTTCGCGTCTATGCAGTGCGCACCGCGGACGAGGCCATCGAAATTCTCACCGGCATGCCTGCCGGCCTGCCGCAGGACGCTGGCATCGGGACCCAATTGGGCCTGAACGGGCGTGTGGCCGCGCGCCTGCGCGAGCTGGCCGCACTGCATCGCGAACAGCCGCGTCCAGGCCAAGTGAAACGGATCCCGCGTTCGCATGCAAAACCCAATACCCGCTGACACCGCCAAGGTTCGCCGCATCGTCATGGCGCTGGACACCGCCTCCTCGATTCTGCCCTCGATGGAGGCTGCGGCCGGACTCGCGCTCGGCTTGCACGCCGAACTCGCAGGACTATTCATAGAGGACGAACGCTTGCTGCGCTTCGCGGGATTGCCGTTTGCGCGCGAATTCGGCTACGCCTCGGCAAGTGCCCGTCCCCTGGCCCCCGCCTCCGTCGAACGCGCGTTGCGGGTGCAGTCGGAGCAGTTGCGGCGCTTGCTGGCTGCGACGGCCGAACGTCTGTCGCTCGCATGGACGCTGGAAGTCGTGCGCGGCGAAATGCGGCGCAGCGCGCTGGCACGGGCCGGGCCTTCGGACCTGCTGGTGCTCGGCCGCTCGCAATACTCATGGCCGGGCGCAAGCCGTCGCGTCGATACTGCGCGGCGCTTCCCCGCGCTGGTTGCACATCGCGTGGCGGTCGTCTTCGACGGCTCGGCCACGGCGCCACGCGCGCTGTCCATAGGCGGCACCCTCGCCGGTGTCACCGGCAGCGAACTGATCGTGCTCGTTCCCGCCGCCTCGGCGCAGGCCTTCAACGATCTGAGGCAGCGGGCGGCACAACAGCTAGTCGACGGTCCGGTCGCAAATTACCTGCTTCTGGGCGACAGCAGTCGCGAAAGCATTCTGCGTACTGCGCGTGAGCGCCATTTCGGTGCGTTGCTGTGGCCCGGGCGCATCGAAGATCTCACCCCGGCGCAGTTGGTGGAGCTGCCCTGCCCGGTGGTACTTATTCCTTCGCACTCGCACTCTTAGCGGCAAGAAAACCAGGAGGTCTCCGACAAGCCACGCGCAACGGCCGCCCTGCTTGAAGCCCAACGGGCAAACACCTTCCTGTCAGGCTTCAGCCCCGTCCATGACGAGGACCGCCGCGCCGCGCACCCGTCCCGAGGCCAACCGCTGCAGCGCCTCGTTGGCCGAGGCCAGCGGAAAGGTTTCCACCTCGGCTTTGATGCCGGCCTTGGGCGCGATATCCAGAAAGGCCTCGCCGTCGCGGCGCGTGAGATTAGCAATGGAGCGCACGCTGCGTTCGCCCCAGAGGATGGAATAGGGGAATTCCGGGACATTGCTCATGTGGATGCCGGCGCACACCACCGTCCCGCCCCTGGCCGTATGGCGCAGGGCCTGGGGTATCAGTGCGCCCACCGGCGCGAACAGAATGGCGGCATCCATTTCGCCCGGCGGCGCCGCGCCCGAGTCCCCGGCCCAGGCAGCCCCCAATTCGCGCGCGAACCGCTGTCCATCCGCATCGCCCGGCCGGGTGAACGCGTAGATCTCGCGCCCCTGCCAGCGCGCCACTTGAGCGATGATGTGCGCCGCCGCGCCGAAGCCGTATATACCGATCCGTTTTGCCTCCCCGGCTGCGACCAGCGCGCGGTAACCGATCAGTCCCGCGCATAGCAGCGGCGCGGCTTCGGCATCGCTGTATGCCTCGGGCATGGCGAAACAATAGCGCTCGTCGGCCAGCGCGAATTCGGCGTAGCCGCCATCCAGGGTATAGCCGGTAAATTCCGCGTGGTCGCAGAGGTTTTCGCGGCCGCTCACACAGTAGCCGCAATGGCCGCAGGTGTGCCCGAGCCAGGGCACGCCCACGCGCTGCCCAAGGGAAAAGCGCTTCGCCTGCACGCCTTGTTCCATCACGATGCCCACGATTTCGTGGCCGAGTATGAGCGGCAGCTTCGGCTGCCGCAGATCGCCGTCCATGACGTGCAGATCGGTGCGGCACACACCGCAGGCGCGCACTTTCAGCAGGATTTCATCCGCCCCGGGTTTGGGGCGAGGCAGTTCGGCGTGCCGCAGCGGCCGGCCCTGCACATCCAGAATCATCGCCTTCATGGAAGCCCTCGCAATTCTGCCCGGTGCCGTGGAATTATCCTACCTCCACCCGGTTTCTGCGCTATGAGAATAGTTAAGCTGCGATCCGTCTCGGGACAAATGCTTTTCCCCCGCCGAAGTGCTCCGTGTGCTTTCGGCGTGCCCGTGCAGGGAAATTCAGGCTAGACAAGCCGGCAGAATTTCCGGATACTGTACAAACGTACAGTTCTGGAGAACCCATGCCCAGCCTCGCGGCCGGACTCGACAGCCATCCCGGCATCTGGCGCGGCAGCCAGCTCGCGCGCACCGGCAGCCCCGGCATTGCCTCGGGCTTTGCTGCGCTCGATGCCGAACTGCCCGGCGGCGGCTGGCCTTGCGGCGCGCTCAGCGAAATCCTGCCGCAGCACGAAGGCATAGGCGAACTGCGCATCCTCGGTCCGGCGCTGGCGCAGCTTGCCACGCAAGGCAAATTCATCGCCTGGATCGCCCCGCCCTACCTGCCCTATGCGCCGGCGCTCGCCGCCGCCGGCATCGCCCTCGAGCGCATAGTCATCGTCAAAACCGTCAAGGACAGCGACAGCCTGTGGGCGGCGGAGCAGGCGCTGGGCTCGGCTGCCTGCGGTGGCGTACTCGCCTGGCCGCGCGACATCGGCTACACCCAGTTGCGGCGCCTGCAACTCGCGGCCGAGAACGGCCGCTGCCTCGCCGTGCTGTTCCGCCCCACCCAGGCTGCGCGCGAGCCTACGCCGGCGGTGCTGCGCATCGCGCTCGCCACCTCTGCCGGCGGGCTTGCGCTATCCATTCTGAAACGCCGGGGAGCGCCGCTCTCCCGGCCGATTTTGCTGCCTGCGCTGTCTGCGCCGCATGCGGCGGCAGCCAGCAGCCCTCATCTTCGGTTCGACGCCCATGTTGTGGATAGCACTGCATCTGCCGCAGCTGCCGCTGGAAGCATTTCAGCGCGGCTTGCCCTCGCCTGAGCCCTGCGCGATCGCCGAGCGGCAACGCATACTGGTGTGCGACGCCAAGGCCGCGGCGCGCGGCCTCCACGCGGGGATGCCGGTCGCTGCGGCGCTGGCGCTCGCACCGGGCTTGCGCCTGCGCGAGCGCGAAACCGCAGCCGAAACCGAGGCCCTGCTCGGCATCGCCGCCTGGGCGATGCAGTGCACGCCCAATGTCGCGCTGGATTTTCCCGATCTGGTGCTGCTGGAAGTCTCGGGCAGCCTGAAGCTGTTCGGCGGCCTGGGGGAGATCGTGGCAAGGCTGCGCCAGGGGCTCGCCGCCATGGGCTACGGCGCGCACCTCGCCGCCGCGCCCACGGCACGCGCCGCATCCTGGTTCGCGCGCACCGGCAAACATTGCCTGATCGCCGATGCCGCCTTGCTCGAAGACGAGCTTCGCGCCCTGCCCCTGTCGGTGCTGCAAAGCGCAAAGGAAGCAGCCCTGGCCTCCATAGGCGCCGGCAGCATAGCCGATCTGCTGGCGCTGCCCCGCGGCGGGCTTGCGCGCCGCTACGGCCAGGGCCTGCTCGACGCGCTGGACCAGGCCCTGGGGCGGCTACCCGATCCGCGCGGCGCATTCGTGCTGCCGGAGAAGTTTTGCGCCGTGATCGAACTGCCGGCCGAAGCCACGCAGGCCGAAGCCCTGCTGTTTGCATCCAAGCGGCTGCTGGTGCAGCTCGAAGGTTTCCTCGCCGCGCGCGCCGCAGGCACGCGCCGCCTGGTGCTCAGCCTGTCGCATCGCACCGCGCCCGCCACCCGCATCGAGTTGGGCCTGGTCGCCGCCTGCCGCGAGGCCGCGCATTTCGCGCAGCTAGCGCGCGAGCGGCTGCAACAGACGGCGCTGCCCGAGGCGGTGCGCGCCATCGCGCTGCAAGTGCAGGCTATCGAGCCGCTGGAACATGGCAGCCGGAATCTGTTTTCCGATGCGCTGCGCGAAGAGGGCAACTGGCCGCGCCTGATCGAGCGCCTGCGCTCGCGCCTGGGTGTCGCAGCCGTGCACGGCATGGCCTTGTGCGCAGACCACCGTCCGGAACGCGCCAGCATCCGGGCAGAACCCGGCGCCAAGCAGCTCGCCCTCGATTTCGAGCTGCGCCCGTTCTGGCTGCTGGCGCGGCCGCAGGCGCTGGAGGAAAACGCAGCCGTTCCCTGCCATCACGGGCCGCTGAAGCTATTGGCCGGTCCGGAGCGGATCGAGTCGGGGTGGTGGGACGGCGCCGACACGGCGCGCGATTATTTCGTCGCCCGCGCCGCCAACGACGCGCTGCTGTGGGTCTACCGCGAACGCAGCCCTGCCGGCGCCTGGTATTTGCACGGCATTTTTTCCTGAGGATCAATTGCAATACCACTCGGCCAGCATTTTTTATTTCAAATCGCCTTCTGGCAATAGACTACGCGAGGAATCTGCTGCCGTACGCGGCGACCTGAATCGCGCCCTTCGTCGTTGCAGAGTTGCGATGTTGCGCGGACGAAAAACCGTCCGCGCGGATCGCCGATCTTGCATAAAACCCCGCGCTGTCCTTGTTTTTATCGTAACCGTGTTTTCTGTACGGATGTCTTTTATCCGTACAGAAAACACGGTTGGCGCGCGCAGCGCGCAAGTCCGCTCCCCGCAATGACAGAACACGGCACCCTCCCCGCCTACGCGGAGCTGCATTGCCTGTCGAATTTCAGTTTCCTGCGCGGCGCATCGCACCCGGAGGAACTCGTCGCCCGCGCGCATCAGCTCGGCTATGGCGCGCTCGCCATAACCGATGAATGCTCCTTCGCCGGCGTAGTGCGCGCGCATGCCGCCGCCAGGGAATGCGGCCTGCCGCTGATACTCGGCAGCGAAATCCGGCTCGCCGATGGCCCCAAGCTCGTGTTGCTCGCCACCGACCGCGATGGTTACGGCGACCTGTCCGAACTCATCACCCGCGGCAGGCGCCGCGGCGTGAAGGGCCGCTATGCCCTGGAGACAAGAGACCTCGATCAGGGCTTACCCGGCTGCCTGGCCCTGCTCGTGCCGGGTGCCCTACCCGCTGTTGCACACGCGCGCTGGCTCGCCGAGCGTTTTCCCGCGCGCGCCTGGATCGCCGCGGAACTGCTCTGCGGACCCGACGACCGCGCGCGCCTGACAGCGCTGCGCCAATTCGGCGCGGCCTGCGGTCTGCCCTTGGTAGCCGCGGGCGATGTGCACATGCACCTGCGCTCGCGGCGCAGGCTGCAGGACACGCTCACCGCGATACGCCTTTGTAAGCCGGTGGCGCAGTGCGGTCACGCGCTCTATCCGAACGCCGAGCGCCATCTGCGCCTGCGCCTGCGCCTGGCCAATCTCTATCCGCGCGAACTGCTGGATGAAACCCTGCGCATCGCCGCGCACTGTTCCTTTTCCCTCGACTGCCTGCGCTACGAATACCCCGAAGAAATCGCGCCGCCCGGTGTCACGCCTGCGCAGCATCTGCGCGCGCTCACCCGGGCGGGCCTTGCGCGGCGCTTTCCCGAGGGCGTGCCGCAGAAGGTCCGGACCCTCGTCGAACACGAACTCGAACTGATCGCCGAACTGGGCTACGAGCCCTACTTCCTCACCGTGCACGACATCGTCAGCTTCGCGCGCAGCCGGAATATTCTTTGCCAGGGCCGGGGTTCGGCCGCGAATTCGGCGGTGTGCTACGCCCTGGGCATCACCGAAGTCGATCCGGCGCGCATGAGCATGCTGTTCGAGCGCTTCATATCGCGCGAACGCAACGAACCGCCCGACATCGACGTCGATTTCGAGCACCAGCGGCGCGAAGAAGTGATCCAGTACATTTACGCCAAGTACGGGCGTGAGCGCGCGGCGCTCGCTGCGACGGTGATCCGCTACCGGCCGAAGAGCGCGATCCGCGACTGCGGCAAGGCGCTGGGCCTGGAGCTGGATCAGGTGGAGCGGCTGGCAAAGACGCTTTCCTGGCGGGACCGGCGCCAGAATCTGCCCGAGCGCCTGCGCGAAGCCGGGTTCGACGCGGCCAGCCCGACCATAGTGCGCCTGCTTGCGCTGGTGGATGCGCTGCTCGGCTTTCCGCGCCATCTGTCGCAGCATGTAGGCGGCTTCGTCGTTGCGCGCGGCCTGCTATCGCGCCTGGTGCCGATCGAAAATGCCGCCATGATCGATCGCAGCGTGATCCAGTGGGACAAGGACGACCTCGATGCGCTGGGCCTGCTCAAAGTGGACGTGCTGGCGCTGGGCATGCTCTCCGCGATCAAGCGCGCGCTCGCCCTGATCAGCGAGCAGAAAGGCGCAGCCTTTGCGATGAGCGAGGTGCCGGCGGAAGACCCCGCCGTCTACGCCATGATCCAGCAGGCCGATACCGTGGGCGTGTTCCAGATCGAATCGCGCGCGCAGATGTCCATGCTGCCGCGCCTGAAACCGGCGAATTTCTACGACCTGGTGATCGAAGTCGCGATCGTGCGCCCCGGCCCGATCCAGGGCGGCATGGTGCATCCCTATCTGCGCCGCCGCCAGGGACTGGAGGCGGTGAGCTATCCGAGCGACGCGGTCAGGGAGGTGCTGGCACGCACCCTGGGCATACCGATATTCCAGGAGCAGGTGATGCAGCTCGCGGTGGTCGCCGCCGGCTTCACCCCGGGGGAGGCCGATGGCCTGCGCCGTTCGATGGCGGCGTGGAAAAGAAAAGGCGGCCTGGAACACCTTGAGCTGCGCCTGATCCAGGGCATGCTGGCGCGCGGCTATGCGCGCGAATTCGCCGAACGCATTTACCAGCAGATCCTAGGCTTCGGCGAATACGGTTTTCCCGAATCGCATTCGGCGAGCTTCGCCCTCTTGGTCTACGTCTCCGCATGGCTGAAGCGCCACCACCCCGCCGCTTTCCTCGCCGCGCTCCTGAACAGCCAGCCCATGGGTTTCTATGCGCCCTCGCAACTGGTGCAGGATGCGCGCCGCCACGGTGTCGAAGTGCGGCCGGTGGACGTGCTGAAAAGCGGCTGGGAGTGCACGCTGGAGCCCGATGCAAACGGTGCGCCCGCCGTGCGCCTCGGCCTCGCCATGGTGAAAGGCCTGTCCGAGGCCGCAGCCATGCGCATCGTGCAGGCGCGCGTGCAGAGCGGCTTCGCTTCGGTCGAGGAACTGATGCGCCGCGCGCATCTGGACCGGCATGAACTCAAATGCCTCGCCGCGGGCGACGCGCTCGTGGGCATCGCCGGCCACCGGCGGCTCGCCTACTGGCAGGTCGCAGGCGTGGAAACCGCGCAGCACTTGTTGCGCGAAGCCCCGGTCCATGAAGCTGATCCGCAGCTCTCCGCGCCGAGCGAAGGCGACGGCCTCGTCGCCGATTACGCGAGCCTCGGGCTCACCCTGGGCCGGCATCCGCTGGCGCTGCTGCGCTCGCGCCTCGCGCGCATGCGGCTCGCCGCCGCCGCAGACGTCCGCCGCCTGCCGCATGGGGCCAGCGTGCGCGTGGCCGGCATCGTCATCGGCAGGCAGCGCCCCGACACCACTTCCGGCGTGGTGTTCGTGACCCTCGAAGATGAAACCGGCTGCGTCAATGTCATCGTCTGGCGCGACCTCGGCGAGCGGCAACGGCGCGAACTGCTCTCGGCGCAGCTGATGGCGGTCTATGGATCGGTCGAACGCGAAGGCGCAGTAGTGCATGTGATCGCGAGAAGGCTTGCGGATCACAGTGAGCTGCTGGGCCGCTTGACGACGAGTTCGCGGGATTTTCATTAGGGGTTGCCTGCACAGTTGCGAGGCTGCCCGGAAACCCTTGCTGCTATCGCCTTTGAAGCCGATAGTCGTACGGGCACAGGCATCGGCAAGTCAACGCCCCTGCCCTTTGATCCGTTGTTTCCTCAGCGAACTTCGGAGCCCATCCGGATGCCACACCCCGTTCGTCTCGAAACGCCCGGCCACACGCTGCATGTGATCCTGCGCGGCCGTCAGCGCTCGGCATGTTTCTTCGGCACAGAGGACTGCGTCGAATACCTGGCCTGGCTCGGCGGGTACGCAGCACGCTATGCCTGCTCTGTGCATGCCTACGTGCTGATGGGCAACCATGTGCACCTGCTCCTCACGCCTTCGTGCGCCGGAGGCGTCGCGAACCTGATGCGCTCGCTGCGCGAACGCCACGCGGCTTACATCGGCGCGAACTATCACCGCGACGGCGCGCTTTGGGACGACTGCTACCAAGCCTCCACAGTCCATGTCGGGCGCTACCTGCTTTACTGCATGCGCTACATCGAACTCAACCCGGTGCGCGCCCGCGTGGTTGCGCAGCCGGGACAGTATCGCTGGTCGAGCTTCCGCGCGAATGCGCAGGGCCAGGACGACGCGCTGCTGACGCCGCACGCGCACTACTGCGCCCTCGGACGCGACGCCGCAGCGCGCCAGTCCGCGTACCGCGCGCTATTTCAGGAGAATGGTTCGACAGTGCCGTCCTCTCGCGCGAAAGTGCGCATTCCCGCTGGCGGTTACTGACTTGACATAACTCTTTATAACCGGCAATATAACCATGCAGTACGCAGTCGTGATCAGCCGCCAGGCGCAGAAAACGCTGAAAAGCCTGTCGCGGCCGGATCGATCGAGGATAGCCGAGAAGATCTACCGGCTCGGTCTGAATCCGGACGATCCGGCGCTCGACGTTAAGCGGCTGCAAGGCGAGCCATGCTTTCGGCTTCGTGTTGGTGATTGGCGCGTGATCTTCGACCGGCAGGACGCAATCAAGGTCATCTCGATCGAACGAATCAAACCCCGTGGGGATGCATACAAATGACGCTGCAAAAAATAAAATCGCTGGACGGCAAGGACGAATACGTCCTGCTGCCTATCGCCGTCTTCCGGGCGTTGCGGGGACAAATCGAGCAGCGCCTTGCCGGTCGCAAAGCCGCCAAGACCGTGGGGGATGATTACCTGCCCTTCGAGCTGGACGACTACGTCGACAATCCCGTTGCGCTCGCCCGGATCAAGGCGAAGGTCACGCAGGCGGAGCTTGCGCGGCGCATGAATGTGTCGCAGGCGTACGTGAGCAAAGTCGAGGCGCAAGTACGGGTAAGCAGCAAGTTGCGCGCGAAGGTCAGCGCGGCCTTGTCGCGCTCGGCAAAGTAACCCGCACCGGTTCGTCTTCAGCCGCCGCTTAAAGCCTGAACGATCACCAGCTCGTCGCTTGCGGCCAGTGGCTGCGCGAGGTCGCGCACCTGCACGCCATTGACGAAACAGCGGATGTGCCGCCGTATCTGCTCCTGCTCGTCGATCATGCGAAAGCGTATCCCGGGATAGAGGCGGTCCAGGTCGACCAGGACGGCGCCGAGTGTGGCGCCGCTGGCGCTTACCTTGCCCTGTTCAGTGTACGAACGCAGCGCGCTGGGGATGAGCACTTTCATTGCGGCAGGCAGAGCCTACTCGAACTCAGCCGTTTCGACGGCGTAGATTTCCGGGAAATGCCGCGCGAGGCAGTTCCAGCGGCGGCCCTCGTCGCGGCTCATCCACAGTTCCCCGCTGGTGGTGCCGAAGTAAAGACCCACCGGATCGCGCGTGTCCGCCGTCATCGCCTGGCGTTTCACTGTCCACCATGCCTGCTTCTCGGGCAGACCCGCATCCAGACGCTGCCAGGTCTTGCCGCCGTTGCGCGTTGCATACACCGCCGGCTTGCCCTCCGGGCTGGTGCGCGGCCAAACCGCGGTGCCGTCCATGGGGAACACCCATGCGGTATTGTCGTCGCGCGGGTGAACCACCAGCGGAAAGCCGATGTCGCCCACGCGCTTGGGCATGCTCTTGCCTATGCGCACCCATACGCGCGTAGGCGCATCCAGCCGGTAGATGCCGCAGTGGTTCTGTTGATACAAGCGGTCCGGATTGCTCGGACAAAGCCGCACGCAATGCGGATCGTGAAAGCTCGGGTCGGCGGAGTCCATGCCCTCGAACACTTCCAGGCCCTGCAGGATGGGCTTGAAGCTGCGCCCGCAGTCCACCGACTCGTGCACGCCGCCGCCGGACATGGCAAAGTACAGGTGCGCGGGATCGCGCGGATCGACGATGACCGAATGCAGCTTCGGGCCGTCCGGCGTGCCGTCCTGCACCGTGCCCATCCATTTGCGGTATTCGCTATCGTCGTTGATCGGCGAGAACGGCTCCCAGGTGACGCCGCCGTCGCCCGAACGGAACAGCCCCTGCGGCGAGGTACCCGCGTACCACACGCCCTGTTCGTCGCGGTGGCCAGGCGTGAGCCAGAAGGTATGGTCGACCGCGCGTCCTTTCTCGCCCTCCGGCGCCTTGGCGAACGCGGGCGGCCGCGCGGCTTCCTTCCAGTTGCGGCCGCGATCGGTCGAGCGGAACACTGTCGGTCCGAGATGACCGGTCTTGGCCGCGGCCAGCAGCGTGCGCCCGTCGCGCGGATCGAGCACCAGATGGCTGATCACGTGGCCGAGGAAATGCGGCCCGTCAGGCTGCCAGCTCCTGCGCGCCGCATCGCCGTGATACACCCATGCGCCCTTGCGCGTGGCCACCAGCAGCGCCGACTTGCGCGACGGGTTCGCGCGCGCTGCTGCCGGCGCTTTTCTACTTGCTGCTTTCGGTTTCTTGACTGCCATGGACCCCTCCATTAGTTCTGTTGCAGGCGCGCGGCGACTGTTTCGCGGATCGGGCGTATCGGCCGCACTTCGACCGAGCCCACGCGCGCCGGCGGGATTTTCGTCGCGATCTGGATCGCCTCGTTCAGGTCCCTGGCCTCGATCATGTAGAAACCGGCGAGCTGCTCCTTGGTTTCGGCGAACGGACCGTCGGTGACGGACAGCCTGCCGTCGCGCACGCGCACCGTGGTGGCCGTCTGCACCGATTGCAGCGCCTCCGAGGCGAGACAGTAGCCGCTCGCGCGGATCTCGGTGTCGTAGGCCACGCAGTCTTCGTCGGGCAATTCGTCCAGCCTTTTTTCGTCCAGATATACGAGGCACAGATATTTCATTGCATGCTCCCATTGCGGTGGCGCACCCGGCCTGGTATTCGCGCGGCGGCTTGTAGATCTGCCGGGCCGGCTCTGCCGTCCAAGTTCAGCCGCCCATTTTCTGCATCGCCTGCTGCATTTCCTCCGGGCTCACGTCGCGCAGGTGCGTGGCTACCGACCAGTGATGCCCGAACGGGTCTTCAAGCTTGCCGTAGCGATCGCCCCAGAACATGTCGGCCACGGGCATGATGATTTTGGCGCCGGCGCCGAGCGCACGCGCGACCACGGCATCGACGTCCTCTACATACAGGTGGATCGTCACCGGCGTTCCTTTGAGCGACCTGGGCCCGAAAGATCCCCACTCGGGCATTTCGTCGACCAGCATCACGGCCGAACCTTCGATGCGGATCAGCGCGTGCATCAGCTTTCCCTGCGGGCCCGGCAGCCGGCCCGCTTCGACCGCGTTGAACGCCTTCTTGTAGAACTCGATCGCCTCGGCCGCGCCGGCGCAAACCAGGTGCGGCGTTACCGTATGCATGTCCTCGGGGACTGTCCTCACTGCCGGCATGGTGTCTTCCTCCTCTGTGTTTGCCTGCGCCCTGGTGCACTACGCCGCCGCCTGGCGCAGGGCGGCGATATCCAGCTTCTTCATCTTCCCGGTTCCTTGAATTGGCCTGCGATATTGCCCTAATTGACCTTGCCCATGCCCATTTCGCGAAATCGCTCCACCGCCGCGCTGGGTCCGAAATCCTCGAGTTCGAAAAACTCGCGCACCTCGATTTCGCCGGTCTTGCCCTCGCCTGCCGGGTTGGGAAAGCGTCTGCTCAATTCCAGCGCTTCCTCCCTCGATGTCACGTTAATGATCGTATAGCCGGCGATGAGTTCCTTGGTTTCCGCAAAAGGACCGTCGATGACACTGCGCTGGTCGCCGGAATAGCGGACGCGCCAGCCTTTGGAACTCGGCTTGAGGCCGGAGCCGTCGACCAGCACACCCGACTTCGACAGTTCCTCGTGGTACTTCTGCATGGTCTCGAGCAGCTTTTCCTCCGGCATGACGCCAGCTTCGGAATCCCTGGTCGCCTTGACGATGATCATGAATCGCATGGTTCTGTCTCCTTGTCGTATCGGATGAATACCGGGTCCGTCCGCCTGTCCGAAAGACCGCCTCAGGCGGACCCGTCCAGCGCATAGTCCGCGCTCATCCTATAGTCGATCGGCGTATCCCGAATTCGACATCGCCCGGATTATTTTTTCAGTTCGGCCAGCCGCCGCTCGAGAAAGCGCCGCTCAGGCGCCTGGCGGGTGAGTTCCAGTGCACGCTCGTAGGACGCGCGCGCTTCCGCGTTTTTGTTCAGCCGCCGGCACAAATCCGCGCGCGCAGCATGGGTAAGGCGGTACTCGGACAAGTCCCCACGCGCGATGATGGCATCGACCAAGGCCAGCCCGGCGAGCGGGCCATCGCGCATCGCCACCGCGACCGCCCGGTTCAGCTCAATCACCGGCGAATTTTCCACTTGCGCCAGCAAATCATACAAGCCCACGATTTCCACCCAGTCGGTTGCGGCGCCGCTGGGCGCCTCAGCGTGCACCGCTGCGATCGCCGCCTGCAGGCAATACGTACCCGGCCGGCGCAAAGGCAGCGCACGCTCGACCAGCGCAATACCTTCGGCAATCTGTTCGCTGTTCCAGCTTCTTCGGTCCTGCTCGTCGAGCAGAACCAGATCGCCCGAGGGCGAAGTGCGCGCCGCGCGCCGCGATTCATGCAGCAGCATCAGCGCGAGCAGCCCCATCGCCTCGGGCTCGGGCAGCAGTTCGACCAGCAGCCGCGCCAGCCGTATTGCCTCCCCGGACAGGTCGTGCCGCGTAAGCGTTGTCCCCGAGGACGCGGAATAACCTTCGTTGAATACCAGATAGATCACGCGCAGCACGCTATCCAGACGCTCGTGCAACTCCTCCGGCGCAGGCACCCTGTAGGGAATCCCGGCGTCGCGTATCTTGGCCTTGGCGCGCACGATGCGCTGCGCTATGGCGGGCGCTCCGGTGAGGAAGGCATGCGCGATGTCTTCCGTGGTCAGGCCGCAGACTTCGCGCAGCGTCAGCGCCAGGCGCGCGTCGGCGGACAACGCCGGGTGGCAGCAGGTAAACACCAGGCGCAGACGGTCGTCCTCGATTTCGTCGCCATCCGGCGCGATGCTTTCGTCGGCGATGTTCTCCGCGCGTTCGTCGTAGTCCTCCAGCGCATCAAAGCGCGCGCGCCGGCGCAGCGCGTCTATCGCCTTGTAGCGCCCCGCCGATACCAGCCACGCGCGAGGGTTTTCCGGCACGCCGCTGCGCGGCCATTGTTGCAAAGCCGCGCTGAACGCGTCATGCAGCGCTTCCTCGGCAAGATCGAAATCCCCGAGCAGCCGGATCAGCGTGGCGAACACGCGGCGCGACTCGGAACGGTAGATGCCGTCCAGGATCTCGCGCATATTGCGGGATGCGTCTACGCTCATCGGATTTGGCCTCCGTGCCGCGCCAGATTATACGAGCTGGAGATATCCGGCGCACCGGCTTACGGCAGGATATACCCTGCTGGGTTTGAGGGATTAGTCTGCGGGTCTATCGGGTTTTCTGCGAGCCTGCTTGCGACCGGCGCTTCCGAAGCACTCGACGCCGGAAATGCTTATTCGGTTCGTGACCGAATGATTTTTGTAGCGGGTTCTACGTGGCGTGCGCGACCAGCGACAGCGGCCCTGCAGGAGCGGAGGCATATCCCAGCCAGATCGCGACCGCGGTGAGTGTCGCGGCCTGATAGGGGATGTTTATGTGATTGGTGCTCGGAATGCGCACGAGTTCTTTTGCTCCCGCCCAGGCGGCCATGAGCCGCAAGGTGTGCTCTTCCGGAACCACGTCATCGTGCTCGGCGAGCAGCGCCAGGCAGGGCTGCATATTCGTCTTGGCGTATTCCACGGATCTGAATTTGTGCCGCAGCAGCAGCGACAGCGGAGTGAACCAGAAGCGCCGGCGCGCCACCGCGAGCAGGCTGTCGTAGGGCGTGATCAGAACGACGCGCGCGGCCGGGCGATTGGCTGCCACGTAGCTTGCCACCCCGGTGCCCAGGCTGCGGCCGACGAGCACGATGCCATCGGGGTCCACCCCGGGCTGCGCTGCGAGCCAGTCAAACTGCGCCAGACCGTCCGCGAACAACCCTGCTTCGGAAGGTTTGCCCTCCGATTCGCCGTAGCCCCTGTAGTTGAGAAAGAGCACAGCGTGCTCGGGAAACCACTTGACCGCGCCCTGCAGCCAGGAGACCTCTTCGCTGCGGCCGCCGTAGTAGATGATCGATGGACAGGGAGACTTGCCCTGCCGCGGCCGCAGAAACCAGCCTCGGATCGCCTTGTTGCGGGACAGGGAAAGCCTGACCGAAGTGATCTCATGGGTATCCGAGGGCACCGACGCGCTGCGCATGGCATGGCTCGAATTGAACACGAAGCGCTTTTGAAACAGGGTAAGCGCCGCGAGGTACACGGCATATCCTAGCAAGGCCCACATGAGGCTGGAGAGCACAGAGTGCAGCAGGCTGGATTCGACGCTGGTGTCGGGCGCGATATGCCGCGCTTCGGGCGACGCAGTCCCGTCCCGGTTCCACAAACCGGTCAGCGTTGCAAACGCGCTCAGCGGCGCAGCGTAGTCGACAGCCCAGGCCTCGGAAAAATTGTCGCTGAGCTTGCGCGAAACCGCCGGGCCCGGGCTGCGCGCGAGCCTGGCTTTGTCGAGACGCTTGTTTGCGCAGCTAGGATAGTCTGCGCACCCTGTCAGCAGGTCGAGACCCGTTTGCGCACGGCCGGAATAACTCGTTCGACTGAACCACTGCGTGTGGCCGCCGGTCGCGCTTGCGGCATGCGCTGCGCCGTCGCTCGACGGCGTCTGATACGGCTTGGCACCGTCACCGCCGGCCCAGGCGAGCAGCTTGAACGGCGCGAGCGCATCGCCCTGAAAAATCGCCGCGCCTGCTGCCGTCGAAGCAGCCGCGGCAGCCTGGACGTTGATCATCGTTCCAAAGGCAGCAGCTGCGATCGCTATCCGTACGATTTGCTTGGTCTGGCTCATGGCCTTAGTCGCAAGATACGAAAAATCACCCATAGTCAGCAGAAAAAGCCTGTATATCCAATAACTTCCCTGCGCACCCGTATCTCTACAAAGCATAATTCCGGCCACTGCGACGCAAGAACCCTAAGCCATTGCATGGAATAAAAAAATGTTCGGCGCACGATCCGACCGCGCTGCTGAAATTGGGGAAAATCTGGGGAATTGGTGCCTGACCCGGGGCATATCACCTAGGCGGGCGCGGATGACCGGCGCCTGGACACCTGGTTTCGCCGCCGCGCTGCGGCGGGGTCCCTGCACCGCGACTTGTGCTAAATTAAGCCGCAACCCAGCGGAGATCCGGTTTGCCCAGCTACCTGCGCCCCACCAGCCTGCCCGAAGCCGTCGCCGCACTCGCGCAAGGCAGCTTGACTGTACTGGCGGGCGGAACGGATTACTATCCTTCCAGGGTGGGCAAGCCGCTTACGGACGACATCCTCGACATCAGCGCCATCGCCGGCCTGCGCGGCATACGCGACGATGGCGCCCACTGGCGCATCGGCGCCACCACCAGCTGGAGCGAACTCATCGCCGCCGAGCTGCCGCCGCTGTTCGACGGCCTGAAACTCGCCGCGCGCGAAATCGGCGGCGTGCAGATCCAGAACGCCGGCACCATCGCCGGCAATCTGTGTAACGCCTCGCCCGCCGCCGACGGCGTGCCAGCGCTGCTGGCACTCGATGCGCGCGTCGAAATCGCCGATATCGCCGGCAGCGCAAGCCTTGCGCTGGACGAATTCATCCTCGGCAATCGCCGGACTGTGCTGCGGCCGGACCAACTGCTGAGCGCGATCCTGATTCCGAAACCGGCGCATCCGGCGCGCAGTCACTTCGCCAAGCTGGGCGCACGCAAATACCTCGTGGTCTCCATCGTAATGGCCGCGGCCACGCTGGAGCTCGAGTCCGGGCGCGTGTGCGCGGCACGGGTAGCGCTGGGCGCAGCCTCGGAAATGGCGCAGCGCCTGCCCCTGCTCGAGGCCGCGCTAATCGGCCGGCGCTGCGCGGCGCAGCTGGGCGAACACGCGAAGGCGGAACATCTGGCCGCGCTGACCCCCATAGACGATGTGCGCGCCAGCCGCGAATACAGGCTGGATGCAGGCCTCGTCCTGGTGCGGCGCGTGCTGAACGAATTGGGGGCGCGCGCATGAACCGGCCGCGCACGCAGTCCGGCGCCCAGACGATATGTTTTGTCGTCAACGGCCAGGCGCGCGAATTTTCGGGCAATCCCGCCAAGCGGCTCGCGGACGTACTGCGCGACGACCTGGGCCTTACCGGCACCAAGATAGGCTGCAACGCAGGCGACTGCGGCGCCTGCACTGTCCTGATCGACGGACGACAGGTATGTTCCTGCCTTACCGCGGTCGCGCAGGCAGACGGGCGCGAGGTGACCACGGTGGAGGGCCTGGCCGCCGGCGGCAGGCTCTCCGGCCTGCAGCGGGCGTTTCAAAAGCACGGTGCGGCGCAATGCGGCATTTGCACCCCCGGCATGCTCGTCGCCGCGGCCGACCTGCTGGCGCGAAATCGACGGCCCAGCGCCGCGGAAGTAAAAGACGCGCTGGGCGGCGTGCTCTGCCGCTGCACTGGTTACCAGAAAATCATCGAGGCGGTGCTGGACGCGGCCACGGCGCAACTCCCGCCCCCGCCGGCTGCCGGCGCGGCGATAGGCGCGCGCGCGCCGAAAGTCGACGGCGTGGCCAAGCTCACCGGTGAGGAACGCTACGGCGCCGACGGCATACCCGCCGGCGCCTTGTGGCTGCGCGTGGCGCGCTCGCCCTACCATCACGCATCCTTCGAACTGGGCGACCTAGCGGCCTACGCCGCCGCGCGCCCGGGCATGGAACGGGTGCTCAGCGCGCGCGACGTACCCAGCAACGGCTTCGGCATCTATCCGCACATCAAGGATCAGCCGGTGCTGGCCGATGGCGTGGTGCGTTTTCGCGGCGAGGCCGTACTCGCACTGGTCGGCACGCGCGCCGCGATCGAGGCGGTGGACGAGGCCGAACTGCCGATCCGCTATACGCCATTGCCGCCGGTCATGGGTATAGCTGCGGCGGCGGCGCCGGGCGCCCCATTGGTGCAGGCGGACAAGGCGGGCAACCTGCTGCTCGACGGCTGGGTGAGAAAAGGCGATGCGGCCGCTGCGTTTGCGCACTGCGCCGCTGTCGCCGAAGCCACGTTCGAAACCGGCTTCGTCGAACACGCCTATATCGAGCCCGAGGCGGGCTGGGCCGAGCGCCTGGGCGACCGACTGGAGGTACACGTCACTACGCAAACGCCCTACATGGACCGCGACGAGATGGCGCTGGTGATGAAACTCGCGCGCGAGCAGATCCGCATCGTGCCGACCGCTTGCGGCGGCGGTTTCGGCGGCAAGCTCGATCTGTCGGTGCAGCCGCTGATCGGCGTCGCCGCCTGGCTGCTCGGCAAACCGGTCGCCTGCATCTATACCCGGCCCGAGAGCATGGCTTCGAGCACCAAGCGCCACCCCTCGCAGATCCGCATCAAATCGGGCTGCGATGCCAGCGGCAGGCTGGTCGCGATCGAAACCGTAGCCGACTTCGACACCGGCGCCTACGCGAGCTGGGGGCCGACGGTGGCCACGCGCGTGCCCATCCATGCAAGCGGCCCCTACTGCGTGCCGCATGTCACTGCACGCGGCCGCGCTTTTTTCACGCACTGCCATCCTTCGGGCGCCTTCCGCGGTTTCGGCGTGCCCCAGGGTGCGATTGCGCACGAGGCGATGATGGACGAGCTGGCCGACAAGCTGGGCATGGACCGGCTCGCCTTCCGCCGTCTGAATGCGCTCAAAGCGGGCGATGCCACGGCGACAGGGCAGGTCCTGGCGCATTCGGCCGGCCTGCCGCAGTGCCTGGACGCGTTGAAACCGCATTGGGACAAGGCGCTCGCCGCCTGCACCGCTTACAACAAGACTTCAGCGTACAAGCGGCGCGGCGCCGGCATAGGCTGCATGTGGTACGGCATAGGCAACACCGCGCTCTCCAATCCCTCGACCATGCGCATCGGCCTGTCCGCCAAGGGCGAATTGACGCTGTACAACGGCGCCGTCGACATCGGCCAGGGATCGAACACCATCATGACCCAGATTGCGGCCGACGCCCTCGGGTTGCCGATGGGCGAGTTTCGTATCGTCATGGGCGACACCGACCTCACCGCGGACGCGGGCAAGACCTCGGCTTCGCGCCAGACTTTCGTTTCGGGCAAGGCGGTCGAGCTTGCGGCGCGCGACTTGCGGCGCAAGCTGCTGCAATTGCTCGAGGCTGCTCCCGATGCGCTGCTTAGTCTCGAGGGCAGCCTGATCAAGGCGACGGACGCGCAGGGCGAGCACCAATACGATCTCGCCTGGCTGGCGCCGCGCCAGGGCGTGGACGTGCTGCGCGGCGAGGGCAGCTTCGATCCGCCCACCAGCCCGCAGGATGCCGACGGCCAGGGCGTGCCCTATGCCACCTACGCGTTCGCCGCGCAACTTGCGCTGGTCGAAGTCGACTGCGAACTGGGCACGGTAAAGGTGCTGGAGATCGTCGCGGCGCATGATGTGGGCAAGGCCATCAATCCGATCCAGGTCGAAGGCCAGATTCACGGCGGCACCATGCAGGGGCTGGGCCTCGCCCTGATGGAAGAATACCTGCCCGGCCGGACCGAGAACCTGCATGATTACCTGATCCCGACCATAGGCGACATCCCCGAGATGAAATGCATCCTGATCGAGGATGCCGAACCCCTGGGTCCCTCGGGTGCGAAAGGCGTGGGCGAGCCCGGACTCATTCCTACCGCGCCGGCGATACTGGGCGCGATTAACCACGCCACCGGTGTGCGCATGCGCCAGGTGCCGGTGCTGCCGCACCGGCTGCGCGCGGCGCTGAAACTGATGGAGACCCGCTGATGCGCGAAGACACTTACGAGGGCGAGGTCGTCGATAGCCCGAAGGCGAAGGATGCAAAGGGCATACGCTGCGATGCCTGCCCGGTGCTGTGCCTGGTGAAGCCGAACGACTTCGGCGCCTGCGACCGCTATACCAATGTCGAGGGCAAACTCACGCGGGTCGATCCGCTGGTGATCACACAGAAGCCGGAGGTGAAACTGGTGAAGTTTCTGGACCGGGAGTGGGACGGCAGCCTGCTGCCGGATACGCAGGTATTCGTGACCGGCGTCGGCGCCACCACCACCTATCCCGACTACAAACCCGCGCCCTTCATCGTGTCCTCCAGGGTCGAGGACGTGGACATGGTGACCGTGGTCACCGAGGGCATTTTCAGCTACTGCGGCGTAAAACTGAAAATCGACACCGACCGCTATCTCGGTCCGGAACAGGCGCCGGTGCGCGTGGACGGCGAGCAGGTCGGCCACGTGACCACGGCCGAATACGGCTCGCAGATGCTCTCTGTCGGCGGCGTGCACCATCTGACCGGCGGCGGCAAGAAGCAGGGCCGAGTCACCTGCGATGCGCTGCTGAAGCTGTGCAACAAGGAGGCGGTGGAACTGGTGATAGAAGGCGGTTCCAGCGTGCTGGTGCAGGCGGGCAAGGCGCCCATAGTCAACGGCGTCGCCGAAACGCGCATGCGCGTCGGCTGCGGCTCGGCCACCATCGGCATATTCGCGCCGCAATGGATAGGCCATGCCGATGAAGTCATCGTCGTCGACGATCACATCACCGGGGTCCTGTCCGAGCACCAGGCGGGGAAGTTTCTCGACATGCGCCCATCCGGTATAAAGATACGCGGCAAGCGCTCCACGCCGGGGCGCTACTTTCAGGTATCCGAGCCCGGCCTGGGCTGGGGCGGCACCAAGCTCACCGATCCACTTTCCATCATCGAGAAGATCGATCCCGGGACCGCGTGGCCGGGCATGCGCCTGCTGATGGTTTCGACCACGGGCGAGCACTCGGCCTGGTTCGTGCTCGACCAGGACCTGCAGCCCCAGCCGGCTGAAATGCCGCAGGCGATCACCAAGGTCGTCGAGCGCATCGCCGAGAACTGCGAACCGGCGCTATGCACGGTCTTGTTCATGGCCGGCGCCGGCGGCAGCCTGCGCGCCGGCATCACCGAGAACCCGGTGCGGCTGACGCAGTCGGTAAAGGCGGCGCTGACGCGCGTCACCAGCGGCGGCGCGCCGGTGTACGTTTGGCCGGGCGGCGGAATTACGTTCATGGTCGACGTGACGCGCATGCCCGAACGTTCGTTCGGCTACGTGCCCACCCCGGCCATCGTTGCACCGATTGAATTCACCCTGCGCCTGGACCGCTATGCCGCACTGGGCGGCTACGCCGGCCGCGTAGTCTCGGTCGAAGAAGTCCTGCAAAAGTCGGCCTACGTCAACCAGCGCTGGCGCGACGAAAATCCCTGGCCGCTGACCAAGGATCTGACTTGAGTTCCAACGGCCCGCGCGCGGCGCTCTTCGCCGACGGGCGCCTGCACCTGCAGCACGGGCCCATCGATCTGATCATCCAGGCCTGGGGCGAGCGCGCCGAGGTCGAAAGTGCATACCGGCAGGCCAGCGCGCGCTTCGGCGACATACTCGAAGTGCTGGTACAGGAACTGGCGCAGTTGCGCGCCCCCCTGGGCGGGGCCTATCCCCTGCTGCAAGGACCGGTGGCGCGGCGCATGCTCGCGGCCTGCTGGCCGCATCGCGCCGCCTATATCACGCCCATGGCGGCGGTCGCGGGCAGCGTCGCCGACGAAATCCTCCAGGCCATGCTGAGGGATCGCGATCTGCAAAAGACCTACGTCAACAACGGCGGTGACATCGCGCTGCAACTGGCGCGAGGCCAGTCGCTCACGCTGGGCGTGGTCAACAATGCCGGCAACCCCGCCATCGACGCCACGGTCACGCTGGAGGCGGCGCTGCCGGTGCGCGGCCTGGCGACCTCGGGGTGGCGCGGCCGCTCGCAGTCGCTGGGCATCGCCGACGCGGTTAGCGCTTTCGCCGCCGATGCGGCCAGCGCCGATGCCGCGGCCACCATGATCGCCAATGCCGTCGACGCCGAGCACCCGGCCATCACCAGGATGCCGGCGCGCGCATTGCGGGAGGACAGCGATCTGGGCGATTTGCCGGTCACGGTTGGCGTCGGCGCCCTGCCCGCCTGCGTCCGGGCAGCAGCGCTCGCCCGGGGGCGCGCATGCGCGCGCGAATTGCAGCGGCAGGGTCTGATTCACGCCGCCTATCTCGCCTTGCAGGGCGAAGTGTGTGCGGTCTTGCCGGCAACTTCCTTCCTCGAACCGGGTGCGCGGCGCGCCGCCGGCGAATTGCGTTGATCGCCGCGGCCTACCGCTGGGTCGACCGCAATATATTCGAGCTCGGGCGCGAGATGCGCCTGTCGTTCCTGCCGCCGCTGATGGTCTACGTGGCTGCCGGCGTCTCCGGGCTGACGGGTATCGTCGGCACCTTTTTCGTCAAGGAGCACATCGGCCTTTCGGCGGAATTTCTCGCCGCGCTCGGCTTCTGGGCGGGCATCCCCTGGGCGCTGAAAATGCCGCTGGGGCATCTCGTGGACCTCATCTGGCGCTGGAAGTCCGGCCTGGTGTTTCTGGGAGCGGGTCTGATCGCGGCGAGCCTCGCGATCATGATCGGCTTGCTGGCCTCACCGGAATTGATGCGCCAGACGATGCAAGCCGAGGCCTGGTTTGTATTGAGCGCGCTGCTCGCGCCCGTGGGCTATGTGGTGCAGGACGTGGTCGCGGACGCGATGACGGTCGAAGCCGTCCCGCGCATCGACGCCGGGGGGCGGCCCATCGATGCCGCCTCGCTCAAGCTCATGCACACCACGATGCAGACGCTGGGGCGCGTGGCGATCATCGGCGGATCGGTCGCAGTGGCGCTGGCGAACGTGACGCTGTTCAGCGGCGTCGAGCAGATGAGCGACGCCGACAAGGTTGCGGTCTACATCCGCATCTACCAGTACGCGCTGGCGATTCCCGTCGTTTCGGTGCTGGGCGTGATGCTCGGCGGCTGGCTGAAAATGCGCCACGCGCGCTCGCTGCGCGCGCAGGGCTACGCCTGGCGGCAGGCGCTCGCGATGGCGGGCGGCCCGCACGAGCGGCCGCATCCGAACTGGTGGATCCTCGGCGGCAGCCTCGCGTTCGTCGCGTTCACGCTGAGCATGGGCCTGGCCGAAGTACCGTACAACCAGGAGATCATTTTCGCGGGGTCGTTCGGGATCATCGCGTTACTGATGCTCAAGCTCATGCGCGAACTGGAACCGGACGCGCGCCGCCTGCTGCTGGGCACGGCCATCATCATTTTCGTCTATCGCGCAATGCCCGGACCGGGGCCCGGCGCCACCTGGTGGATGATCGACGTGCTCGGCTTCGACCAGCAGTTTCTCGCCGAACTTTCGCTCATCTCCAGCACCCTGACGCTGTTCGGGATGTTCGTCTTCCGCCGCTTCATGGCCGATCACTCGATCGCCTATGTCGTGGTGTTCCTGACCGTGGTGAGCACCGTGCTCAGCCTGCCGACCCTGGGCATGTACTACGGACTGCACCAGTGGACCGCGGCGCTGACCGGGGGCGTGGTGGACGCGCGCTTCATCGCGGTGATCGACACAGCGCTGGAGTCCCCGCTAGGCCAGATCGCCATGATTCCGATGCTCGCATGGATTGCCAACTCCGCCCCCGCCAATCTCAAGGCGACCTTCTTCGCCGTGATGGCGTCGTTCACCAATCTCGCGCTGTCACTTGCGCAGCTCGGCACGAAATACCTGAATCAGATCTTCTCGGTGACGCGGGAAGTGAAGGAACGCGCGACCGGAGTCGTGAAAGTGCCACAGGACTACAGTGAACTCGGCTGGCTGTTCATCGCGGCGACCGTCATCGGACTGTGCGTACCCATCGTCGCCATTGTCATCGTCAGGCGTGTACGCCTCGGAAGCGCCTGAGCCGATACCTGGAAACGGCTGCGGTTTGCGCAAGACGGAACGCCGATACCGCGTACGCCTTTTACGGCAGATCGACACCGCCTCCGCCTGCCCTGCGCAGCTGCGCATGGCAGGCGGCGCGACAGGCGCGCAATTATATGGGTTTGATCTGCACCTTGCGCCATTTGATGGCGCCGCCCGTGGCGCCCTTGACGCCAGCGCCATACTGTAGCGCGAACGGTCCGCTGGCGTGCTTGCTGTTCTGCGTGTGAGCGGTGACGATCCCGTTGAACTTGACGGTCAACTCGGTGCCCTTTGCGGAGATCTCGTAGATGTTCCACTGCCCTCCGGCCTTGTGCAGGATCGGCACCGGCACCGCTGCGATGTTGACGATCGCGCCCGTGCCATAGGTCGGGTCGGGGCGTATGTCCCAGATGTTCACTTCGTAGGCACTGTTGGCGTTGACCTTGCCGGGATCGGAAGCGCGGATGAAAATGCCGCTGTTGGTATCGGTTGCGGCCCAGAACTCGGCATAGATCATGAAATCACCGTAGGAGTTCTTCGACACCAGATACCCGCCTTTTCCCTTGTCCGCCACGATGGCGCCGCCTTCAGGGCGCCAGTTGGCTTCGCCGATGCGGTTCCAGTTCTCCAGTCCCTGGTCGCCGTCGATCAATGTGGTCCACCCCGAACCGGTTGGATCGCTGGCGCAGCCGAACACGGTGAACGCAGCGACCAGCATGCCCATGACCATGACAGATAAGCGTTTCATCCTGCCCCCCTTTTGCGTGAACGACGAATTAGTCAAAACCTGCGCTCTTGAATTTGCATTACGCGACCTATGGACACTGGTTTCCCGGTCGGTACGGTTGATGGCTTGGAACTGCAAGAACTCCGCCCACCCGCCTTATGCGGCGCAGAGTATGGCGCCCGCCCATCCGACGGTCAAGTCGTGAGCGTAGCCCGTATTCGACAGGCCGGGAGCACACGCCGTGCAGGGCAAGGTCTTTTCATTCAATCGCGATAGCCCCGAGAGCGACGTAGGCATCGCGCCAGTTGCGATCCGCGGCAGCGGATCGGATTATTGATTGTCCGCAGGACTCGACGCGTGATCGCTCATACACGCCTTGGCGGCGCCGGCCGAAAACAACGGGCCGCTAGTACAGCGTTTCGTCCAGGGGTTTGTCGACGATGGATTCTTCCAGTATCTTCTTCAGCACGCCGACCGAGATCGGCTTCGTGACGAATCTACAGGCGCCGCCTTCCATCGCCTTCAGGGAAAGTTCGTCGCTGCCATACGCGGTCATCATGATCACTTTGATATTGCTGTCGATGGCGCGTATCCGGACCAGCGCCTCCAGCCCGTTCATGCCGCCGGGCAGGTTGAAGTCGAGCAGGATGGCGTCCGGCTTGAACGCTTCGAGTTCCGACAGCCCCTCCTCGGCCGAATGCGCGACACGCACCTCGTAGCCGTAGCGGCGCAGATAGGTGGCAATATTCTTTGCCAAGATCGCTTCGTCTTCGACAATCAGTACGTTCAATACGCTTCGCGACATCGGAGTCCTCTGCTACCTGGTCAACTTTCGCGCCGCCAATCCCGTTCGGGCAAGGCGGCACCTGCGAATACCTGTTCGAATGATTCTACGCCGTAAAATAGTCCAGAACAAATGTTCACCGACCCGTTGTTCACCGCCACGGTGTCCGCGGAATCTGCCATCCCTGTCGGGCCCGGATCAATGCACCGTTGGATTCGCGCTACACTAGTCCGCCCGCGACGCCGGTGCGCGCGCGGCCCACAGCGAAATTCGGGAGGCATGCATGCTCGCAGCGTCCAGCAGCGGCGAAGAGCCGACGACAGTGGGTGCGTCAGCCGGTCTGAGGCCGCCACGCTACCTGCTGTTCCTTCAGTTCACCCTGGTCAACGTGGTGTCGACCGCCCTGTGCGCGGCGGCCTGGCTCGAAGGCTGGCTGAGCGACGCGCTTACCGGCTACAGCCTGTGGCTGTGCCTGCTCATCATGGCGGTATTCATCCATGGCCTCGCCATTTGCGGCTGGCGGCTTTGGCAGGTCGTGCGCGAAATCGATGACGTGCACGCCGGGGCGATTCGTTCAGGCTCGCGCACGGCCTGGTATCTGGCGCAGGTGCGCGGCGCCGGTGCCGAAAGCCGCGCCACTGCCTGCGGGCTGCTCAGACTGCGGCTCGCGCAGCCCTCGTCCGGCGTGCGCCACATCGCCGGCATCCTCATCATGCTCGGCCTGGTGGGTACCGTCATCGGTTTTATCGTCGCGCTCTCGGGCGTTGATCCGCAGCAGGTGCCGACAGTGGAAAACGTGGCCCCGATGGTTGCGCGACTGATAAACGGCATGTCCATCGCGCTGTATACGACGCTGTTCGGTTCAGTGCTCCACCTCTGGCTCATGGTCACGCAGCGCATACTCGCGATGGCTGCGCTGCTGCTCTACCAGAGCATAGTCGAGCGCGGGGAGCGCGATGCTCGTGCTTGACGAATTCGAGGACGATCCCTCGGGGACAGTGTTCCGCGACGTGCTGATGCTGGCGCTCATCGGCTTTGTCGCCATGGTCATCATGCTGCTGCCGCATCTCAGCGAAAAGCGCGACGAGAACCGCGACGTACACTCGCCCGGCAACGTAGTGGTCGAAATCCACTGGTCGAACGAGCTTCCGGTGGACGTCGATCTGTGGGTGCAGGCGCCGCGCGACGTACCCGTCGGCTTCTGGAATCAGGGCAGCACCTATTTCAACCTGCTGCGCGACGACCTCGGCATCGAGGGCGACGCAACCGGGCGCAACTACGAGGTGTCGTACAGCCGCGGCATCCCGGCGGGGGAATACACCGTCAACGTGCATATGTACGGTGCGGTTCCGCTCGGTGTACGCGTGCCGGTGACGGTGGTCGTGAGCGTCAAGCCGATGTACGGCGAGTTGCAGCAGCTGCTCCAGACCAGGATCGAGCTGACCCGGCGCAATCAGGAGGAAACCGCATTCCGCTTCCGGCTGAAGGACAGCGGTGAACTCGTGCCCGGCAGCGTGACAACCGTGCGGCGGCTCCTCGTCACCCGGCCTGCCGGATGATCGAACCACTGTACTTGATATTTGCCTGTTTCACGGCGCTTGCCGCGCTGCTTGCGGCGATAGCGATCCGCACGCCGCGTGCGACTCCGGTGCGTGCCGCGGCGATCGCGGTTGCCGCGGCCTTCATTCCTTTCGCCTACCTCGGCCTGAACGAGATCCTGGCGCGCCCGAAACCGATGACGCATGAATGGTTCCAAGCCTCGGCCGAGCACGCCACGGTGCTAGGCGTCAGCCTGGACGAGGGAAAGGCGATCTATCTCTGGCTGCGCGTGGACGATACGCTGGAACCGCGCTACTACCGTTTTCCCTGGCAGCAGCGCAACGCGGAGAAACTGCAAAAAGCCATTACGCGTGCGGTCGAGGAAGGACTCGGGGTTCGCGTGGAGAACCCGTTTTCCAAGGACTCCTGGACCAACCAGGGCGAAATCAATATCGACCTGGTGCGCCCGTCGAGCCCGCCGATGAAAACGCCCACGCCTGCGCCGCAGATCTTCAACCCGCGCGAGCAGCATGTGCGCGCAACTGTCCCGCTTGGCGGCGCTAGGTGCTGAGCGTCCCGGGCGGCTTGCGCTTCAGCATCGCGGTATCAGCGTCCTTGCTGAACCCGGCGGCGAATTTCCAGTTCTTGTTGAATTCCTCGAGATACAGGTTCTGTCCGCCGAAATGCGGCTGCGCGTAGGTGTAGCAACCGGCCAGATCGATGTTGAGGCGCCGGGCTGCACCCCGGAACATTTCGGGTGATTTGATGACCAGATCTTCGCCCGAGGAGAACACCACCTGCTCCACGCCCTCAGGCGTGCGCGTGCTTGCCCGGCCGGCAGCGACGAACTCCGGATAAAGCCGGTCGCGGCACTTCTCCAGATAGCAGCGGTCGGACATCTGCGCGATGATGTCGGCCGAACCAAGCATGCTGCCTAGCAGCCTGTAGATGGGTGACGGGACATTGATCTTTCCCAGCGGCGTTTCGTCCCCGGTGAAGTGGATCAACTCGGCGGCGATTTCGGCCATGTCCGCCATGCCTATCGTCGGCAGGTAGGTCCTCAAAAAATGCGACCCGCGCGTGACGTGGGTGAGGCTGTATTCGGCCCCGTTATCGTGCGTGTGGTCGTCGCGCTCGCGCACATAGCCCATGTCATGAAACAGGGCCGTGATCACGCCCAGGCGGAACAGCGATTCGCCGAAGGGCTCGGTGCCGATGCGAGCGCGCTCGTAGCCGTCGATCAGGCGCGCCATCGCGAGCGTCGCGTCCAACGCATGCTGCATATCGTGGTAAGCGGTGTCGCAGGCGCGATAAGCGGGATATTCGCCCCGGTAGAGCTGTGCCAGGTCACGAAATGCACGGTCGATCTGCCTGCTGGGCGCCGACGGGTACAGATCGAGATATATGCGGTCTACCTCATCGTTGACGACCCGCGGATCGGTGGTGTTGATCCGTGAACTCACATCGTAATCATTGCCGCGATAACTCATTGTTGCCTCCGCGCCCCCTGGGCGCTCAAGGCGCCGGGTCGAAGATAAGTCCGGCAGCCGGTCATGCTCCATGCACAACCCGTGCCACAAGATCGACGCCTTGGGTATGCTGGATAGATTGTCCCGGCCCCTATCCTTCGCTAGACTTTAAGCCAAGATGCGCCTACTCGCGTTTATTCAATTTACCACGGTGATGATCGGCATCATTGCCGCGATCGCCGGGCATTTCTTCGCGCTTCCCAAAGGCGTGCACCTGGGCGTGGGACTGGTTGGAGCAGGCATCGCGCTCGGCGGACTCGAGTCCATAGTCACGCGCCGCATGTGTTTTCGCGCCTGGGACGACAAATACGAAGCCTACGCGGGTACACCGGCGCTGATCGCCGGGTTCATGGCGCTGCTCGTCGGGACAGTGCTCGTCGCGGCGGCTTACGTGCTCACCGAAGGCCTGTGGAATTCGACCTTGAACTACTTGATGCGCCGCCCCGCGCCGGTGCTGATCGCGGCAGGATCGCTGCTCCTGGGGGCCGGCGTCCTGATGATGCTCAATCCGCAGGGGCGCAGCGGCCTCGCCTGGATGCTCCTGGTGCGCGTCCCAAGATCGCTGCTGGGCTTCCTTGTGGTCCTGGGAGGGCTCGCAGGCATAGGCCTGGGCGCATGGGAGTGGCTCGAGCCGGTGGCATTCGATCGCTTCGTCAAGAACCTGCCGCAGCAGTTCAGCTGGCCCATTGCGCCCAAGCGTAGGTAGCGCCCGGCCCGGCGGGATGCCGACGTCCGAAGCTCAGGCGACTTCCCGCAGAAATGCGCCGCCGCTCAACGAATGCGGAAATGAATCAATTGCTTCGATAGCTCACCGCGCAGCGGGCCGCGGTGTCGCAGAGCAGCGTTTGCAGCAAGGCCAGGACCCTGCCCGCATCGCGTGGCGGCGTGTAGAGCGGCACGCTCCAGGTTTCGGCAAAAACCACTTCGGGAAATTGGACTTCGGCCGCGGTCCTCAAATCGCCCCCTACCGGCAGCGACGATTTGACGTAGCCACCCCGTTCCCGCTGCGCGAAACGTTCGTCGCTGCCGGCACTGGTGATACAGCGAATGTTGAATTCCGGGTCGTATTGCTGCACGCACTGCCATTCGATGCCTGATGGCCCTGCATCCCGTGCCGATGCAATATTGGGGACGACGATGGCCGCAATGAGGACGAGCACCGATGACAGTTTCTTGTACGAGCGTGCTCGGTTCAACTGGTTCAAATTCGAACCTGATCTGCGCTTCGGGTAGCAATTCATCTGGGGCCTTCCAGGCTGAAAACTTTCGCAATGGCTTTGAGTTACCGGACTAAAAGCATTTGTCGTGCCAGTTGGATCGGCAAGACTAGATCGCGCAAACCTGCAGGCGTTTTGCGGCCAGGCGTCATCCAATCACTGGATTGCCGCCAAAAATGCATTCCGTGTGTCGAAGGGACGACAGCTTGCTGGAGAATCCAACAGACTAGTGCAGATAGCGCGCCTTGAGATGCGCCTTGAAAACGGCCGGGTCGAGCGGCCGCCCGGTCGCGGCGGCGAGCAACTCCCGGGTCGATAGATAGCTGGCCTTGCCATGGACGTTTTCGCAGAGCCAATCGACCAGCGGCTTGAATTCGCCGCCGCTCATCGCCGTCGCCAAGCCGGGGATGCTCTTGCGCGCGGCGTCGAACAATTGCGCCGCAGCCATCGCGCCCAGCGTGTAGGTCGGGAAATAGCCGAACGCGCCGTCGTACCAGTGTATGTCCTGCAGGCAGCCCAGGCGATCGTCGGGCGGAACCACGCCGAGCAGCGTCTTCATTGCATCGTTCCACGCACCCGGCAGATCGCGCAGGCGAAGATCGCCCGCAATCAGCGAGCGCTCGAGCCGGTAGCGCAGGATGACATGTGCCGGGTAGGTGACTTCGTCCGCTTCGGTGCGGATGAAGCTGCGCGAAACGCGCGTGTACAGCCGCAACAGGTTATCCGGCTGCCATGCCCGGTCTTCCGCCTGTGCGCCGAACGCCTCGCGCATCACCGGTGCTGCGAACGAGAGAAACTCCCGCGAGCGCGCAACCTGCATTTCCATCAGCAGCGACTGGCTTTCGTGCACCACCATGCCGCGCGCACCGCCTACCGGTTGATGGCGCCAGGCCCGGGGCAGGTGCTGCTCGTAGAGCGCATGCCCGGTCTCGTGGATGGTGCCCATGAGCGAGGAGCTGAAATCCTCCTCGCTATAGCGCGTGGTGATGCGCTGATCCCCCGACGCGCCGCCGGTAAACGGATGCAGGCTGACGTCCAGCCGCCCGTGGTGAAAATCGAAACCCAGGATCTGCATGACACGAAGGCCGAGTTCTCGCTGGCGTTCGACCGGAAACGGGCCGCGCGATTCGATGACGGCCGGTTCGCGCGCCTGGCGCGCCAGCACCTGGTCGAGAAAATCCGGCAAGAAGCCGGCGTAATCGTCGAACACCGGATCGATGTCGGCCGCGCGCGCGGCCGGCTCGTACTCATCGAGCAGCGCGTCGTATGCCGAGGTTTCGAAGCGGACCGCCTTGGCCTTCCCCACCTCGATCGTCAGCCGCAGCACCTCTTCCAGGAACGGGAGCACCATCTCGAAATCCGCCAGCGGGCGCGCCTCGCGCCAGGCCATTTCGCAGGCCGAGCAGGCGCGCGACTTCGCTTCGACCAGCGCCGCGTCGACCGCGCTGGCGTGGATCCAGCCGCGGCGCATTTCGCGCAGGTTGGCGCGCTCCCAGTCGGTCAGCGTTTCGCCCTCGGCCGCCGCCAGCAGATCGCCGACCTCGGGATCGGCGATCATCTCGTGGCAGATGACATCCAGCGTTGCGAGTTGTTCAGCCCGGCCGTCGGCCCCGCCCGCCGGCATCATCACTGAGCGGTCCCAGTGCAGGATGCCCTGCGCGTCGCGCAGGCGTCCCAGGCGCGCAAAGCGCTGCTGCAACTGCCTGTAAGCTGACAGCGACATCGAACTATGCGGCCTTATCCATCTGGGCCACGATAGCGCAGTGCGGGCGCGATCGCAATCGCGCCCGGAGGATCCCAAAATGCGAGGCGAACACGCTGAGAGTGAATATCGGCGCAATTCTTCAGGCGGTTATCCAGGGAAAGCACGCGCCGCCCGTTGTACCTCTGCCGGGCAGCGCCCTCAACATCGACGTCTTTCGCGCCACGCCCGGGTCCGCGATGCACACCGGATATCGGACTACGCGGTCAGCGTAGCCTCGACCAGTTTGCTCCAGTACGTCGCGCCGATGGGTAGCAAGGCATCGTTGAAATCGTAGTTGGAATTATGCAGTTCGCACGGCCCCATGCCGTGATAGGTATCCGCGCGGTGATCGCCCATGCCGTTGCCGATGAACAGGTAGGTTCCATGCACCTTTTCCAGGTAGAAGGAGAAGTCCTCGGCCCCCAAATGCTGCGGCGTCGCACGATCGACATGATCTGCGCCGAAGAGTTTCTCCGCCAGGTTCGCAGCGAACTCCGTTTCCTCGGGCCAGTTGACCAGCGGCGGATAGCAGCGCACGAAATGCAACTCGCCGCTGGCCCCATGCGCTTCACTGAGTTTGGTCACGATGCGGCGCATATTGTTCTCCAGAAGATCGAGCACCTCGACCGTGTAGGTCCTGACCGTGCCGCGTATCACCGCCTGTGCCGGGATTACGTTGTAGGCGTCGCCCGCATGGATCTGCGTAATCGACAGGACTGCCGTGTCGATCGGATCCTTGTTGCGCGTAATGAGGCTTTGCAGCGACTGCACCATTTCCGCAGCGATCAGGATGGGATCCACCGACTTGTGCGGCTGCGCCGCGTGGCCGCCGACACCATTGATCACAATATCGAATCGGTTGCTCGAGGCCATGGCCGGTCCGGCACGAAATCCGAACACACCGGTAGGTATCCCCGGCAGATTGTGCATGCCGTAAATCACGTCGCATGGAAAGCGCTCGAACAGGCCATCGTCGATCATGGCCTTGGCGCCGGCGTTGCCGCCTTCCTCGGCTGGCTGGAAAATGAAATTCACCACCCCGTCGAACTTTCCGAACCTGGCCAGGTACCCGGCCGCTCCCAGAAGCATGGTGGTATGGCCGTCGTGGCCGCAACCATGCATCTTGCCGGGGTTCGTCGAGCAATGCGCGAAACGGTTGTTCTCCGGCATGGGCAGGGCATCCATGTCGGCGCGCAAACCGATGGACCGCGATCCCGCGCCCTTTCGCAACACCCCGACCACACCCGTTTTGCCCAAACCCGTATGCACTTCCAGCCCGAGTTCGCTCAGGCGCCTGGCCACAAGGGCCGAGGTCCGCTCTTCCTGAAACGCAAGTTCGGGGTGGGCATGGATATCGCGGCGAATGGCGATAAGTTCTTCGTGATTGCGTTCGATGTCGGCTAATAGCGTCATGATGGCCTCTTGAAAGGCGCCGTTTTCCGGCGGATTGTAATTTCGATAAACCGCGATCGTGTTCGTTACAAGGCTAGGCCAGCTGCGCCTTGACAAATTCTGCCACGTGCGCCGACAGCAAACTCAGGGACTGCTGCAGGTCGCCAAAGCCCTGCGACTTCTCATAGGTATTTTCGTCCATGTAAAGCTTGCGATTGACCTCGATCTGCAGGCTATGACGATTCTCGGCGGGGCGGCCTATGCGGGCGATCAGGGCCACCCCTTTGAACGGATCGTTGCGTGCCACGCTATAGCCGCGTCCGATCAAGAATGTTTCGATGGTCTTAACCAGTGCCGGATCGCAGGTGCGCCCGTCATGATCGCCGAGAACGAAGTCGGCCAGCGGCTTGTCGGTCTTGATCTCCAGCAACTCGTAGGAATTCGCCGGCATCGAGTGCAGGTTCAGATGCCAGACGCCGCCGAATTTCGCATAGGCTGCCTCGATCTGCAGGCTCAGTGCGGCATGATAGGGTTGATGAAAACGCCGGATGCGATTCTCAACCTCAGCCACCGGGAGCTTGCGGTCGTACATCGCTTGCTTGCGGGCGAGCCGCCAGATCAGTCCGCTGCCCAGGCGCGTCTTCTCCGAGGGGCGCACTTCGGCCGGCCAGGGCGCATCGAGCATGCTCGCGTCGATATCGCTGATCTCGCGATTTGGATCGATGTAAGTGCGCGGGAAACTGGCGGCCAATAGACAGCCTCCCGCCGCGGGAATGGCCCGCCATAACTCCTCCACATACGTGTCTTCGCCCGAGCGCAGGATGGCCGCGGGCAGGCAGCTTCCGAAATCCCGTGGATAGGTTACGCCGCTGTGGGGCGAATCGCACACCAGCGGGAGCGCATTGTCGGCGGGCAGGGACAGCAAATACGGATCGAAGTCTGAATCAGCAACTTTCATTTAAACCTTCCTTGGCAATAATACGGCGTCTACGAATTCGGTGATCGTTCTGCAATTACGCGCCATCATTCAAGTGGCAGGCGCTCAGGTGAGCAGACTGCCCGGACCAGGCCGCATCGGGACTGCGCTCCACCGCTTTGAGCACCGGACGATGTTCGCGGCAGCGCGGCATGACCTGCGGACAACGGGGATGAAACGGACAGCCTGCAGGCGGGTCGCTGGGCGAAGGCAGTTCGCCCTTGATCGGGTCAAACACATGCCGCTCCGCGTGCAGGGTAGGCAATTCCTTGATCAGCGCCTGCGTGTAAGGATGATGGGCGGCCTTGAATATGGTTTCGGTCGGCGCGATTTCGACAATCCTGCCCAGGTACATGATGGCCACGCGATCCGAAATATGGCTGACAACACCCAGATTGTGGCTGATGAAGAAATAAGTCAGCGCGAATTCCTCGCGCAGGTCGGCAAACAGATTGAGAACCTGGGCCTGTATGGACACATCCAGCGCCGCGACCGCTTCGTCGCATACGATGACCGAGGGTCGCAACGCCAGCGCGCGTGCGACGCCGACACGCTGTCTTTGTCCGCCTGAAAACTGATGCGGGTAGCGATAGCGGTAGGCCGGATCCAAGCCCACCTTGCGCATCAGCTCGCACACTTTGGCATCCTTGGCGGCGCGGGTGATCATGCCATGCGCGAGCGGCGCCTCGCCGATGATGTCGATCACCCGCATGCGCGGATTGAGCGAAGAAAAGGGATCCTGAAAGATCATCTGAACGGCGAGCTCGTATTCGCTGCGGGCGGCGGCATCGAGTGCCGCAATCGAACGGCCCTTGTACAGGATTTCGCCCTTCGTAGGCTCCAGGATCCCCGCCAGCATGCGCCCCAGCGTCGATTTTCCGCAGCCCGACTCGCCGACTATGCCCAGGACCTCACCTGCGATGATGTCCAGATCGATACCGGCCACAGCCTGAACGGGATTGGGTGCGGGGCGCCCTTTGAGCAGGCGCCCCAGCCTGTCCACCATGTCCTGCGGCTGCACGAAATGGCATTCCAGCCCGCGCAGGCTGAAGATCGCGTCTGTCGCCACCGCATTCATGACTTCGTCTCCTCCGCCGGTTCCGCAGCACCGCGTGCCCACTGTCGGCGTCCGCAGGCAATCGCGGTCGGTCGCATCCCCACGTTGTGCGGCCCCTGCTCCCTGCTCATGCCTCCACCCCGCGATGCCAGCAACTGACGCCGTGCGCGGGCGCCACTTCCTCGAACACCGGCTCCTCGATGCACTGCGGCGTGGCGCGGTAACAGCGCGTCCTGAATGGGCAGCCCTTGGGCATGTTCAACGGCGAGGGCGTAGAACCGGGAATCTGGAACAACTTTTTTCCGCGCGTGTCGAAGGTCGGAATCGAGGCCATCAGGCCATGCGTATACGCGTGTTGCGCCCCGCGTACGATCTCGGCGGTGGGGGCCGTCTCCACGATGCGGCCGGCGTACATCACCGCCAGGCGATCGGCCAGCCCCGAGACGATCGCCAGGTCGTGCGTGATCCAGATCAGCGCCGTTCCCATCTCACGGCAAAGCTTCTGCACTTCGTAAAGAATCTGCCCCTGGATCGTCACGTCGAGTGCCGTCGTGGGCTCGTCGGCGATAATCAGTTTGGGCGAATTCAGCAAGGCGATGGCGATCGCAATGCGCTGGCGCATTCCACCGGACAAATGGTGAGGATAGACTGTCAAGCGCTCTGCCGGAGCGGGAATCCCGACCTTCGTAAGCATGTCGATGGAGCGCGCGCGCGCCGCCCGCCGCGAAACCGACTCGTGCGCCTGCACCGTCTCGATCATCTGTGTCTCGACGCGCAAAGTGGGATTCAGGGTCATCATCGGATCCTGGAATATCATCGCCATATCCCGGCCGCGCAAGGCGCGATAGTCGTTCGCCGACAGGGTTTGAAGATCGCGGCCATCGAAGTGGAGGCGATCGGCGCGTATCCTGCCCGGCTGGTCGACCAGGTTCATCAGGGAAAAGCCCGTTATGGTCTTGCCCGAACCCGACTCACCCACCAGTCCCAGGATTTCCCCCTGTTTCACGCGCAGGGAGACGCCATCCACCGCCTTGACCACACCGCGGCGCGTGTGGAACCAGGTGCAAAGCCCTTGGACATCAAGCAGCCATTGACCGGAAGGGGTGCCCGCAGACTCTTGCACGGTGAAGGTCCTGCCTAAATCTCGTTGCGCGGATTGAGAATATCGCGCAAATGGTCGCCGACCAGATTGATCGCCACGACCACCAGCGCCAGCGCAATACCCGGAAAGAACGCGATCCAGTAGGTGCCCGACATCATGTATTCGAAGCCGTTGGATATCAGCATGCCCAGCGAGGGTTCGGTAACGGGTACGCCCACGCCGAGGAAGGACAGCGTGGCTTCGAGCGCAATCGCATGTGCCAGATCGATGGTTGCGATCACCATCAAGGGCGGAATGCAGTTGGGGAAAATGTGACGCCAGAGTATGCGCTGCCACGACAGCGACATGCAGCGCGCAGCCTGGACGTACTCCTTGTTGCGTTCGACGATCGCCGCGCCGCGCGCGGCACGGGCAAAATACGCCCACTGCACCGCGACCAAGGCATAAATTACCTTGTCGACGCCTTTGCCCAACACCGACAGCAGAACCAGAGCCACCAGGATCGCTGGAAACGACAGCTGGATATCGACGATGCGCATCAGCAGCGCTTCGGTGCGGCCGCCGAAATACGCCGAAATCAGGCCCGCAGTCGCCCCGATTGCGAAAGCGGCGGAGACCGACACCAGGCCCACGATGAGGCTGATGCGCAAGCCGTAAAGGATCGCGGAAAACACGTCGCGCGCCTGGCCGTCGGTGCCGAGCCAGTGCATCATGGCGCCGTCGCCGCTCACCGACCCCGGCGGCAGCTTGGAGTCCATGATATTGAGCGTGCCGATATCGAAGGGATTCTGCGGCGCGATCCACGGTGCGAAAATCGCGAGACACAGGCACAGCGCGAGCAGGATCATTCCCAGCACCGCCAGCTTGCTCGCAAGGAACTGCTCCGCGAACAGGCGCAGCATGCTTTCGCGCATTGCCGGCTGCCCCCCGGATTCGAGGATGTTTTCCGCCGCCGTCATGCCCTTGCCTTCGATTGCACGCGCGGGTCCAGAATGGTGTAGATGACGTCGACCACAAGATTGAGCAGCGATAAGAACACGACCGTCAGTATCAGGTAGGCGACCACCACCGGCCGGTCAAGCGTAATGATCGAATCGATCAGCAGCTTCCCCATCCCGGGCCAGGAAAAAACCGATTCCGTCACCACCGCGAACGCGAACACCTGGCCGTACTCCAGCCCCGCCACCGTGACGATGGGAATCAGAATGTTCTTCAGCAAATGCACGCCCAGCACGCGCGCCTCGGACAAGCCCCGAGCGCGCGCAAACTTGATGTAGTCCTGGGGCAGGCATTCGCGGGTTGCCGCGCGCGTCACCCGGACGATCAGGGCGCATTTGGCGACCGCAATCGTGGCGACGGGAAGAATCAGGCTGCGCCAGCCCGCCCAGCTGAATATGCTGAGTTGGATCGGCCCGAAAGCCTGAACCGGTCCGCGCCCCCCCGCCGGCATCCAGTGCAGAAACACGGCAAACACCATGATGAGCATCAGGCCTACCCAGAAGTTCGGAAGTGAAAAACCCAGAACCGAACCCGTCATGACGGAGCGCGCGCCGAAGCTCTCCGGTTTCAGACCTGCGTAGATGCCGAGCGGCACACCGATCAGTACCGCAAACAGCATCGCTGCCGTAGCCAATTCCAGCGTAGCCGGCATGCGATCGAGGATCAAGCCTATAGCGGGTTCACCAGTCAAAAAACTCTTGCCGAAGTCCAGATGGACAAACACCTTATTCAGGAAAATCAGGTATTGGCGCCACAAAGGCAAGTCGAGGCCGAACGACTGGCGTATGAGTTCGCGCTCGGCGTCGCCCGCTTCGGGGCTGGCGAGCATCAAAACGGGGTCTCCGATCATGTACAACGCAGCAAATACCAGCGCCGACATGACCAGGACTACTCCGATGGTTTGGAGCAGCCTGCGGACTATGCTGGACAACACGCCTATGAATGCTTGTTGATTGGTGGCCCCTGTCGACCTGCTCTTACTTGGCCAGCGTGATGTCTTGCGCCAGGGTCAGCTGATCCGAACGGCCGCCGTAGCGTACGTCCTGCTTCATGGCCCAGACCGAAAGCTCGAACTGCAGAGGCAATATGGCGTAGTCCGACATCGCCATTTCACCTGCTCGCTGCAGCATTTCGGAACGCTTGCCGTCGTCCTGCGTCTTGGACGCGTCCTGGACCAGGCGGTCGAGCCCGGTATTGGAATAGTGGAACCAGTTGGTCGTGCCTATTCCCAACGCAGGATCATGGCTGAGAACCAGCGAGGTCAGCGGATGGGACATTTCGCCGGTTGCTGCCGCCCAACCCGCCAGATAGGTGCTGAACGCATAGGTGTTGCGCTTCTTGAAGAACACCGGCGGGGCCATGGTTTCGACATTGGTCTTGACGCCGATGTTCGCCCACATGGCTGCCACGCTTTGCGCAATACGCTGGTCGTTGATATAGCGGCCGTTGGGTGAGCCCAGCGAGAGCGTGAAGCCTTTGGGATAGCCGGCGGCGGCCAGCAATTCCCTGGCTTTGGCCAGATCTGCGGCCGGCGCCGTCGCATATTTCTTGGACGTACCGAATGCCGGGTAAGGCAGCAAATTCGCGGCCGGCAGGGCAACGCCGTCCATGATGCGCGCGACGATCGCATTGCGGTCTATCGCCAGAGACAAGGCTTCGCGCACGCGCTTGTCGGTCATGGGGTTCTTGCCATCTGTGCCCGACACGCCGGCCGGCACGTCCTTGCCCTGGTTCAGCGCGATGTAAATCACGCGCACCGACGGCGTCTTCTGGATATGCAGCTTGGTATCCTTCTCGAGCCTGGCCAGGTCGTCCGTCGGCGGATTTTCTATCATATCGACGTCGCCTGCGAGCAGGGCCGCCACGCGCGCCGCCGGTTTCGTGATCGGCCGGTAGATCACCTTGTCCCACGCCGGCCTGCCGCCCCAATAGTGCAGGTTGCGCTCGAGCACGATTTCGGCTCCGCGCTTCCACGATACGAATTTGTACGGGCCGGTGCCGATCAGGCCGTCGCCGCGATTCAATTCCACCGTGGTTTTGCCTTCTGGAGCCGGTCCGGACACGGCTTTCTTGGACATGATCGGCACCACCGACAGGTTGGCCAGCAACACAGGCGAAGGACCATCGGTGGTGATCCTGAGCGTCAGCGGATCGACCGCCTCGACCTTTTCAATCGACTTCAGATACAGATTGAACGAAGACGGGCTGTTCGGCACCTTGGGGACGCGTGCATAGGTAAAGACCACATCCTCCGCAGTGAAGGGCGATCCATCGGAAAATTTGACATTCGGGCGCAATTTGAAAAGCCAGACGTTGCCATTGACCGTCCAGGACTCTGCCAGGCTCGGGATCGGCTTGGCCACGGCATCCGTGCGTACCAAGGGATCGAAGATGGTCTCCGAAATCTGGATATTCGGCGTGAGCGAGTGGAATTGGGGATCCATAGAGCTGGGTTCTGTAGCCAGTGCGATGGTCAAATCACGCGCGTGCGCCATGCCAGCCGCGCTCAGGAGGCTGACTGCAAGCGCCGACATCAGGATCGATTTCCGAATTGACTTCATGGTCATTGCCCTTATAGAAAAACGGTAACCATTCAGATGGCGGTCATCGCGGCTGCCACCGTTTGTCGCAGCATTGTACCCGGACTGCGTCGATGCAAGCTGAAGATGGACGTCTTGGGCCGGGATAGAACTCGACCACCTCAGACAGCGCTGCGATGAATCAAAATTGTGTATATTCCTACTTCCTGCGCCGACAGACCGGACACGGGATGGCGGGCATGGGCCGCTGGGAATCAAGGTCTGAATCATCCGTCGACGTTGTGAACCTCAGGGAGAAGGACATGAAGCTACGCAGAACTTTCTTGTTAGGCACGGTCGCGCTTGCAATGAGCGCGATTTTCAGCGCGCCCGCCGCCGCGCAAGGCACCATCAAGATCGGGGAACTGAACAGCTACAAGAATTTCCCCGCTTTTCTCGAACCGTACAAGAAGGGCTGGGAACTGGCGCTGGATGAAATCAACAGGTCCGGCGGCCTGCTCGGCAAGAAAGTCGAGGTGATCTCGCGCGATGATAGCGGCACCCCGGGCGATGCGGTGCGCGTCGCCGAGGAGCTGGTATCACGTGAGGGCGTCGCCCTGCTCATGGGGTCCTTTGCATCGCATGTGGGTCTCGCAGTCAGCGATTTCGCCAAGCAGCGCAAAATCCTGTACATCGCCGCCGAACCACTGACCGACCAGATCGTGTGGAACAAGGGCAATCACTACACTTTCCGCCTGCGGCCCTCGACCTACATGCAGGTCGCCATGCTGGTGCCGGAAGCTGCGAAACTGAACAAGAAGCGCTGGGCTATCGTCTACCCCAACTACGAGTACGGCCAGTCGGCCACTGCCGGGTTCAAGAAGTTGCTCTCCGCCAGGCAACCCGGCGTCGAATTCATCGCCGAGCAGGCGCCTGCGCTGGGCAAGATCGAGGCGGGCGCGGTGGTGCAAGCCCTGATAGACGCCAAGCCCGATGCCATTTTCTCGTCGCTCTTCGGCGCCGACCTGCAGAAATTCGTGCGCGAAGGCACGCAGCGCGGACTTTTCAAGAACCGCCCGGTGTTCAACCTGCTGGCCGGCGAACCGGAATATCTCGATCCGCTCAAGGAGGAAACACCTGCGGGCTGGTACGTGACCGGCTATCCCTGGGAGCAGATCGATACGCCCGAGCACAAGAAGTTCCTCGCGGCCTACCGCGCCAAGTGGAACGACTATCCGCGCCTGGGCTCGATCGTCGGCTACTCCACCATGATGAGCGCAGCCGAAGCGATCAAAAAAGCCGGTTCTACCGACACCGAGAAAATGATCGCTGCGATGAAAGGCATGCAGATGGATTCGCCGCTGGGCAAATTTGCCTATCGCGCGCTCGATCACCAGTCCACCATGGGCGCCTATGTCGGGCGTCTGGCGCTGAAGGACGGCAAGGGCGCAATGGTCGACTGGCACTATGCCGGCGGGGCCGCTTACCTGCCCGGCGACGCCGAGGTCAAAGCCATGCGGCCGCCGGAGTAAGCGCAGAACCTAGCCTCTCCCCCTTTTCCCTCTCCCTTTGCGGGAGGGGGAATGCCAGTTTGGATCCCTAGCAGGTCAAAGAACTCGAGCCGGATTTGAGTCTCAGCGCTATTTTCGTTCAACTGCTCAACGGACTCGCCGCCGCCTCGTCCCTGTTCCTGGTCGCGGCCGGACTGTCGCTGATCTTCGGCGTCACCCGCATCGTCAACTTCGCCCACGGTTCGCTCTACATGCTGGGCACCTACACCGCCTACAGCCTGGTGCAGAAGTTCAGCGGCGGCATCCTCGGTTTTTGGAGCGGCGTCCTGCTCGCTGGGCTGATCGTGGGGATATTCGGCGCGCTGGTCGAGCGCCTGCTGCTGCGGCGCCTGTACCATGCGCCGGAACTGCTGCAACTGCTCGCCACCTTCGCGCTGGTACTGGTCATCCGCGATTTTGCGCTGTGGGCCTGGGGTCCGGAAGACTTGCTGGGTCCTCGCGCGCCGGGTCTGGCCGGAGCCGTGACCGTCGCCGGCCGCCAGTTCCCCGAATACGACCTGTTCCTGATCGCCCTCGGCCCGGTGGTGCTCGGCCTGCTGTGGCTGCTGCTCACGCGCACCCGCTGGGGCACTCTGGTGCGAGCAGCAACCGAAGACCGCGAAATGGCCGGCGCGCTGGGGGTCAACCAGGCCTGGCTGTTCACCAGCGTATTTGCGCTCGGCTCATTCCTCGCCGGCATCGGCGGCGCGATTCAGATTCCGCGCGAACCGGCGGTGCTGACCATGGATCTCTCGATTCTGTCCGACGTGTTCGTCGTGGTGGTGGTCGGCGGCATGGGCAGCATCCCCGGCGCCTTCCTCGCCGCGGTGATCATCGGCGTGCTCAAGGCGATGTGCATAGGCATAGGCAGCGTCAGCGCTTTCGGCATCGATTTCTCGTTCTCCAAGCTGACGCTGGTGGTGGAATTTATCGTCATGGCAGTGGTGCTGGTGATCCGTCCCTGGGGCCTGTTCGGGCGGTCGCAGGGCGTGCCGCGCGGCGCGGCGTCGGTGGAACCGCCTTTGCCCCTCCCCTCGCCCGCGCTGTTGAAGGGATTCGCCGCAGTGCTGATCGCGCTCGCGCTGCTGCCGCTGTTCTCCGACCGCTACACCCTGGTGC
>JACZJV010000190.1 GCA_014860355.1 Burkholderiales bacterium | reverse complement strand
GAATACGGCGTGGACGGATTCTCGACGCCGCAGGTCATGGCGTTCGCGCTCGAGCTGCTCGAGGCCGGCATCCTCAGCGACGCGGATTTCCCCGGCATGCCGGCCGACGTCGAGGGGCGCTTCTTCTGGCTGCTCGACCGCATCGTCAGGCGCGAAGGCATCGGCGACGCGCTCGCCGATGGCGTGTACTGGGCGGCCAGGCGCATCGGCAAGGGCGCGGAAAAATTCGACCACAACACCATCAAGAAGCACGAGCAGCTGCCGCTCAAGCTCGGCATGCTGAATCCGGTCTATTACCTGATGTACGCGACCGGCGAGAAGATCAACATCACCCAGATCGAGGGGCAGTTTCCGCAGGCGCCGTTCCCGACGATGGAAGAGCGCGAGGCCTTCGTCAAGGACTGGTTCCAGGTGCCCGACGACAAGTTCAAGCAATACCTGCTCGAGTGGGAGCCGCGCGGCGAGAAATCGAATCCCCATTACCCCTCGGTCCAAGCGAGCTGCGATGTCGTCGACTGGCAGGAAAAGATGCACTACATCGACGACGCGCTCGGCACCTGCGCCGGGCTGTCGTCCTTCCCGCTGAAGCCGCCGTATCACATCCACAACTTCCCGAAATTCATTTCCGCCGGGACCGGCATCGACTTCGATTCGGCCAGCCTGTGGAAGGCGGCCACGAGAAACCGTACCCTGCTGCGCGCGATCAACGTCAGGCGCGGCATGCGGCGCGCCGACGACAAGCCGCCCGAGGACCACTGGAAGAAGCGTTTCCCCGATCTGGAAAAGACGCTGCTCGACGCGTACTACGAGCTCAAGGGCTGGAACGCGAACGGCATCCCGACCAGGGAGTCGCTGCTCGACCTGGACCTGGGCTGTGTCGCCGAGGACCTCGAGCAAAGGGGGATCCTCGCCAAGTCGGACGCCGCCGGCGCCAAGGCCGCAGAAGAAGCGCTTGTGAAGGAGGCACTGAGCCATGCCTAAGGTCATGAAGAAGATCAAGTCCATCACCATCAATGCCGATCAGTGCAACGGTTGCCGTGCCTGCGAAGTCATCTGTTCGCTGTTTCACGCGAACCCGCGCTACAGCAGCAACAATCCGGCGCGCTCGCGCATCAGAATCGTGCGCGAGCCGCTGCGCGACATCTACCTGCCGGTCTATGCCGGCGAGTACACGGCGGCCGAATGCAGCGGCCGCGACACCTACATCATCGACGGCAAGAAATACGACGAGTGCGACTTCTGCCGCGCCTCCTGCCCCTCGCGCGACCTGTTCAAGGAACCCGATTCCGGCCTGCCGCTGAAATGCGACATGTGCGAGGACGAGCCGGGGCTGGAGAAGCCCAAGTGCGTCGAATGGTGCCTGAACGACGCGCTGATCTACGAGGAGCGCCAAGAGGAAGTCGAGGAGCAGGAGGCGAGCCCGCCCGAGATCGAGATCGGTGTCGAGGCGCTCATCGACAAGCACGGGCTGCAGAAGGTGCTGGACGCAGTCGCGAGAATGGCGAAGTCGTAGGGAACATTCGCCGCACAACCAAAGGCCGGAAACGAACATGGAGATGGTCACCCCCTTCAAGGACATCATCGACGCCATCAAGGCGAGCGGCGGCGATGCATTCAAGCACTGCTACCAGTGCGGCCTGTGCGATACGGTCTGTCCGTGGAACCGGGTGCGCAACTTCAGCATGCGCAAGCTCGTGCGCGAGGCGACCTTCGGGCTGACCGAGATCGAGAGCGAGGACATCTGGCGCTGCACCACCTGCGGCAAGTGTCCGCAGGTCTGCCCGCGCGATGTCAGGCAGATCGAGTCCGGCGTGGCGCTGCGCCGCATCGCCACCGAGTACGACGTGTTTCCGCGTTCGGTGGAACCGATACGCGCGGTCGCCGCCAGCCTGCGCGCCGAGGGCAACCCCTTCGGCGAAGAACGCGCCAAGCGCGGCAAGTGGGCCGAGGGCCTGGCGGTCAAGCCCTACACCGAGGGGATGGAATTCGTCTACATGCCCGGGTGTTACCTCTCCTACGACCCAAGGGCGAAAAGAATCGCCCGGGCCACGGTGGAGATCCTCAACAAAGCGGGTGTGGATTTCGGCATCCTGGGGCCCGAAGAGAGCTGCTGCGGCGAGAGCATACGCAAGACCGGCGACGAGGCGCTGTTCAAGGCACTGGCGCGGCGGAACATCCGCGCGCTCGTCGATCACGGGGTGAAGAAGGTGCTGGTGTCCTCGCCGCATTGCTATCACTCCTACACCCGCGAGTACCCGGAGTTCATGGTGCACTTCGAGGTGGTGCACATCTCGCAGCTGATCCACAGCCTGATCGCAGCAGGCAGGCTGGAACTCAGGTCGGAATACGCCAAGACTGTGACCTACCACGACCCCTGCTACCTCGGTCGGCACAACGGCGTGTATGACGAGCCGCGCGACGCGCTGAAAAGCGTGCCCGGCTTGCAGCTAAAGGAAATGCCCGAGTCGCGCAAGAACAGCTTTTGCTGCGGCGGCGGCGGCGGGCGCATCTGGATGGAAACCCCCAAGGGCGAACGCTTCTCCGACCTGAGGCTGGCACAGGCGATCGGTACCGGGGCCGAGGTTCTGGCGACCTCCTGCCCGTACTGCATCACCAATTTCGAGGACAGCAGGCTCAACGTGGAAGGCGGCGCTGCGATCGAGGTGAAGGACATCACCGAAGTCATCCGCGACGCACTCTAGGGCAAGGAAGGAAATATGAATCTACCCATACAGGAAATGCTCAGGCAGCGCTCGCAGCGGCCGGGCGACGACGGCATGGGCGACGTGATGGTGGTCGGCGGCGGCATCAGCGGCATCCAGGCTGCGCTCGACATGGCGACAGCCGGCTTCAAGGTCTATCTGGTCGACAAATCGCCCACCATAGGCGGCAAGATGTCGCAGCTGGACAAGACCTATCCGACCATAGACTGCTCGATGTGCATAGAGTCGCCCAAGTTCATCGAGTGCGACCGCCATCCGAACATCGAGATCATGACCTACACCGAGGTTGCCGCCGTGGAGGGCGCTGCCGGCGATTTCAAGGTCACCCTCGTCAAGAAGCCGCGCTACATCGAAGAGGACAAGTGCACCGGCTGCACGGTTTGCGTAGAGTACTGCCCGGTCAAGATACCCGACCCTTTCAACCAGGACCTGTCGCTGAACAAGGCGGTGCACATCTACTTTTCCCAGGCTGTGCCTCTGGTGACTTACATCGACGACAGCTGTCTCTATCTCAAGGACAAGACCTGCTCGATCTGCGAGGGCGTGTGCGAGAACAAGGCCATCAACTTCAACCAGGTCCCGGAGAAAATTGAACTCAAGGTCGGCGCCATCGTCATGTCGCCCGGCTACGATATCTTCGACCCCAAGGTGCGCGGCGACTACGGCTACGGCACCATAGAGAACGTGGTCACGAGCCTCGATTTCGAGCGCCTGCTCTGCGCCACCGGTCCGCATGAAGGCCAGATCCTGCGTCCCTCGGACAAGAAGCACCCGAAGAAGGTCGCCTGGATACACTGCGTCGGTTCACGCCAGGTCGTGCCGGGCGGCAATACCTACTGTTCGGCGGTGTGCTGCTCCTACACGCAAAAGCAGGTGATCCTGGCCAAGGACCATGTGCCCGAGCTGGAAGCGAAGATTTTCCACAACGACATCCGCTCCTACGGCAAGGATTTCGAGCGCTTTTATCAGCGCGCGGCGCGCATGCCCGGCATCGAGTTCATCCGCAGCTATGTATCGATAGGGGCCGAAAATCCGGTCACCAAGGACGTCAGCATCCGCTACGCGACGCCCGAGGGCGTCAAGGAAGAGGAATTCGAACTGGTGGTGCTGTCGGTGGGCATCAACCCGCCCAAGGACGCGCAGAAGTTCTCGAAGATGTTCGGAATCGAACTCAATGCAAGCGGATTTTGCAAGACCGATCCTTACGATCCGATCAAGACCAGCCGCCCGGGCATATTCATCAGCGGCGCTTTCCAGGGTCCGATGGACATACCGGAATCGGTCTATACCGCCAGCGGCGCCGGTGCACAGGTGGCGCAGCTGCTGCAGTCGCGCCGCGGCCTGCTGTCGAAGGAGCGCGTCTATCCGGAGGAGCGCGACACCACGAACGAGGAACCCAGGGTCGGCGTGTTCGTCTGCCGCTGCGGCGCCAACATCGGCCGCGTGGTCGACGTGCCGGGCGTGGTCGAGTATTCCAAGACCCTCAAGAACGTGGTCCACGTCGAAGAGAGCCTGTTCGCCTGCGCCACCAACACCGCCAAGGCGATTTCCGACACCATCCGCGACAAGGGCCTCAATCGCGTCGTCGTCGCCGCCTGCACGCCGCGCACGCACGAGCCGCTGTTTCGCGACACCCTGCGCGAAGCCGGCGTGAATCAGTATTTCTTCGACATGGCCAACATCCGCGAGCACTGTTCCTGGGTGCATTCCAAGGAACAGGAGGACGCGACCAGGAAGGCCAAGGACATCGTGCGCATGTCGGTGGCGCGCGCCGGCATGCTACAGCCGCTGGACGAATATGCGCTGCCGGTCAACAAGGTGGCGTTGGTGGTCGGCGGCGGCGTGGCCGGCATGACCAGCGCACTCGCGATGGCCGAGCAGGGCCACGAGACCTATTTGCTGGAGAAGGCCGCCGACCTCGGCGGCATCGCCAACCGCCTGCACTACACCGCCGAAGGGATGGACGTGCAGGCCTACCTCAAAGAGCTGAAGAAGAAGGTGTTCCAGCACCGCGACGTGCACGTGATTACCGATGCGCAGATCATGGAAGTCGACGGTTACGTCGGCAATTTCGAGACCAAGGTGAAATCCAAGGGGCGGACACGCAGCATCAAGCACGGCGTGGCGATCATCGCCGTCGGTGCACAGGAACTGAAGCCGACCGAATATTTGTACGGCAAGAGCGAACGGGTGATGACCCAGCTCGAACTCGAAGAGAAGCTCGGAGCGGGCGGTGACAGTCTCGCCGCCACCGAGAGCGTGGTGATGATCCAGTGCGTCGGCTGCCGCCAGGAGGACCGCAACTATTGCTCGCGCGTGTGCTGCAGTGGCGCCATGAAAAACGCGCTCAAGCTGAAGGCCTTGAAGCCGGCGACGGACATCTACGTGCTGTTTCGCGACATGCGCACCTACGGTTTCAGGGAAGACCTCTACCGCGAGGCCTCTAACCAGGACGTCAAGTTCATCCGCTACGAGCCCGAGGACAAGCCCGTGGTCGAGGCGGTGGAGGAAGGCGGGCGCAGCTTCATGCGCGTCACCGCCGCCGACCCCATCCTGGGCAAGAAGCTGGTGCTGGACGTGGACAACGTGGTCCTGGCCGCCGCAGTCATCCCGCCCGCAGGTGCCCAGGACATCGCGCGCTTTTTCAAAGTGCCACTGTCCCCGGACGGTTTTTTCCAGGAGGCCCACGTCAAGCTGCGGCCGGTGGACTTCGCCGCCGAGGGCGTGTATCTGTGCGGCACGGCGCAGTATCCGAAACATCTTTCCGAGACCATCAGCCAGGCCTACGGCGCCGCCGGCCGGGCGCTGACAACGCTGGTGCAGGACACCGTCGTCGCCTCGGGCTCGGTGTGCGCGGTGGACGAAATCGACTGCGTCTCCTGCGGCGCCTGCATCAGCTGCTGCACCTATAACGCCATCGAGTTCCAGGATACGCCGCGCGGCAAGAAGGCCGTGGTCAATTCGGTACTGTGCAAGGGCGACGGGCTATGCAATGCCAAATGTCCTACGGGCGCGATCAGCCTGAAGCATTACACCGACGACGAAGTATTCCGCCAGATCGACGCGGCGCTGGCTGCCTGAACCATGAGCTCGCCAACCCCATTTCTTGAAGTGATGAACTGAACATGGCCGCACCCACCGAGTTCAAACCCATCATCGTCGGATTTCTGTGCAACTGGTGCTGCTATGGCGGCGCCGACCTCGCAGGCGTCTCGCGCTTCCAGTATCCGCCGGCTTTGCGCGTCATCCGCCTGATGTGCTCGGGCCGGGTCGACCTGGAATTCATTTTCCGCGCCTTCGCCCAGAAAGCCGACGGCGTGTTCATCGGCGGCTGCCACCTGAACGACTGCCACTACAACCCCGAGGGCAATTACGATGCGCTCGGCAACAGCCTGATCGCCAAGCGCATC
>JACZJV010000189.1 GCA_014860355.1 Burkholderiales bacterium | reverse complement strand
TCCGAGGTGGCGATCGTCACGGCCATTCCGGGCACCACCCGCGACAAGGTCACCCAGCCGATCCAGCTTGATGGCGTGCCGCTCAATATCATCGACACCGCCGGCCTGCGTGACAGCGACGACGAGGTCGAAAGGATCGGGATCGCGCGCGCCTGGGAAGAGGTCGACCGCGCCGACGTGGTGCTGCATCTGCGCGATGCCCGCGAAACCGCACTGACCGCCGGCAGCGAGGCGCGAGCTGATGCCGGGCCGGAAGCCAAGCTGGCCGGGGCGCTGGTCGCACGACTGCGGCCCCATGTGCCGGTGATCGAGGTCTGGAACAAGATCGACCTGTGCCAGCTTCCGGCTCACGCCGAGGGCACGCGCGCGGTCTGGCTCTCGGCCAAGACCGGCGCGGGCATTGCGGGGCTGCGCGGCGCGCTGCTCGAAACCGCCGGCTGGCACGGCAGCGGAGAGTCGACCTTCCTGGCGCGTGCCCGCCATCTCGAAGCTCTTTCCGCCGCACGCGAGCACCTCGCCCAGGCCGATGATCATGCCCGTGCCGGGGCGCAGCGGCTCGAACTGCTCGCCGAGGAACTGCGCGGCGCTCAGCAGCGCCTGGGAGAGATCACCGGCGCCTTCAGTGCCGACGATCTGCTCGGCGTGATCTTCAGCCGGTTCTGCATCGGAAAATGAACCGCCTGCCACAGGAGTCTTGCCAATGCCGCCCGTCACCCAGTTTCTAGTCATCGCCAACGTGGTGATGTTCCTGCTTACCCAGATGGCAGGTCCGGCGATCATCCAGTGGTTTGCGCTCTGGCCGCTTGGCTCCGGTTTATTCATGCCCTGGCAGCTGGCCTCCTACGCGTTCCTGCACGCGGGGCTCACCCATCTCATGTTCAACATGTTCGGCCTGTGGATGTTCGGCTCCGAGCTCGAGCGGGTCTGGGGGTCACGCCGCATGGCGGTGTTCTTCGGAGTCAGTGTGCTCGCCGCGGCCGTCGCGCAATTGGTGGTCGGAATGTTCTCCCAGAGCATGGCTCCGACGATTGGCGCCTCGGGTGGCCTGTTCGGCTTGCTGGCCGGTTTTGCGATCGTGTTCCCGCGGCGCAAGATCACGCCGCTGATTCCACCGATCCCGATGCCGGCGTGGCTGTTCGTCACGCTGTACGGCTTGGTCGAGCTCTCGCTAGGGGTTACCGGCAGCGCCGCCGGGGTGGCGCACTTCGCCCATCTTGGCGGCCTGTTCGGCGGCTGGATGGTGATCCGCTATTGGCGCGGCCAGCCACCGTTCGGGCGGCGGCACTGACGCTGGCGCCCCTTCCCAGTGCGGCTGCGGGAGTCTAAGATTGGCCGCAGTGATGCCGAGCGTTCCAATAATGACAAATGAGGAGATTGAGCTATGAGCATGATGAAGGAATTCAAGGACTTCGCGATGCGCGGCAACGTGGTCGACATGGCGGTTGGTATCGTCATCGGCGGCGCATTCGGCAAGATCGTCAGCTCTTTGGTCAGCGACGTGATCATGCCGCCAATCGGCATGGCGATGGGAGGGGTCGATTTCTCCAAGCTGGCGATCACGCTGAGCGAGAAGACGGCAACCGCCGAAGCCGTCGCCGTCAAGTACGGGGTGTTCGTCAACACGGTGATCGATTTCGTGATCGTGGCCTTCTGTATCTTCATGGTGATCAAGGGCATGAACAGTCTCAAGCGCAAGGATGCCCCGGCGCCGGCGGCGCCGACCACCAAGGAATGTCCCAAGTGCATTAGCAGCATCCCCATCAAGGCGACCCGCTGCCCGCACTGCACCTCGGACGTCTGACCGGCCCCTGAGCCCCACCCGGACGGCGCCAGGACTCGCTTCCCGGCGCCACCATGCCCGATGGAACCCGTCGGGCAATGGGTGGGAATCGGGAATGGTTTTAGCCGCGGTGGGTAGAATCGCGCGATGCAAACCGCCATTCCCTGCCTGTTCATGCGGGGTGGTAC
>JACZJV010000188.1 GCA_014860355.1 Burkholderiales bacterium | reverse complement strand
GTCGGTGCAGCGGCATTTCCGCGAACTCGGACTGAATACCCAGGAGCGGGATTTCACCGTGGTGGGCATCGGAGACATGTCGGGCGACGTCTTCGGCAACGGCATGCTGCTTTCCAGGCACATCAAACTGGTCGCGGCGGCGGATCATCGCCATGTCTTCATAGATCCCGACCCCGACCCCGCCGCCAGCTTTGCCGAACGCGAGCGCCTGTTCAAGCTGCCGCGATCGTCCTGGGCGGACTACGATCCGAAATTGATTTCACCCGGCGGCGGCGTCTACCCGCGCAGCGCGAAGTCGGTCAAGCTTTCGGCGCAGGCGCGCGCGGCGCTCGGGATCGTGGCCGAGACCATGACGCCGCTGGAACTGATCCGCGCGCTGCTGCTGGCGCCGGCGGACCTGCTCTATAACGGCGGGATCGGCACCTATGTGAAGGGCAGCCAGGAATCGAATGCCGATGTAGGAGACAGGGCCAACGACGCCGTTCGCGTCAATGGCGCGGACCTGCGCTGCCGCGTAGTCGCCGAGGGCGGCAATCTCGGGCTTACGCAACTGGGGCGGATTGAATTTGCGCTCAAAGGCGGGCGCATCAACACCGACGCGATCGACAATTCTGCGGGCGTGGACTGTTCCGACCATGAAGTCAATATCAAGATCCTGCTCAATCTGGTCATCGAGGAGGGCATGCTTACCGAGGAACAGCGCAACCAGCTGCTGGTCGAGATGACCGACGACGTCGCAATGCTGGTGTTGCGCGACAATTATTTCCAGACGCAGATACTGTCGGTGACGGCGGCGCGCGCCAAATCGATGCTGGACGCGCAGGCGCGCTATATGCAGTTTCTCGCCAAGAGCGGCCGCTTGAACCGGCGCATCGAATACCTGCCTTTCGACGAGCAGATCGCCGAGCGCAAGGCGGCCGGAATCGGACTCACCACCCCGGAAGTGGCGGTGCTGCTTGCTTACAGCAAAATGGAATTGTTCGAAATCATGCTCGCATCCGACGTTCCCGAGGATCCCTACATTCGCACCGCGCTGCAGCGCCATTTTCCGCAGCCGCTGCGAACGCGCTTCCCGGATCATATTCAGCGCCATCCCTTGCGGCGGGAGATCATCTCGACGCACGTCGTCAACAGCATGGTCAACCGGGTTGGCCCCAGTTTCGTCCATCGTCTGCGCGAGGAGACCGGCGCAGCCGCGCCCGATATCGTGCGCGCCTACATCGCGACCCGCGAAGTGTTCGGACTGGTCCCGCTATGGCAGACCATCGAAGCGCTGGACAACCAGATCGCCGACGCGACTCAAACCGCCATGGTTCTGGAATGCCTGCGACTGGTCAATCGCGGAACGCTGTGGTTCCTGCGTCACCGCGAGCATCTGCGCGACCTTGCCAAGACGCGGGAGCACTTCAGGGCGAGCGTGGATGCGCTTGCGTACAAATTGCATGAGCTGGTCGCGGCGGAGTATCGGGCCAAGCTCGACGAAGTCATGCGGCGATACTCCGAACTCGGGGTCCCGTTGCCGCTGGTCCAGCGGATCGCGGGACTCGAAGAGCTCTATTCGGCCCTGGACATCGTCGAAGTCGCTACGCATCTCGGCCGGCCCATTGCATTGGTGGCGCAGGTCTACTTTTCGCTGGGGGGTCTGCTCAACCTGCACTGGCTGGGCGAGCAGATTGAAGCGCTGAAGGTGGAAACGCATTGGCAGGCACTGGCCCGGACCGCGTTGCGCGACGATCTGTCGAATCAGGCGCGCGAACTCGCCGCGCAGGTGCTGCGGGAAAGCCCGGAGCAGCAGGACAGCCCGCTGCTCGTCGCAGCCTGGCAGGGTCGCCGGGCATTCCACTTTGATCGCTATCAGCAGCTGCTGGCGGAAATCCGGATTGCCGCGGCGGCCGATATCGCCATGCTTTCGGTCGTATTGCGCGAGCTCAGGGGTTTGGCGTGAGCGAATCCCTGCTGCAGGCGTGGTCATCCCGTGAATTGAACGCCACCGGCGTCGCGCGAGCACGTACAATTGCGCTACGCGGTTGACATGCTCGCTTCCTTGCTTGTATTGTCCACACGTAGCATGCGTTCTTAGTTCGAGCTCATCCCGACAATGTACGCCACCGGCCGAACGCGTGCAGCCGTTGCGGCTGGTTCCAAAACCCTTGCACCTTAGGAGAAGACTATGCGCATCCCATTTCAATCGCTTGGCGTAGCACTGGCATTTGCCTTGCTTGTACCGGCACCCGCTGCGCTTGCCCAGCAAAAATTCATCACTATCGGCACTGGCGGAGTTACCGGCGTGTACTACGCCGCGGGCGGCGCGATTTGCCGCCTGGTGAACAAGGATCGCAAGTCCCACGGCATCCGCTGTTCGGTCGAGAGCACGGGCGGCTCGGTTTACAACATCAACACCATCCGCGCCGGCGAGCTCGACATGGGTGTGGCGCAATCCGACTGGCAGTACCACGCGGTGAAGGGCGACAGCGCTTTCAAGAGCCAGGGACCGTTCAACGAGTTGCGCGCGGTGTTCTCGATCCATCCGGAGCCGTTTACCGTGCTGGTACGCAAGGAAGCGGGCGTAAAGTCGTTTGCCGATCTGAAGGGCAAGCGATTCAACATCGGCAATCCTGGCTCCGGGACGCGCGCGTCGATGGAAGAGCTGCTGGGTGCGATGGGCTGGACGACCAGCGATTTTTCGCTTGCCTCAGAGCTCAAGGCCGACGAGCACGGCGCCGCACTGTGCGACAACAAGATTGACGGCTTTTTCTACGGCGTCGGCCATCCTTCGGCCAACATTCAGGATCCGACCACGACCTGCGGTGCGAAACTCGTTTCGCTGACCGGGCCGGCCGTGGACAAGCTGCTCAAGGGCAGCCCGTACTATGCCAAGGCGACGATTGCGGGCGGTCTGTATGCAGGTAATCCGGACCCGACGCAAACCTACGGTGTGCTCGCGACCTTCGTCTCGTCGAGCAAGGTGCCGGCGGATTCCGTGTACCAGGTCGTGAAAGCTGTCTTTGAGAACTTCGAAGATTTCAAGAAGCTGCACCCCGCCTTCGCGCATCTCGATCCGAAGAACATGATCAAGGACGGCCTGTCTGCGCCGCTGCATGAGGGCGCGATAAAATATTACAAGGAAAAGGGCTGGATGTAAGCTCGCTTTGCAGATACAGGCCGGGCGCGGTGCACCCGGCCTGTTTTTTGTCCGATTTGCGCTTCGAGCAGGCACACAGCCTCAGCTCACCGCGCTGGAGGCTGCGCTGGAGGGGACATGGCCGACCCGAAAAAAAATGACGCCGCAGCACAGGTCAACGTAAAGGAGTTGGTGGCCGAATCCGACACGGGAGGCCGCGCGCCCACCGGCGCGGTCGCCAAGTTCATGCTGGGCATCGCCCTCGCGTGGTCGCTGTTCCAGCTCTGGTACGCGTCGCCCCTGCCTTATACATTCGGCGTGCTCGTATTCAATGCCACGGAGGCGCGCTCGATTCACCTCGCCTTCGCGATCTTCCTGACTTTCGTCTCGTACCCGGCGTTCAGGCGCTCGCCGCGCGCATACGTTCCCGCCATCGACTGGGTGTTCGCTGCGGCAGGCGCGTTCTGCGCCGGCTACATCTTCCTCTTCTACGCGCAGCTTTCGACGCGGCCCGGGCTGCCGACGACCATGGATCTTGTCGTCGCCGTGGCCGGCATAGTCCTGCTGCTCGAGGCCGCGCGACGCGCGCTGGGACCGGCGATGGCGATTGTCGCGATCGTGTTCCTCGTCTACGTCTTCGGCGGGCAATACATGCCCGAGATGATCGCGCACCAGGGCGCTTCGCTCTCCAAAGGCATGTCGCATATGTGGATCACCACCGAGGGGGTGTTCGGCATAGCGCTCGGGGTTTCGACGAGCTTCATCTTTCTCTTTGTCCTGTTCGGCTCGCTGCTCGATCGCGCGGGCGCAGGCAATTACTTCATCAAATCCGCCTTTGCCCTGCTCGGCCACATGCGCGGCGGCCCGGCCAAGGCAGCGGTGGTGTCCTCTGCGGCCACCGGCATCATCTCGGGCTCCTCCATCGCCAATGTGGTGACGACCGGCACCTTCACGATTCCGCTGATGAAGAGGGTGGGCTACCGACCCGATCAGGCCGCCGCGGTCGAAGTGTCCAGCTCGGTCAACGGTCAGTTGATGCCACCGGTGATGGGCGCGGCGGCATTTCTGATGGTCGAGTACGTCGGCATTCCCTACACCCAGGTGATCAAGCACGCGTTCCTGCCGGCGATCATTTCCTACATCGCCTTGTTCTACATCGTGCACCTGGAAGCGCTGAAGGCGAACCTCTCGGGGCTGCCGCGGCGAGGCCAATCGACGTTTGCGCAGCGCACCATCGCCTACCTGATGACCATCAGCGGCCTCGTCGTCCTTTCGGGTATCGTCTACTGGGGAGTCGGCTGGATCAAGGGCGTATTTCCCACCGGATCGACCTATATCGTCGGCGCCGGCCTGGTCGCTGCGTATGTCGGCCTGGTGTGGTTTGGTTCGCGCCAACCGGTGCTCGAGCTCGATGATCCCGACGCGCCGGTGTTCGAACTGCCTGAAACCGGGCCGACGCTGAAATCCGGCTTGCATTATCTGCTGTCTGTCGTGGTGCTGATCTGGTGCCTGATGGTCGAGGAACTCTCGCCGGGGCTCTCCGCATTCTGGGCGACGCTGTTCATGATCGTGGTGATGATTACGCAGCGTCCGCTGATGGTCCATTTCCGCGCCGAGGGTGATATGAGCGCCTCGGTGAAGCAGGGTTTTCTCGATTTGTTCGACGGCATGGTCGCCGGTGCGCGCAATATGATCGGCATCGGTGTCGCAACAGCGGCCGCCGGCATCATCGTCGGCACTGTTTCGCTCACCGGCATCGGACTGGTGATGACCGAGATCGTCGAACTCATCTCGGGCGGCAACCTGATAATCATGCTGTTTCTGGTCGCGGTGATCAGCCTGATCCTCGGCATGGGCCTGCCGACCACGGCTAACTACATCGTCGTCTCGACCCTGATGGCGCCCGTCGTGGTAGAGCTGGGGGCGCAGAGCGGCTTGCTGGTGCCGCTGATCGCGGTGCATATGTTCGTGTTCTATTTCGGCCTGATGGCCGATGTTACGCCACCGGTCGGCCTCGCCTCGTTCGCGGCGGCGGCGATCGCCCGCACCGACCCGATCAGGGTCGGCATTACCGCATTCTTCTACAGCCTGCGCACCGCTGTGCTGCCCTTCCTGTTCATCTTCAATACGCAGCTGTTGATGATCGGCATAGACGGTATTCTGCATCTGGTACTGACGGTAATCAGCGCAATCGCCGGTATGCTGATATTCGCCGCCGCGACGCAGGGATACTTTCTGGTGCGCACACGCTGGTATGAAACCCTTGCACTGTTCCTGATCACCTTTACTCTGTTCCGGCCGGGTTACTGGTGGGACATGGCCTATCCGCCGCACATTCAGGCCCCGGCGACCGAGATCATGAAAGTGATCGAAGCAAAGCCCGCTGACGATCGCTTGCGCATGTGGGTCGAAGGCCTGACGATGGAAGGCAGGGAAGTCAGGAAAGGCGTGTTGTTGCCTCTCGGACCGAAGGCGCCGGCACGCGAACGGCTGAAGAAGATCGGCCTCACGCTGGTGACCCTGGGTACCGACGTGAGTGTCGGGCAGGTAGGATTCGGCAGTCAGTCCGAAAAGCTCGGCCTGGAACCCGGATTCAAAATCACCGCGATCGAACTCGAAGCCGAGCGTCCGGACAAGGAGTGGATGTTCTTGCCGGCGCTGCTGCTGCTGGCGCTGATCATCGTGCTGCAGCGCGCGCGTTTGCTTAGCGCGGCAATTCGACCTGCTGCCAAAGCAGGCTGAGCGCGAGCAAGCCGTCGAGCGCAAGTCGACGCGCGATGTCTTCGATATACGGATTCAGTCCGCGGTTCCCATGCACCACCAGCACGCCCGGCAATTTGCCTGCGACTGCGCGCGCAATCCTGCCGGCGGGGGTCAGGGGCCTGTGTCTTGGCGCCGCCCTCGCGTCGGCACTGGCCGCCGCGGCCGCCGGGGCGGAATCGATCGTCGCAGCGCGTTACACCGTGCCGGTCGAACGCTACGGACATTTCGCCCTCGGGTGGCCGCACGAATACGCGAACCTCGGCGCGACCACCAGCGGCGGACGCAAGCTGGCGCTGCAACTGCCGCAGGACGAGGTATTCGAAGATCTTGCACCGCGCCTGGTAAAGCTCGCCCCCGAGGAGCCGGTATCCATTCTTGCCATCGTCAGCCGGCGCGACCACGGTTCGCGCTTGGTGATAATCCGCCTGGATGCCGACGGCCTGAAGCTGGGCGCGCAGTCCGCGGCGATCGGAACGCAAAATCGCTGGCTGAATCCGGTCGGGGTCGCCGATCTGGACGGCGATGGGCGCGCGGAAATTGCCGCAGTCATCACCCCGCATATCGGTGGCACGCTGAAGGTGTACCGGGAAATAGGCGGGGAATTGGGAGAAATCGCGGCACTCGCCGGTTTCTCGAACCACGTCTATGGCACGACTGAACTCGCGTTGTCGGCGCCGGTGTCGATTGCCGGGCGCATGCGTCTGCTGGTGCCGGATGCGACACGGCTACAGCTGCGCATCATCGCGCTCGAGGGCGGGCGTCTGGTCGAGATCGGTCGCTGCGATTTGTCGGCGCCGGTCACCGGCCCCATCGAGCCGCTTTCACCGGGCCGTTTCGCGGTCGGCCTGGCCTCCGGCCGGCAGGTTGTCGCAGCGCAAGACTGCCTTAAGCAGTGACCAGCCCACAAGGCCGGCCCGGTTACGCTGAGTCGCTGTCGCGCATCTGCTTATGCAGCTTGAGCGGCTGCGAGCGCAACTTACGCATGCGAATATTGAGCATTTCCACTGCGACGGAAAATGCCATGGCGAAATAGATGTAACCCTTGGGCACATGCACGTCGAAGCCTTCGACCATAAGTGTGACGCCGACCAGGATCAGGAACGAAAGCGCGAGTATCTTGATGGTCGGATGTTCGTCGACGAAATCCCCTATGGGTTTCGCCGCCGCCAGCATCACGACGACAGCGAGGATGATGGCGATTGCCATGATGGAGACGTGATCGGCCAGTCCGACGGCCGTTATCACCGAATCCAAAGAGAAGACGATATCCAGAATCGCTATCTGCACCAGTACCATTCCCAGGCTTGCGGCGGCAGCCGCCTTGCCATGCTCTTCGATTCCTTCCAGGCTGTTGTGGATTTCGTGCGTGGCCTTGCCGAGGAGAAACAGACCGCCTGCGATCAGCACGACGTCGCGTCCGGAAATCCCCTGGCTGAATACGGTGAACCAGGGCTCGGTCAGTCCCATTACCCATGACAGAGAGAAGAGCAGGGCCAGGCGGGCAATCATGGCCAGACCCAGCCCCAGTCTCCTCGCAAAGTCGCGCTGCTTGACCGGAAGCCGGCCCACCAGGATAGAGATGAAGATTATGTTGTCGATACCCAGCACGATTTCCAGCGCAGTCAAAGTGCCTAGTGCTATCCAGGCCTCGGGGCTGGCCAGCCATTCAATCATGGGATACTCCTGTTCAGTTCAAGTGCAACTCAAAAAGATTCTTTGGCCTGCAGGGGAGAGTTGGCAGCCGGCGCGGGTATCGCGGCTGCGCGCGCGACCCTGGGCAGACCTGCAAGACCGCAGCCGCGGGATCACCGGCGATTTCAACGCCGCACGAACGAGTTCAGGGCCGGTCCGCCAAACCCGAACGCGGACCCGAGTCAGGACGGCTAAGGGTTGCCGAGGTAGTCGCGCTTGCCGATCTCGACCCCGTTGTGGCGCAGGATATTGTAGGTCGTGGTGACATGAAAATAGAAATTCGGCAGCGCATGCCCGAGCAGGTACTGCATGCCCTCATAGCGGCTTTCCTTGTCGCCGCGCTTGATCACGATTATCTTGGCTTCGCTGCCGTCGATCTGCGCCGGCGTTAAGGTCTGGAGGAAGGCGAGGGTCCTGGTGATGCGCGACTTCAGGTCGGTCAGCGTCGTTTCATTGTCTTCGAACGACGGGATTTCGATCCCGGCCAGGCGCGCCGCAGCGCCCTTGGCTGTATCGCAGGCGATTTGCACCTGCTTGGTCATGGGCAGCATGTCGGGGAACAGGCGATAGCCGGTCAAGGCGGCGGGGTCCAGTTTCTTTGCGTCGACGTGGGCCTGCGCCTTGTCGAGGATTTTCGCCAGATTGCCAAGGATGTTGGCGAAGCGCGGCACGCTCGCCTGATACATCGAAAGTGTCATCGAATATCCTGAAAATGGAATTGCATGGAAAGATGCAAAGGCCAGCGGCGAACGCCGCTGGCGTATGCGCATGGCGACGGCGAGGTCGCGCGTGGGTTCCCTATGCGCCGGGTTTCCTGCCCGGCGTCTTGGGCGGAATGGTTCCGGCGATGCGGCAGAGCATCCCTTCGATCGCTTTGCCGTCGTTGAATCTGGTAACGCTGCAGCGGGATATTTCGCCTCGTGCAGATAGGTCGGATAGCGAGAGGCGCACCTTGGGCAAGGGAATCCCTGTCGCGGCAGCGATCTCCCGATCAAGCTGCTGGCCGTTCTTTTTCAGGTATTGAAGGATCGGGGTTGCATACATTTCAAGTACTCCTTGCGAAAATGAAGGTGGTGCCGACGTAGGTCCGAATCTTTCTATTCCGTTTAGGTTTGCGACTGCCATGGCTCCTGACTTTTGAAAATGGTTTAACTTGTTACCATAACTAATTGATATACAACAAATTAAGTCTAGTGACCCAGCTGAGCTTACAGGATAGACAACGCGCCCTAACTTCTTGAAACCGCGATATTAATTACCGATTGCCCCAGCACATGTCCAGGGACGGACGGGGCAAAGGGCCGCGAATTATACTCTAAATTCGACGTTCGTGGACTACGATTGTGCGGCGCAACGCAAGGACGGTGTCGCAGTCCCGCCATCGCCGCGCGGCAGATCTGGTGCACCCCCCCCCCCCATTTCAACCGTACACGGCAGCAGCAGGCGGGCACCGGTCAACAGGAAGGCCTAAGGTCGTCGATCAGCTATTTTCAATTCTTCCAGCGTCTTGCGCTCGACTGGCGTCAGCTTGTTCATGAATTTTGCAATGTCCATCGCCAGTTTTCTTTGCTCTTTCAGGCGGGTTTCAGGGACATACAAGTCCAGCAATGCCAGGCTGGAATCTAGACCCTTGGCGTAGCCTTCGGACAGTACGTGCTGCGCTTCGTCCGGAAATAGTGCGTTGATCAATTCGATGCGTCCCGCCGGCGACGCGATCGCAATCTGCAGGATGAATATGGCCTGTCGGATTGCTTCCTTGCTGTGTGGAAGATCATTTTCTGCACGCAGGGGACCATAAACCGCATCGTTGTTCGGTTTCTCGTGAGACGCGCGGTAATCGCGAACGACTGCCAGGGCGTGAGCGAAGGCCAGCTGCGTTGTCGAAACTTCCTTGGCTACGGACTTGGGGCGTGCGAATAGATCATTGAATACTTTGAAAGGATTCATGGGCACCCGTCTCTTGGCACGTGAGCTACCTGGCCCCCCTGCTGGCATGGCGCGGGGGGTACTACGCAAAGCTAGCGTAGTCCGGAGTGCCCAAGCCTGTATATAGTCCAAACGTCACATTCCATAGCGGTTTTCGGCGGTCGCGCGATATGCGGCGTGCGGCAGACAGTGCCGCCGAATTGAAAAAGGCAACTTGCCGCACGCATTGGCCATGCACGGCAGCGTATGACGGGGGCTGCTTGGTTAGCGTATCGTTTCAGCCGCCGGCGCGCTTCAATCCCGCAGCCTGAATCACATGGCCAAGCTGCCAAGGTCGCACGAGCGCAGCGTGCGCAGCCTTGATTGCCGTGAGTCGCTCAAGCAGTTCCGCTGGAATCGGTGAAATTCTCCGCGTGGCCATGGATACGTGAGCGGACAGGGATTCCTGCGAGGCCGCGAGATAGCCCTCGTTGGCGTGAAACATTTCCTGGTAGAAATGGATGCGCTTGGCGTCGAAGTCGAGCAGGCGCGCCTCAAAGCGCAGTGGATCACCGGACTTGAGTTCGCGCAGATAGTTTCCGTGCGATTCAAGCGCGAACGTGGTCGAACCGTGGCGTGCGCGGAACTCCTGTGTCAATCCAAGAAAATCAAAAAACACGTCCGCCGCGAAGTCGAATACCACCTGGTAATAGCCGACATTCATGTGCCCGTTGTAGTCGATCCATTCTGGGCGCACGACATCGCGTGCCTTGTCGAAGGGGATCGGTATCTGCATGCTGTCCATTCCCACATAGTATCGTCATTGTCGCTGGTTACGCTCACCTACGGCGGCTATAAGCACGGGATAGCGGCGCCCAGGCATGAGGTTCCAGCTTCGCGGTCCTGACTTCGAAGTCGATCACCGCTGCTTCGAGCGCGTCGTCTGGCCCGCCGTGGCGGACCACATGTAAGAAAGCGATGTGCTTCGCGGCGGAAAGCGCTCCTTGCCGGACCGCTATCCCTGGGCCTGCATGCGCAGCGCCAGATTCTCCCAGGGCACTTTGCGCAGGTTCTGCGCCAGGCGGTGCACGCTGCCGTCGGCTACGCGCGCCTTGCGCTCGGCCTCGGTCGGCACTCCATCGTGGAGCATCAAGGCCAGCGCCTTGTTCTTGTAGAAGGTCACCGGCGCCAGCACGTCTCCGCGGCGCGTGTGAAACGCGTCTTCGCCCTCGGCGCAGGCGCGGTCGAACACGTTGAAAAGGCGGCAGGCTATCGGGCGCAGCGGATGTATCGAGCAGGTCTCGTCCACGAGGAACGGGCAGGACGGAATGGACTTGTGCTGCGCCAATTGCAGCCGCACTTTTTCACGCACTGCGCCATCGAGCCGCTTCACGGCGAACCAGGCAATGCCTGCAAGCTCCAGGGGATAGACCGGAATCTCGCTGTGGGTGCGACAGCAGGCGGCACAGCCGCTCGCGCAGGCAAGCTTGCTGCGCCCCTGGCGCCTCGCCTGGCGGATGCCCTGCGCCACGCCCTGGTCGGTGGTGTAGTACGACTGCAGCAGCGGGGCCAGCCAGGGCAAACGCGTCTCGTCGGCGGCAAAGTGCAGACGCGGTTGCGCCACAGCGGCGCGGCTTTTCTTGCTCATCTCCAGTTCCCTCCGTCTCCTTCCAACGCCATCTACGTGAACGGCCGTGGCAGTATCCATTGCGCGCGCGACTGAGCGCTTGCCTATGAATCGCCTAAGCACGGCTCATGCCAAGTCCGGTCGCAATGCGGAACGCTGGGTCGCGGCAGGCGTAGCGGGGGCCGTCGCCTATCCATTGCATTGTGCTTGCAGCGCAAGCCGCCAACTGGGTGCGCCGGGGCGTTTGCCCCACCAACTTCGGCTTAAGGTTTGCCGTTTCAGGGCAGGCGGTGTGCGCTGCCCATTTGCGCTCGCTCATGTCTCGCGCAATTCCGATCAGACGCGCTCGCCCGCCGTCCTTACTGTACTGAATCAGGCCGCGGGCATAGACCATGACTCAAACGGCGAAAAAGTCCAGCCAGAAATCCAGCTCTAGCGCTCAAAAAGGCGGTGGCCAAGGGTGCGTTTAGGTGCAGGAAAACCCGCTCGCCGGGTTCTTCAGTTGTCCGGCCGGTTCTGCAGTTTCCGAATGCGCTCGATCCGGTCTTCTACGCTCGCATCGCTGCCGCCTTTCCACTGCAAAACCTGGAGCACGACCCCTGCCGCGTCCTTGGGCCGCAAAACCACTTCACTGCGGTTGGTGAATTCGTCGCGCAGGGGAATCTTGAAGCCCTTGCCTTCCACTTCAGCGATGAACTCCTCCAGGTCGTCCACTTCCAAGCCCATGTGATGTAGTCCCTCGCCATGTTTGGCGATGTGCTGATTGATGAACCCGTCGGCAACCATGGACTGCACTAGTGAAAGCACATTTTCCCCGATTTGCAAATAGGAGACCTTAACGTCGCCGGCTTTCTCGCGAAGAATTTCTGTTCGAATCGGGACGGCATTCAACAGACTGACAAACTGCTGCGTCGCCTGGTCGGCGTCCCGCACGGCGATTGCCACATGGTCGATTCTCTTGATATGGGCCATACATTCCCCCTGGTCTGTAATTGCGGCCTGCGCGCGGGACGGCGATGTCTAGTACCCGCTCCATTGTCAAACGAGCAAGGCATCGTGCCGCGAATCAAACTGAATATCAAGGCGGGCGTACGCTTGCAGCCCAGACCGGGCCCCTCCCACAAAAACCCCAAAATGGAAAAGCCCGGCCGTGATGGCTGGGCTAAGCGCATGAATCGCTTCGAGTAATGGGTGGCTCCCCGACCAGGGCTCGAACCTGGGACCTGCGGATTAACAGTCGCGTGATTCGAGAAATGGGCAATAGTCAGCAACACTCAAACGCAGTCGAATCAGTCTGTTACTGTTGCCGCGTATTCTCGGCTTTTGCCCAAATTTGCGCCGCAATGTCCCACCAGTGTCCCAAGGCGAGGGGGGTACATGGGCTTTTCGCGTCGCGTGTCTCTTGGCTAACCCTTGCTCTTGGGCGCGCGCAAAAATTTCTAGGGGGGGGTACCCCCATCCGCATTTTCGCCGATTGCTACGACGAAGGGTCAGACGGATTTTTAAATTTTTTTTCGAATTTCGGCTATTGCCTGCCGACGCCGCAGAAGTTACTTACAAATCCCCGACGTTACCCATGACCCAGACAGAACGATAAAAGGCTTGGCAGGGCCGTCAGCGAACTCCGTTACCTGAATATATGTAAAGTGCTCTGTACCTTGGCCGCCCGGCTCACGACCTAGCAATATAAAGTGGTTTTGGCTGTTGTTTTTGCTGACCATCTGAAACTTAACCCTCGGGTTGTTCCATAACCCTAGGCCAGGCCCTACAATCTGCGCCGTTTGCCGATCGATAGCGAATCGCTGACCAATCATTATGGGGCGCGGTGGGCGCTTTAGTTCACCGCTATCACTCAAGTCCAAGTGCTCTAAGACTTCACATTGGTAATCAGAAGGGCCAGCGTATGCGCCCGTCCAATTGGGTGCGGCAAGCGCAAGGCAGGCTAACGCAAGCAGCTGGTGATCAATTTTCCAGTTCATCGCTTTTTCTCCCGACTACGCCACTCCCACGGAGGCGCAGGCTCATTATCTGCCCACAGTCCGTGCTTTGCAGCCTTGGCTGCGTCCTGAAGGGGATACAGGGGGCTATCGGGCTTGCTGTATCGGACATATACCCAGGCCATCCCGGTGGCGACTTGATGCGCGCTGGCGTCCACGTTGCGGCATTCGACCTTGCCGACTGACCTCCCGTAGCGGTCACGGGAAATCTGCTCGACCTTGGCTTGTTCCTGAAAGCATAGATCGGCTAGGGATTGCTTTGATTGACGCCCGAAAGGCTGGCGCAATTCCGGCGCGTCTATTTCGGCCAGCCGCACCTTTACCTACTGCTTGCCAACCAGGACGGTCAGGGTGTCGCCATCGTGTACAGATACGATTAGACCGTTGGTGGTGTCAGCCCATCCCGGAAAGGAAAGAGCCACCGCTAGGGTGGTTGCCACTGTTGAAAAGAATCGGCTCATGAGAAAAAGGCCACCTAAATGGCATCCGATGATGGTTAATAGGCGCTTATTTCTTCCGCGGAGGCTCTAGCCACACGAGGAATACCACCGCGAAAACTAGTATCCCAATGCTAAGCCACTCCCCTTTTTCCCATGCCACAAAGTAACCTTTTATAGCGTAAATCACGCCAACAACAATAGGCCCAAGAAGGGCGAGAATTATTAATACATATACCAGCGTACTCAGCCAGGGGTGATCATCATCATGCCCCAGCCAGTCCTTTTTCTTTTGTGGTGGTTCCATCGTTTAGAGACGCTTTGCTATCCGCAGTTCACCAGACTCGCCACAGGATTAGCTAGTGCGCCACCTTGCCGAGCCTGCATGAGTCGATCCTGAGGCGAATTGGAGCGCCTGAGCGGGATCCAGAATCGGCTTTCTCAGTATTGCTCTTTTCATATTCACTTATCCACTGTGCGAGAAAGATATTTATTTGGTGAAAATGCCCCGTCAATGTTAGGAGGCTTTATAGCCACATACCCAGTATCGACTGTTGTTATGGGTAGACTCTTATAGTCCTGCGCTTGTGTAAGTTTTCCGGCGGAAAGGAAGTGTGTGAATACCTTGTAGGTGGTATTGCCCACTCCGACAACCATGACGATCTTGCTAGGGTCTGTGCTGTCGGAGGGCATGAGGTAATAACCAACTTTGTATTTAGCCCCCGCGCTACAAGCCGTGACGGTAAGCATGACTGTTACAACAGCCAGTAACATCATCAAAATTGCTTTATGCATCGTGCCGCCCTCAGAGATTCGTGGGAATTTCATTTTCTGTATCGGCCCTTCTCGCACCAAAATCTTACGCTAATAGTTTTTGAGACTTCGGCTTGCCAATTCTCTTGCAATAGACGTGCGACCCTTTCACATTTTTTGGCATTCCAGAAAGCATCTTCCGATTTCAAGTAAGCATCAAAGGTAGCTTCGTGACCGCGAAAGAATTGGTCCGACGGCGCGCTCGAATAAAGAGTAAAGATCGCTTCGTCGGGATTATCCTTTTCACCACACGCTGCTAAAAGTAGTGAGATAGCAATGGCAGCGAAAACAATTAGCGATTGAGGCCATCTCATTATCTATCCTCATTGAAAATGACCTGTAATTATGCGCCGCCAAGCCGGTGGCGTCCCATCGCCGCGTCGTTTAAAATTAGAACAATTCCAAAAATTAGAGATAAAGCATGGCTGCACGACAATGGACCGCAGAACAGCGGGCGCAACAGGCGCAGGCAATCCAACGATGGCGGCCTTGGGACAAAACGAAGGGACCGACCACACCCGAAGGCAAGGCGCGCTCGGCGATGCGTGGATTCAAGAACAACCCTCGCGGCCAAATGAAGGCGCGCCGCCTTATCGAGGCGTTGATCGAGGCCGACCTCGCCCTCTTGAAGGCCACGAATGGTCCTTCTGCAAGATAAATAGCGCAACGGCCGCCTTACCGTAGCGACTGCTGCACAGGCCCAGCGACTCAGCATTTTCCATAAAGGCCAGCAAGCGGCCGCGCAATACGGCCAGGCGAACGGCTTCATGTTCGTCCCGTAGCGCCGCTTTCCATTCTGCTTTGCTCAGTCCCGCCGCCGCCGCTATGCCGCCTATCGGCACGCACCGCGCCGCCGCATCGGTGATTGCTGCCAGTGTGCAAGGCGTTAACATCAAATAGTTACTTGGAGATTTTTGAAAAATGTACGAGTGGCCATAATGGGTAGGGGGCATGGCTCTTCCCCCAGACCCTTACAATAGGGAACGAAGTTCACCAAGTACGCAAGTTCACACACTGGCGACTATCGCCAATGCCGGATTGCGCGGGATTGGGGCAACAGCGACAATTTCATAGCTGCCGGGTCGCAAAGTGCAATGTACCCCGTCGCGCATGGCCTTCGATTGAATCGTGGCATCAATTCCAAGCTGCCGCAGCGCCGGACAGATACGGCGGAATGAATCGCCCATGCCTTTGGCACTGCGCGGCCAGTAGTCGCCGCGTTCGTGGTCGCCTGCAAAGGCTTCCAATTCGAACAGCAATTTTCCGATAGGCCCAAAGAACGATTTTCCCGCCTCGATATAGCGAATACACGCGGCCGCGACAGGGCTTGCCCCAATTGTTCGCTGGGTCGCCTCGCGCCGATGGCCGATATAGCGGTCGAGAAAATTAAATTCCTCACCGCCGAGTATCCAATTCATAGCCTCGCCGAGAAAAGTAAAATCGGCCATGCGCGGCAGCTTGTCGCGTGGGATTTTGACGTTAGGCAATTCCGCGAGCGTGGCATCAAGCAAGTCGAGCAGTCCGCCCATGATCGCCGGCGCGTGTTGTTCCAATAGTGCATCATGTTCGGCCTCGGTCATACGCTGTTCGATAACCGGTGGGCAAATCACTATCGCGCGGTCGAGCAGGTCAGGCCGGGTAATAATTGCGCCTATGCCGTTCAGAATTACCGGGTTATGCGCCTTGATGATATTTTCTTCGTCGTTCGTGTAAAGCTGCCGCGCCGCCTGCCCGCCACCGGTGGAAAGCACGCATAGCGCATCGGAAAATTCGGCGGATAGTCCTGAGAGATTTTCCAGACTGACAACGTGATTGTTGCCGGCCGCGACGAAAACATCCTCGCGGGTTTTCGGCGCCGGCCGCAGCATGGCCCTGTTCGGGTCGATAAATGTGCGTAGCGCCCGCTGCGTGGTGCTCTTTGCGCTGCCTTGTTCCCCAATCAATTCCAGCACTGGAAAGGGCGTGCCGGCGCGCAGTGCTTCCAGCATCCAGGCAAGCACGAACAACCTATCTTCCTCGGGAATATTCACAAGCTGCCATAGAAGGCCAATGTTTCCGCCAGCCAGCGGGACTGGCAGCGGACGCATTGCTTTCGTCCGACGAAAGCGGACGGCCGGACGGTCAACGATGCGCCAGCCGGTGGGCTCAATCAGAACAGCGCGCCAATCCGGGTCGCACAAGTCAATCCAGTGGCCGGCTTCATCCTTGGCGATGCGTAGCGCGGTGGCGTGCTGTTCGCCGTCGAATTTGGCTTTGCCTGAAAGCGCATTCTGGACGGACTTCAGAGCGTCGCCGGATGGCGCGGCATCAAGTTCGAAATGCGCCAGCCATGAAAGCCATTCGCGAAAGCCGGATGATCCAATAGGCCAGTGTTCGCGGTGCGGCGGCTCGCCACGGTCGAAACTCGCGTAGCAGTCGCCATCGGTATCGTGCCAGAGTTCGCAACGGTCCGACGCGAGGTCGGCCAGTTTCGACGATAGGGAAATCTTCCCCTCGCCATCGTCGGCAACTTTGCCCACTAGATCATCCAGCGCGCCGATGCGAATATCTTTGTTCGCCTTTTTCAATTCGGTTCGTTGCGCCTCATAGGTCAGCGGGTCCTCGGCGCGAACGATCTTGAAAGCCTCGATAGCGGCAGGCGTGAGATACGCGCTTGCGTCCGCCGCCGCCGCCGCGACGGTGGCTTTACAGATCGCCTTCGCCGTTTCCGCGAGCAGTGCGCGCTCGGTCGGCCAATCCCAGCCTGCTTCCTTTGCCAAGGCGAATACGGTCCCCAAGGTCACAGGCGCGCCGCTGTAGTGTCCGAAACTTTCCCATTTGGCAGCGCATTCGCCAGGTCGATACAGGCTACTCATGTGCGCTCCAATCGTCCCAGAGGGCGAACCCTTCGCCGCCGCTGTTGTCGGCGTGGTGCAGTGCCATCCCTACGGCAAGCCAATCGGCGTAGGATGCATCCGGATTGAGGGCAGCTAGTGCAGACTTGAGTTCTAGCGGGCGGTCGATACCCTTGCCTTTGACGGCGCGATAGTCCGGGATCACAAGCTGTAACGGTGGAATGGCTGCGATGATTTCTGTCCATCGATAGGGCGCACGCGAAGATCGCGCCACGATGCGAACCGTGTGCGTATTGTCGGGATTTTTCTGATGTGGGAATCCCGGTAGGCGCAGGACGCGCGCGGCATCCTTGGCGTTCGGGTCTGAATCCCAATCCGCGACCATGCGCCGCATGACTGCAAGCCATTCGCTAACCTTCGGAGCGGTGGCGGCATCGATCAGCCAATAGCGATGAAACTTTGCCGGCGACGATTCGACAACGATATGCGGCTCCAGCGGCGGGACCTTCGCGCCAGGCTTGTCCGCCTCTTGGAAGATCGCGCGCAATCGCTGGATATTCGCAAGGCGTCGGCCTCGGCCATCGGTCGCGTTCACGCTCACGAATACCCCTGCGCCTTGCGCCGACAGGCGCGTAAGTTCGGGATCGTGCTGTTCCAGTGTGCCGGTCAGCGCGCGCACAAGGTCCTTGCGCTTGCGTTCTTTCAGATCGTCAACAGTCTGGAAGGTAAATTGCTGCGTGGTCGGGTCCAACAGTGCGAGGAATGCGCCGGCTTGCTTCAAGTCTGGGGTTAGCATGGCGCGCGCCTCCTGCCACGGGTCGGCGTGGTCGCCTTCCTGATTTCGTCGGCGACGATTGTTTGCAGACAACACGGCCGGACTGCGTGATAAACGGCGTGACACTGCAACGCGGAAAACCAAAAATCAGCCGCATCAATGTCAGGCGCGAAGGTGACAACGATTCGCTTGCGTAGCGCCAGCGCGTATCCAATTTCGCAAAGTGTACCGTGGCAATCGGTCGCCGTGATATAGGCGAAAACTAGATCGGCTTTCGTAAGCACGGCATTGTTGCTCTCGATAACTTGTTGCTGGGTAATAGTGGATTCGCAACAATCCTCGCGACCAATAGCGCCATGGGAATTTGGATAGTGAAGGCAGCCGTGATCGCACGAAACAAAGAACGGTCCGACGTATTGATAGGTCGGCGTGATGATTGGTCCGTCGGACCACGTGCGCTCACGCAGGCCAGGGATAAGGGCGTGCCGCCAGTCGCCCTTGCCGATCTTCCCAGCAAGATAAATCTGTGGCTTGGTGATAATATTCGCCTTGCTGGGGGCGCTCTCGGATGCTGTTTGGTTCGGGAGCGTTTTCATTACGGATTCCCCTTCGCCGATTGCGTGCGTATCCATTCCAAGAATCGGCCTTCGTCGATCAAGACTTTGCGGCCAACGCGAACAATCGCACCACATTCCTTCAGACCGTTGCCGGCAATCTTGCCTTTACTGCCAAGGCGCGTATCCGCTTTGAAAATCATGTTGCGCAGTGCGGCCGCGGTGAAGGCCGGTTGTCGCGCCGCGAACTGTTCCACGGTAAAAAGCGGCGCGGTGGGTGGCGCGGCGTCGGGATAGGCCGCAGGGATAGCGGCGGCGGGTTTGCTGCGGGGCTGTAGTTGCACGGTCATTCTCCGAAAGTTTAGGGATTCGCCAGCATTCGCGCATTGCGCTGTTGGCATTTCGGAGACTGCACAGGGGCATTTCTCGGGTATGTCATATGCCCATTTGAACGCCCTCAGGTTTGCTGGTCCAAATGCCCTAGAACTAGGGCATTTCGTATGTCTTAGTTTTTCAGGTACTCAGACTTGCGCTCCCATTCATCCCGCCATGCGGAGAAATGCCGCTTGATGACGGAATCGCAAGCGGCAATGCTCAAGTCGTGATGATTAACAAGAGCAATAGCGACGAGAACCGGGTTATAGGTTGTCGCGTCCCCTGGTCTTGGGGTTCCTTTTCTAATCCACGTTTCCGCAAGCCATTTGTACTTTCCGCTTGGCGCCTTCCTCAGCTTGTCGCCCCATTTGGCAATCGGGAATGCTGCCTCGATTTCATCCTGCGTAGCCGGCGGCGGTGTCGATGCTGTACTCCAAGATAGCGCGTCATTGTCGACCGGTGCGCCTTTCTCGGGTCCGGACGCGGCCAGTGCCTTGAGTTTGTGCGGCAAGCCTTTCCACTTGAATTCTGACACTGCCCTAGATGCGAAATCCGAAAGCAAAATATTAGGTTCGACGTGGCAGTCTTTAAGCATATGGAGCCGCTCATAGAAAGTATTCTCTGCGGGATCGTTGTTTAACAGGTGTGCGATGCTTTCGCCTTTGAAGAAATTCGGGCAGTATCCTAGAGATAGCAAGATTGCATTTTCCAGCGTAACGCGCCGCGTTGCGATCCAAATTTTCCATTTCGGGGCGGGAACGGGAACTTCCTCTTTGCTGGGTTCTCCCCATGCTGCCGGCCATCGGCGCTCGCTTGTTGCCGGTGCGCCGGCGGGCTGTTTGGTCCGCTTGCGCGCGCTCATTTGCCAATCCCCAACCGCCGCGCCAGGTTCTCCCCGGTGGCGACGATATGCCCATCGGACAAGTGCGAATACCGCGCGACCATTTGCAGGGTGCGATGCCCCAACACCTTGGCGATTTCAACGAGCGAAACGCCACTCATAGCGAGATAGGACGCGGCGGTATGCCGCAGGTCATGCCAGTGGAAATTGTCGATTTCTGCGGCCTTTAGCGCCGCTTCCCACGGCTGGCGCAGGTCGAGACACTCGGCCTTCTTCGCCCTGGCGGTCGGCGGGAATATGCGGTCCTCTTTGATGTTGCGGACCTTGGCGCGTTCTTCCAGCAACGTGAATGCGTCGCCGACAAGAGGCAGGGCGCGCCGGTCGCCGTTCTTTGTTTCCTGCAGTGTAATAATCTTGCGCTTGAAGTCGATCTGTCCGTAGCGCAGGGACATGATTTCACCTTGCCGCGCGCCAGTGGACAGAGACAGCACCACGGCGAGATACAGGTCCTTGTGCGGCCGGCAGGCGTCGAGCAGGCGGGTACGCTCATCGTCCGACAGGAAGCGGACGCGGCTTTTGCTCTCGGCCGGCTTAGTGATTTGCATGGCTGGATTCTTTTCCAGCCATTGCAGGGTCTTAACGCCATAGGAAAGGCAGGACGATAGCGCCGCGAGGTATCGATTGACCGTGGCGCCGGTGCGCTTGGCCTTCACTCGCTTGGCGTCGGCCTCGGCGTCGCCGGTGGCCGGCGTGGTGAATCGTGCAGTGTCCTCGGCGAGCAGCTTGTCGCGCTCCTTGGCAATGCGCGCCGGTGTGATCATGTTTAGCGCGTCTGAGCCGAATACACTGCGCCAGTGGTCGAGGCGCACGGCGTCAATGGCGTGGTCCTTGTACTCGTCCGCCAGATCGTTGAAGGTGTGCCGGCTCGCCTGCCCGAAGTGGCGACCGGCTTTCATATCGGATTCGATTTTCTTGCCCCAGGTCTTTGCATCGGTCAGCCGGTCGAAAGATGCGGACTCAGGCGCGAACCCCTTGATGCGGATTTTTACGCGGTATGTAGTCTGCCCGTCGCCGGTGGTTCTTTTCTCGATAGCTGCCATGATTTCGCCCTTGCTGGAAGTGATAAGGACAGCATAGAGCAAACCACGATAAAGCACAACAACGGATTAGCAATCTAGCGGGATACGATCTACAAAAGATTCTTTTACAGTATGTTACGGCTACATAGGCAAAACAGTGGGACAGTCGCGGGACAGTGAAAGCGGAAAACGGCTACTTATCCACAGGCGACGGTGAAGGTTGCGGGCACGGTGAACTTCACCCGCATTTCGCGAACCTTATAGGGAAAACAAGGTCGGCGTGAAGATTGCGAACATGGTGAACATTGCCCCTCTGTGTAAGGGTCTGGCGGAAGAACGACGGCGCCGACCCAGAGCGGCTATTGTGGCGTAGTGTCCCGCCACTGCCCCGCAGAAATAGAAAAGGGGTTATGTTTTGCACATAACCCCTTGTTTTTTTGGCTCCCCGACCAGGGCTCGAACCTGGGACCTGCGGATTAACAGTCCGTCGCTCTACCAGCTGAGCTATCGGGGAATAGTGAACCAGGTTATGCCGGGCTCAGGAAGGCGCGTATTTTAAGGGTTGCGCGTATTCGGGTCAATTGTAAATGCGGGCATATCTGATCGGGAATCACCGGTTTGCGCTCCGCGCCGGCCTCAAGGACCAGCGCGGAAGATCGGCGATTCACGCGATCACTTTGGCGATCGCGTCGGCCGAGTAGTCGACGTTCCCGCTGTTGAGCGCAGCTACGCAGATGCGTCCGCTCTCGATCGCATACACCGCGAATTCCTCGCGCATGCGCACCACCTGCTCCTTGCTGAGGCCGGAGTAGGAGAACATGCCGCGCTGTTGCGTGATGAAGCCGAAATTCGCGCCGGGCACCCGCGCATGGATTTTTTCCACCAGCAGCGTGCGCATGGACTTGATGCGGTCGCGCATCTGTCCCAGCTCCTGCTGCCAGAGCGTGCGCAGTTCCGGGTCGGCCAGCACTGCGGCCACGATCTTGCTGCCGTGGGTCGGCGGGTTGGAGTAGTTGCTGCGCACCAGGCGCTTGATCTGCGACAGGACGCGCGCGCCTTCGTCGCTGGTTGCGGCCACCACGTTCAGGCTGCCCACGCGCTCGCCGTAGAGCGAGAACGACTTGGAAAACGAGTTCGCCACGAGCAGGGGCATGCCGCTCTGCGCGAACAGGCGCACGGCGCTGCCATCGGCATCCAGGCCGTCGCCGAAGCCCTGGTAGGCGATGTCGAGGAAGGGCACCAGGCCGCGTGCGGCCATGGTCTCGACCACGCCAGCCCACTGCGCTTCACTGAGATCGACGCCGGTCGGGTTGTGGCAGCAGGCGTGCAGCAGCACGACATCCCCCGGCGGCATGGCCTTGAGCGCACCCAGCATGCCGTCGAAGTCGACGCCGCGGGTCTTGGCGTTGTAATAGGGGTAGGCATTGACCTTGAAACCGGCGCTCTCGAACACCGCGCGGTGGTTCTCCCAGCTGGGGTCGCTGATCCATAAGCCCGCAGCAGGCGCGGTGCGATGCAGGAAGTCCGCGCCCACCCTGAGCCCTCCGGTCCCGCCCAGCGTCTGCACCGTGACGATGCGGCCTTCTTTCAAGGCCGCAGAGTCCGCGCCGAAGACCAGGCTTTGCACTGCTTTGTCGTAGCTTGCCAGGCCGTCGATAGGCAGGTAGTTGCGCGCCACCGGCTGCGCCACCAGCTGCTGCTCGGCCCGACGCACACATTCCAGCAGCGGTACTTTGCCGTCGTCGCCGGTGTAGACGCCTACGCCGAGATTGACTTTTTTCGGGTTTTTGTCGGCGTTATAGGCTTCAGTCAGGCCCAGAATGGGGTCGCGCGGCGCCATTTGCACGCCGGAGAGCAGGGTAGGGGAGTGAGGGGCGTTCATCGTGCTAGACTTCCGCGTTTTGTCGAAGCCCTGATTGTACCCCTTGATAGTCACTTTTCCCAACAGTCCGTTCAAGCTGCACCAGCAGTTCGAGCCGGCCGGCGACCAGCCTGAGGCCATCGCCAAGCTAATCGAAGGCGTGGAGGACGGGCTCGCCTACCAGACGCTGCTCGGGGTGACCGGTTCGGGCAAGACCTACACCATGGCACAGGTGATCGCGCGCCAGGGCAGGCCGGCGCTGGTCATTGCCCCGAACAAGACCCTGGCCGCGCAGTTGTATTCAGAAATGCGCGAGTTTTTCCCCGAGAACGCGGTCGAGTATTTCGTCTCCTACTACGATTACTACCAGCCCGAGGCCTATGTGCCCTCGCGCGACCTGTTCATCGAGAAGGACTCGAGCATCAACGAACACATCGAGCAGATGCGCCTGTCGGCGACCAAATCGCTGCTGGAGCGCAAGGACACCATCATCGTCGCCACCGTGTCCTGCATTTACGGCATCGGCGACCCGGTCGATTACCACGGCATGATCCTGCACCTGCGCGAGCGCGAGAAGCTCGCGCAACGCGATATCATCGCGCGCCTGACGGCGATGCAGTACCAGAGGAACGAGTTCGAATTCGCCCGCGGCACTTTCCGCGTGCGCGGCGACGTGCTCGACGTGTTCCCGGCGGAGCACTCCGAGACCGCGGTGCGCATCAGTCTGAACGACGACGAGGTCGAGACCCTGGCGATTTTCGACCCGCTCACCGGCCGCGTGCACCAGCGCGTGCCGCGCTTCACCGTCTATCCCTCCAGCCACTATGTCACGCCGCGCGAGACCACGCTGCGGGCGATCGAGGCGATCAAGCTCGAACTGCGCGAGCGCATCGATTTTTTCGTCAATGCAAACAAGCTGGTCGAGGCGCAGCGCATCGAGCAGCGCACCCGTTTCGACCTGGAGATGCTCAACGAGATGGGGTTTTGCAAAGGCATCGAAAACTATTCGCGCCACCTGTCCGGGCGCAAGGCGGGCGAGCCGCCGCCGACGCTGATCGATTACCTGCCGCACGACGCCCTGATGATCATCGACGAGAGCCATGTCACCATCGGCCAGATCGGCGGGATGTACAAGGGCGACCGCTCGCGCAAGGAGAACCTGGTCGATTACGGCTTTCGCCTGCCCTCGGCCCTCGACAACCGGCCGCTGCGCTTCGACGAGTTCGAGCGCATGATGAAGCAGACCTTTTTCGTTTCGGCGACGCCGGCCGAGTACGAGCGCACGCATTCGGCCCAGGTGGTGGAGCAGGTGGTGCGTCCGACCGGCCTGGTCGACCCGATGCTCGAAGTGCGCCCGGCGACGACGCAGGTGGACGACCTCCTTTCCGAGATCAGCCTGCGCGTGGCGCAGAAGGAGCGCATTCTGGTAACGACGCTCACCAAGAAAATGGCCGAGGACCTCACCGAGTATCTGGCCGAGCACGGCATCAAGGTGCGCTACCTGCATTCCGAGGTGGAGACCGTGGAGCGGGTGGAAATCATCCGCGACCTGCGTCTGGGCAAATTCGACGTGCTGGTGGGCATCAACCTGCTGCGCGAAGGCCTGGACCTGCCGGAGGTGTCGCTGGTGGCCATACTCGATGCCGACAAGGAAGGCTTCCTGCGCTCCGAGCGCTCGTTGATCCAGACCATAGGCCGCGCCGCGCGCCATATCAACGGCGCCGCGATACTCTATGCCGACCGCATCACCGACTCGATGAAGCGCGCGATCGGCGAAACCGAGCGCCGCCGTGCCAAACAGCTTGCCCACAACGAGAAACTCGGCATCACGCCGGTGGGCATCACCAAGCGCATCAAGGACATCATCGAGGGTTTCTACGACCGCGACCAGGCGCAGTTCGACCTGAAGGCGGCGCAGGACCAGGCGCGCTACGAGCACATGAGCGAGAAGCAGCTGGCGCGCGAGATCAAGCGCCTGGAGAAGCAGATGCTCGACCATGCGCGCAACCTGGAATTCGAAAAAGCCGCCGAGGCGCGCGACCGGCTCGGCGAATTGCGGAAATCCGTCTTCGGTGTAGTGACCCCGGAAGGCGATATCAGGCAAGCCGGATGAGCGAGACTGCATACGCTTTCTCAAAAAGCTCTGCGTGCCAAAAGCAGCCATTGCGCGCTGCGCGCGCCAACCGCGTTTTCTGTACGGATGAAAAGCGCATCCGTACGGAAAGCGCGGTTATTTACAAAAGCGAGAGCAGGGGGTTTATACGAGATCGACGATCCGCGCGGACGGATTTTCGTCCGCGCAAAACGCTACTTGACTAGAGGGCCAAGACTATGAATCTGCCGCCGCCGGCACCGCGCAAGCACAGGCATACCCGAACCATCAACTGCGAGGGCTACCAGCGCGAGGACGGCCTGTGGGACATCGAGGCGCGCATCATCGATACCAAGCCCTTCCGCTACCGCGAACCCTTCCGCGGCGTGCGCGAGCCCGGCGAGCATGTGCACGACATGGTGATACGGCTCACCATCGACAACGACATGGTGGTGCGCGATATCCAGACCGGCATGGTGTCCTACCCCTATGGGCCGTGCAGGGGCGCGTTGCCGGCGTTCCAGGGGCTGATCGGCACGGCCATAGGCGCCGGCTGGCGGCGCGCGGTGCAAGGGTGCCTGGGCGGCGTCAAGGGCTGCACGCACATGCGCGAACTGCTGTTTCCGATGGCGACGGTTGCATTTCAGACGCTGGGCAGCTGGCCCGAAGAGGGCCAGCCGGCGCTCTCGCCCGATCCCGACTATCAGACCGAACGACCGCATTTCGTCGACGGCTGCAAGGCCTGGGCCACCGACGGGGAAGTGGTAGCGAAGCTGTACCCGCACTTCCACCGGAAAGCGGGCTGAGCGCGGCCTATTCCGGGCGTTTCGCGGGTTTCGGCGGCAGCCTGGGCGCGGGCCGGTGGCCGTCGAACATGTGATAGATGCTGAGTATCGGGTGGCGCAGGGGCATGCGCGGGCCGGACCATTTCATCACCTGCCTGATCTGCTCGCGCTTTTCCGCGCTGTAGCAATGCACGGTGCAGTTGGTGCAGGTCGGCTTGGCGTCGCCGAAGACGCAGCGCTCCAGCCGGCGCGTGGCGTAGTCGAGCAGCTCGGCGCATTGCGCGCACAACGGCGCGCGGCCCGGATGGTCGTGCCCGCGGCAGTACAGGCGCAGCATCGCCCTGATGATGGTCAGCTCGCGTGCGCGGCGCACGAAGCGCTTGTCGGTGACGAATTCGATGGTCTCAGGCATGGCTATATCTCAGGCAGGTCTAAATTTCCTTGATGCCGCGCCGCGCGCGCATCGCGCTGCCGACGCCGTCGAGCTGCGCCGGCCCGAGGATGCGCGCTGCGAGCGGCAGCAGCTCCGCCTCCTCGAGTGCAATGTGGCTGCGGTAGAGCCCGACCATGCGATCGAGCGCGGCGGCATCCAGTTCGCGCCGGCTTGCGCCGCGTATGGCTTCGAGCTGCCGGCGCACTTCGCCCCAGGCCTGCTCCAGCTCGCGGTGCTGCGCTTGCAGCGCCGCGACGAGTTCGCGCAGTGCGGCGAGTTCCGCTGCGGGCGCCGCCCGCAGCAGCGCCGGAAACAGGTCCTCTTCCTCATCGGCATGATGGTGCCTGGCCGAGGTGTCGAAATAGCGCATCACGTTCTGCGCCGCCTCGCGCGCCGCCGCATCGGGACCGTGCGCGGCCAGGTGCGGCACCAGCCGCAGCAGCGTATCGCACTGGCGCTCGACGCGGCCGTGGCAGGCCGATAGCATTTCCAGCGGCGCCTCGAAGCCGGCCGCAGGCGAGTCGAATCCGGGAAAGGCGGTCTTCGTTGTGCTCATCAACGTAGTCCGAAATAGGGCCGGCGCCGCGTCTCAGCCGGCACGCCGGCGCGGCAGCACCAGCATGTTGGCCAGCCGCGCCTTGGGCGCGATCAGGTCGGCCAGGGTGTAGGCGTCGAGCGTAGCGAAAAAGGCCTCGAGCGCCCGGCCGAGCATGCCGCGCAGCACGCAGGCCGCTTCGATGCGGCAGTCCGAGTTGTCGCGGTCAAAACACTCGACCAGCTTGCGGTTGTCCTCGGTGCCGCGCACGAGTTCGCCGATGTTTATCTTCTCCGGCGCCAGCCCCAGGCGCATGCCGCCGCCCTTGCCGCGCGCAGTCTCGATATAACCGCCCTGCGCGAGGTAATGCACGACTTTCATCAGATGGTTGGCGGAAATGCCGTAGGCGTCGGCGATCTGCTGCACCGTCGCGATCTCTTCGTCATGAACGCCGAGATAGATCAGCACGCGCAGGCTGTAGTCGGAGAACGTGGTCAGGCGCATGAGCGTATCCCGGGGCGAGAACAAAAGATGTATATCCTGTGTTTATTATGCAGGACGATTGAGAAATAGTAAAGCGGCATATGCCGCATAACTGAAAACGAGCGAAGCCTGCCCGGGCGCAAACGCAAGACATCGGATAGCAGGCATGCAAGCCACTGTGCGCGGGGGCTGGAGCGCAAGCGCTGTGCGCAGCACCGGGCAAGGACCTGCGTCGGGGGCGAGACGGCAAGCCGGCATCACGGCAAAAAATAGCGCTTGAAAAAGCTAAAACATGTATGTAAGATATAGTTTATACGCGCACGACGGCGCGCTCGCTTTAACCCACTTTATCGACAAACAGGAGAAAATCTGCCATGCATACCTCACGCAAACTCTGGACCTGGCTGGCGCTGATCTGCGCGCTGTCCTTCGCGGTGCTGGGCTGGGTCGGGACGGAGATCTACGTCGCCGCGCCGCCGATTCCGGAAAAAGTCGTCGATACCCGCGGCGCCACCCTGTTTAGGGCCGCGCAGGTTCAGCGCGGGCAGCAGGCCTGGCTCGCCGCGGGCGGCCAGCAACTGGGATCGGTGTGGGGCCACGGCAGCTATGTAGCGCCGGACTGGTCGGCCGACTGGCTGCACCGCGAAGCCCTGGCGCTGCGCGAACTCTGGGCGCAGAAGAGCTATGGCATGGCGTTCGAGCGTCTGGGCGCGGGCGCGCAGGCTGAACTGGGCGCGCGCTTGCAGGCGGAAATGCGGCGCAACACCTACGACCCCCAGAGCGGCACCATCACGCTGTCGAACGAGCGCGCCCAGGCGGTCGCGGAGGTGGCAGCGCATTACGCCGGCCTGTTCGGCGACGAGCAGAAGCTCGACAAGCTGCGCGAACAGTATGCAATGAATTCCGGCTCGCTGCCGGATCCGGCCGACCGGCAGGCGCTGACGGCGTTCTTTTTCTGGGCTGCCTGGTCTGCGGCCACGGACCGGCCGGGCGAAACCGGCTTAAGCTACACCAGCAACTGGCCGCACGACGAGCTCGTCGGCAACACCCCGAGCGCAGGCGCAGGGATCTGGTCGATCGCGAGCGTGATCCTGATGATCGCGGCGATCGCGGCGATGATTTTTTTCCACGCGGCGAGCAAGGAGGCCGGCGACCCGGTGCCGCCCAAGGCCGATCCGCTGTTCGACCTGAAGCCGACGCCATCGATGCGCGCGACCAAGAAGTACTTCTATGTCGTGATCGGCCTGATACTCGCGCAGATCGGCATGGGCGTGATTACCGCGCACTATGCGGTGGAAGGGCAAAGTTTCTTCGGCCTGCCACTGGCGCAGATCCTGCCGTTCAGCGTAAGCCGCACCATCCATACCCAATTCGCCGTGCTGTGGATCGCCACCGCCTGGCTCGCCACCGGCCTGTACATCGCGCCGGCGATCTCGGGGCATGAGCCGAGATTCCAGAAACTGGGCGTCGACGTGCTGTTCTACGCGCTGCTGTTCATCGTCGTCGGCTCCACCGCGTTCGGCTGGCTCGGGACCCTGCAGCACGAGGGCAGCGCCTTCAGCTTCTGGATCGGCAACCAGGGACTGGAATTCACCAGCATGGGCCGGGTCTGGCAAATCCTGCTGTTCGTCGGCCTGCTGTTCTGGGTGACGCTGCTCGGACGCGCGCTGATGCCGGCGCTGAAGCGCCCGTCTGAAAGCCGCGGGCTGATCGCGATGGTTTTCCTTTCTGCCTTGTGCATCGGCGGTTTCTATGCCAGTTCGCTGGCCTGGGGGCAGCATACGCACTATTCGATGGTCGAATACTGGCGCTGGTGGCTGGTGCATCTGTGGGTCGAGGGCTTCTTCGAGGTGTTCGCCACCGCCGTGATCGCACTGCTGTTCACGCGGCTGGGCTTGCTGCGCGCGAGCACTGCCAACAGCGCGATTGTGATGGAAACCATCGTGTTCCTGTTCGGCGGCATCCTCGGCACGCTGCACCACCTTTATTTCACCGGCACGCCGACCTTCGTGATTGCGATCGGGGCGATGTTCTCGGCGCTCGAAGTCGTGCCGCTGGCGATGATCGGCGTCGAGGCCTACCACAACTACCGCCGCTCCAGGGCGGCGCCCTGGGTACAGGCCTACAAGTGGGCGATCATGTGCTTCATCGCCGTCGGCTTCTGGAACGTGGTCGGCGCCGGGTTGCTCGGCTTCTCGATCAATACGCCGATCGCGCTTTATTACATGCAGGGACTCAACATGACCGCCGCCCACGGCCATGCCGCGCTGTTCGGCGTCTACGGCATGCTCGGCATCGGCCTGTTGCTGTTCTGCCTGCGCGGGCTGAGCGAGCGCGCCGCCTGGACCGACAGCCTGCTGCGGCCGGTGTTCTGGTGCCTCAACATCGGCCTGGCGATGATGGTGTTCATGTCGCTGGTGCCCTCGGGGATATACCAGGCCTGGGCCAGCGTCACTCAGGGCATGTGGTTCGCGCGCTCGCCCGAAGTGATCCATTCGCCGTTCATGGAAGCGATGGTGTGGATGCGGGTGCCGGGCGATCTGGTGTTCACCGTCGGCGCGCTGCTGCTGGCGCTGTTCGCGCTGCGCCTGTGGGCCGGCGGCAGGCGCAGCTACGCCGCCGCGCAGGCAGCCTTGCCCAGCAATGCCTGAGCGCACGTAGTTCGAAGGGGGCCGGCATATCGCATGCCGGCCCGTGTCCCGTCGGCGACCCCGCGGGCGCGGCAGCGTCAGCTGCCGGGCTTGCCGCTGCTGGCCACCGCCCACACCGCCGCCTCCAGGCGCGAGCGGAAGCCGAGCTTTTTCAGCAGGTTCTTTACGTGCACCTTGACCGTGGCATCGGTAATGTCGAGATTGCGCGCAATCAATTTGTTCGACAGCCCCTGTACCAGGCCGTGCAGGATTTCCTGCTCGCGCCGGGTGAGCGTGGCGCTGTCGCGCTGGCCCGCGGTGGCCTCGTCGCGGATGGCGCGCGCGAGCAGGCCGTTCAGCCTCTCGCCGATCACGGTGCTGCCGTTGAGTGTCTGGTCGATGGCCGCAAGCAGATCCTCCGGTTCCATGTCCTTGAGCAGGTAGCCGTCCGCGCCGCTGCGGATCGCGGCCACGAGGTCGTCGGCATTGTCCGATACGGTGAGAATCACCACGCGGCAATCGAGGCCGGCGTCGCGGATCGCCTTGAGCGTGTCGATGCCGTTCATGCTCTTCATGTGCAGGTCGAGCAGGATCAGGTCCGGGTCGAGTTTGCGCGCCTCCTCGACCCCCTGCTCGCCGCTGGAGGCCTCGCCCACCAACTGCAGGTGGGGCGCCATTGCGATCAGCTGCGACACGCCTTTTCGGAACAGCGGGTGGTCGTCGATGATCAATATGCGGTTGCCCTCGCTCATGTCGCCGCCTCCGAACCTCTTTCACAGATCATGGTGGCGCACTGTCGGCGTCCGGCGACAATCGCGGCCGGTCGCATCCGCACTGCGCGGGCCCCCTGCTTCTTGCTCATGTCGCCACGGCCTCCCGTGCTGCAGCGACGCGGAACGGTCCGCGCGGCGAAAACACCAGCTCCACGCGCGTGCCGCCCTCGGCGCGCCGCGCCACCTGCAGCGTGCCGCCGAGCGTCGCCGCGCGATCGCGCATGATGGCGAGGCCGTAGTGATGCGTCGGCGGCTCTGCGTCCCTGATGCCCACGCCGTCGTCGTCCACCGCCACGCGGATGTGGTTGTGCTCGATCGCCAGCCGCACCTCGGCGCGGCGCGCGCGCGCATGATGCTCGACGTTGGCGAGCGCCTCGCGCACCACCTGGAGCACATGGATCTGCTCGCTCGAATCGAGTTCGTGCCCCAGCAGCCGGTCATGCAGGCGGATCTCGACGCCTGCGCGCTGCGAGAATTCGTGCACCGTGTCCTGCAGGGCCTCGGACAGGCCGCGCCCGTCTATGCGCAGGCGGAACGTGGTGAGCAGTTCGCGCAGCTGGCGGTAGGCGTTGTTGATGCCGAGCTTGAGTTCCTCGACGACCTCGGCGGTCTGTACTCGCAGGCCGCTGGCGTCGAGCTGCTGCCGTAGCCGCGTTACCTGGATCTTGAGGTAGGTGAGGGACTGCGCCAGCGAGTCGTGCAGTTCGCGCGCGATCACCGAGCGCTCTTCCAGCAGCGCGATGCCGCGCCGCTCGTCGCTGCGCTTGGCGGTGGCGAACGCCGCGCCGATGTGGTGGCCGATCGATTCCAGCAGCTTCATCTTCCACTCCTCGATCTCGACCCCGGCCGGCAGCTGCAGCAGCATCACGCCGTAGGGTTTGCCGCCTTCGGACAGCGGTACCGAGAGCATGCGCTCATCGCCACTGCCGACGGTGCGTATCCCCGATTCGGCCGAGCCCGAACCGAAGCATTCGTAACAGCGCTCCTGCTCGCACCAGGACTTCGCCTGCTCGCTGCCGGCATGCAGCGCCACCGGAAATCCGCGCCGGTCGTTTTCCTCGCGCGCGCATATGGCTCCCGCCTTGAGCCCGATGACGCGCTCGATATCGCTCATCACGCCCTCCAGCGTGGCCTGCGTGAGGGGGTTCTCCGCCAGCGTGCGCGTGGTGTGGTAGAGCACCTCCAGCGACACGTTGGTGCGCTCCAGCTGCTCGGTCTTCTCCTGCACGCGCGCTTCCAGCGTCGCATAGCTGCGCGACAGGTCCTCCACCATGTAATTGAACGACTGGCCCAGTTGCCCCAGTTCGTCCTTGCCGGCATGCCTGGCGCGCACGTCGAAGTCGCCCGCGCGCACGCGGCGCGCGCATTGCAAAAGGTCACCGAGCGGGACGATGACCTGCGCGTGCATGAGAAACAGCGCGATGAACATCACCACGACGATCAGGAACAGCGCCGCGCCCTGGATCAGGCGCAGCGCCTGGATGCGTCGCTCCAGATCCTGCTCGAGGAGGTAGACCAGGCGGTCGACGTCGAGTACGAAGGCTGCCATGCGCGCGACAAAGGCGTCGCGCGCAGGCGCGCCCGCCGCGGCGGCGCGCGCGATCGCGGGTTTGAGCATGCTTTGCCAGCCCGCCGCTACGCGATCGTAGGCGCGGCGCGTAGGGTCGGACCCTGCCGCGGGCACGCCGCCGGCAAGCTGCGGACCGTAAAGCCGCGTTTCAAAATCGTCGATCGCCTGCCGCAATTCGGCCGGCGTATGCCCGGCATCGTCCGTGCGCAGCACCTGCACCGTGATCCAGTAGGACTGCATCCTCAGGCTGCCGGCGCGGTTGATCGCGGCGGCTTTGCCCGTGGACAACTCGGCGAACACCGTGGCGCTGATGGTGGCCGCGAGCGCCAGGAGCACGATGGCTCCGAGCGCGATCCCCAGCCTCACCACCACGGACTCTGCGAAAAAGCGACGATCGAGTTTCATGCGGCTTTGCTCCGGAACGGTCGAAGATGCGGCCGTATCTTGTTTGCATTGCTCCCATTTTGCCCTGTTGCCCCCGCAGGCGCCACCGCGCATCGGTGCTCGCTCGTGCAGGGCCGACAGGGGCAGGGTATTGCGCATGCAGATCCGTGTGCACGGAATTACTACCAAATGGGTAGAGCGCCAGCACAAGGACGATTTTGACGTATTTCCATTGCCGCAGCGCGCGCCTAGACTCCGGCGAAGCTTAATTGGGTGCGGACACCGGCACATGAGTTCAAACACCATCAATTCTATAAACGCAGTCGATTCCTGGAGGCACTGAGCATGTCGGACATCAAGAAATGGGACGTGGAGGACGAAAAGTTCTGGGAGTCCACCGGCAAGAGCATCGCAAACCGGAATTTGTGGATATCCATCCCCAGCCTGCTGGTGGGATTCGCCGTCTGGATACTCTGGAGCATGGTGACAGTGCAGATGATCAACGCCGGCTTCCCGTTCAAGCCGGTGGAACTGTTCACGCTCTCGGCGATCTCCGGTCTCACCGGCGCGACCCTGCGCATACCGAGCAGCTTTTTCATCCGCATCGCCGGCGGCCGCAATACCATCGTGTTCACCACCGCATTGCTGATGATACCCGCGCTGCTGACGGGAATCGCGCTGCAGGACAAGAACACACCGCTGTGGGTGTTCCAGATCCTCGCCTTCCTGTGCGGCTTCGGCGGCGGCAACTTTGCCTCGTCCATGTCCAACATCAGCTTCTTCTTTCCGAAGCGGATGCAGGGCCTTGCCCTGGGACTCAACGCCGGACTGGGAAACTTCGGCGTGACCACCATGCAGATCGTGGTGCCCCTGGTGATGACCTTTTCACTATTCGGCGCCCTGGGTGGCGAGGGCATAGCGCTGGTGCAGGCTTCCGGCAGCCTGATCGGCAAGAGCGCGGCCGGATCGATCACCTATATCCAGAATTCGGGCTTCGTCTGGATGCTGCTGCTGGTTCCGCTTGCCGTCATCGGCTGGTTCGGCATGAACAATATCGTTACCCCGGAGGTCTCGCCGCGCATCGGCTCGCCCCTCGCCGCGATGACCAAGATCAGCGGCATGCTGATGATCAGCTTTCTCACCGCGGCGGCCGGCCTGTACCTGATCCTGCCCGCGCCCATAGGCCTGGGCGCGCCCGGCTGGGCGAAGTGGTTCATCCTTGCGGGCATCATTGCGGCAACCGTGTTCCTGATGAAGCTGATTCCGGGCGAGATCAAGCCCAACCTGCAGCGCCAGTTCAAGATCTTCGGCAACAAGCACACCTGGATCATGAGCGTCATCTACACCATGACTTTCGGCAGCTTCATCGGCTATTCGGCCGGCTTCGCGCTGGCGATCAAGGTGATCTTCGGCTTTACCCACACCATAGGCGCCGATGGCAAGCTGATCAACGCGCTCAATCCGAATGGCCCGTCAGCACTGATGTACGCCTGGATGGGACCGTTTATCGGCGCCTTGATCCGGCCCGTGGGCGGCTGGATCGCCGACAAGGTGGGCGGCGCCAAGGTCACCCAGATCGTTTCCATCGTGATGATCGCGGCGGCGCTGGGCGTGGCCTATTACATGAAGGCGGCCTACCAGTCGGCCACGCCGGAGCAGCACTTCGCGCCCTTCTTCATTCTGTTCCTGATTCTGTTCGCCGCGTCCGGGATCGGCAACGGCTCGACCTTCCGCACCATCGCCATCGTGTTCCCGAAAGAGCAGGCCGGCCCGGTGCTGGGCTGGACTTCGGCGGTCGCAGCCTACGGCGCGTTCATCATCCCGCAGGTTTTCGGCGAGCAGATCAAGGCCGCCACGCCGGAGAACGCGCTCTTCGGCTTCGCCATTTTCTACGCCGTGTGCCTGGCGTTGAACTGGTGGTACTACCTCGGCCCGAAAGCGGAATTCGACAATCCGTGACGGATGCGTGCCGGGACCGGAGTGTACATTGCACGCCTCAAGCCCCCAAGCTGGCGGCAGGGTCGCGAACGCCGGCGGCGTAGCCGGTCCGGTGCTGGCGCGCTGGAACGCGGAAGACGCGGTCTTCTGGGAGAGCGAGGGCCGCGCCATTGCGAGCCGCAACCTCTGGATTTCGATCCCGGCGCTGATGCTCGCATTCGCGGTGTGGATGGTGTGGAGCGCGGTGGTGGTGAACCTGCCCTACGTCGGTTTCAAGTTCAGCACGCGGGAGTTGTTCTGGCTCGCGGCGCTGCCGTCCCTGTGTGGCGCGACGCTGCGCGTTATCTACTCCTTCATGGTGCCGGTGTTCGGCGGCCGCCGCTGGACCGCGATTTCCACGGCCTTGCTGCTGCTGCCCACCATCGGCATAGGCTTGGCCGTCCGCGATCCGGGCACCAGCTATACGACTTTGGTGCTGCTGGCGCTGGCATGCGGACTGGGCGGCGGAAGCTTCGCCTCGAGCATGGCCAACATCAATTTCTTCTTTCCGAGAACCCAGAAGGGCACGGCGCTGGGCCTGAACGCGGGACTGGGCAATCTCGGCGTTTCGCTGGCGCAGTTCGTGGTGCCGGCGGTGATTACCCTGGGGATATTCGGCGCCCTGGGCGGGGAGCCGCAAGCCTGGACCCGCGGCACCGAAGTGCGGCAGATATGGCTGCAAAACGCCGGCTTCGTCTGGGTGCCGCTCATCGTGCTGTGCACGCTTGCGGCCTGGTTCGGCATGAACGATCTGGTAACGGCGCAGGCCTCGTTTTCCGAGCAGGCGGTAATTTTCAAGCGCAAGCACAACTGGATCATGTGCTGGCTCTACCTGGGAACGTTCGGTTCTTTCATCGGCTATTCGGCGGGTTTCCCGCTGCTCATCCAGAGCCAGTTTCCGCAGGCCAACGCCATGTCCTATGCCTGGCTGGGGCCGCTGATCGGGGCGCTGATCCGTCCGCTGGGCGGCTGGCTCGCCGACAAGCTCGGCGGTGCGCGCGTGACCTTGTACATCTTCGCCGTCATGGCCGCCGGCGTGCTGGGCGTGCTCGCCTTGCTACCCTCGGGCGGGCAGGGCGGCAGCTTCTTCGGCGTCCTGGCGATGTTCATGCTGTTGTTCGCAGCCTCGGGCATGGGCAACGGCTCGACCTTCCGCATGATCCCGGTCATTTTCCTGAACCAGCACCTGCGCGCCGCCGCCGGCAAAGGGCCGGAGGCCGAGGAGCGCGCGCTGCGCGAGGCCAACACGGAAAGTGCGGCAGTACTCGGGTTCGCTTCGGCGGTCGGCGCGTTCGGCGGGTTTTTCATCCCTATGAGCTACGGCGTGTCGATATCGGCGAGCGGTGCGGCGCACGCCGCGCTGGCAGTGTTTTTGGTGTTTTACCTGGTCTGCATTGCAACGACGTGGTGGTACTACGCGCGGCGCAGGGCGCCGATGCCTTGCTGAATCGCCGGGCAATCGCGTTTTGCAGGACCGATCAACGCAACAGAGAGGAACGAGCATGAGCCATTTTCTGGATCGTCTTACCTATTTCTCGCAGGAAAGGGAGTCCTACGCCGACGGTCACGGCACCAAGACGCGCGAAGACCGCAGCTGGGAGGAGGGCTACCGCCAGCGCTGGCAGCACGACAAGATCGTGCGTTCGACCCACGGGGTCAACTGCACCGGCTCGTGCAGCTGGAAAATCTACGTCAAGGGCGGGATCGTCACCTGGGAGACGCAGCAGACCGACTATCCGCGCACCCGCCCCGACCTGCCCAACCACGAGCCGCGCGGCTGCTCGCGCGGGGCTTCCTATTCCTGGTACATGTACAGCGCCAACCGGGTGAAATACCCGATGGTGCGCGGCCGGCTGCTGCGCGCCTGGCGCGAAGCGCGCAAGTTGCTCGGGCCGGTCGAGGCCTGGGCCAGCATCGTCGAATCGCCGCAGGCCTCGAACGATTACAAGTCGCGCCGCGGGCTGGGCGGTTTCGTGCGCGCCGGCTGGGACGAGGCGAACGAGATCATCGCCGCGGCCAATGTCTACACCATCAAGAAGTACGGCCCCGACCGCGTGGTCGGGTTCTCGCCGATACCGGCGATGTCGATGGTGTCCTACGCCGCGGGCAGCCGCTACTTGTCGCTGATCGGCGGCGTATGCATGAGCTTCTACGACTGGTACTGCGACCTGCCCCCGGCGAGCCCGCAGACTTGGGGCGAGCAGACCGACGTGCCCGAGTCGGCCGACTGGTACAACTCGACTTTCATCATGGCCTGGGGCTCGAACGTGCCGCAGACGCGTACCCCCGATGCCCACTTCTTTACCGAAGTGCGCTACAAGGGCGCGAAAATCGTCTCGATCACGCCGGACTACGCCGAAGTGTCCAAGCTCGGCGACCTGTGGCTGCATCCCAAGCAGGGCACGGATGCGGCGCTGGCGATGGCGATGGGGCACGTGATCCTGAAGGAATTCCATCTGGAAAAACCCTCGGCCTATTTCCAGGACTATGCGCGCCGCTATACCGATCTGCCGATGCTGGTGAAACTGGTGCAGCGCAACGGGCGCTATGTGCCCGATCGCTTCGTGCGCGCGACCGACTTCTCGGACAAGCTCGCGCAGGCGAACAATCCGGACTGGAAGACGGTGGCTTTCGACGAGGGTTCCGGAAAGGTGGTGGTGCCGAACGGCTCCATCGGTTTTCGCTGGGGCCAGACCGACGGCAAGTGGAACCTGGAGGAGAAGGAGGCAGGGGGAGGGGAGGCGAAGCTCAGTCTGTCGCTGATCGACCGGCGCGATGAAGTCGCGCCGGTCGCCTTTCCCTATTTCGGCGGGATCGTCACCGAGAATTTCACCCATAACGAACAGGGCAAGAACGTACTTGTGCGCAACGTCCCGGTGAAAAAGCTGCAGCTCGCCGAGGGCGAGACCCTGGTCGCGAGCGTGTTCGACCTGCTGGTGGCCAATTACGGCATCGACCGCGGCCTGGGCGGCGACAAGGTTGCGTCCAAGTACGAGCAGAATCTTCCCTACACGCCGGCATGGCAGGAATCCATCACCGGGGTGAAGGCCGCCGACGTGATCTCGGTCGCGCGCCAGTTCGCCGACAACGCCGACAAGACCCACGGCAAGTCGATGGTGATCATCGGTGCGGCGATGAACCACTGGTATCACTCGGACATGAATTATCGCGGCATCATCAACATGCTGATGATGTGCGGCTGCGTCGGCCAGTCTGGCGGCGGCTGGGCCCACTACGTCGGGCAGGAGAAACTGCGGCCGCAGACGGGCTGGACCGCGCTCGCCTTCGCGCTCGACTGGCATCGCCCGCCGCGCCAGCAGAATTCCACTTCGTTCTTCTACGCGCACACCGACCAGTGGCGTTACGAGAAACTCGAGGTCAAGGAGATACTCTCGCCGCTGGCCGACCCGAAGGATTACACCGGCTCGCTCATCGACTACAACGTGCGTGCCGAGCGCATGGGCTGGCTGCCATCGGCGCCGCAGCTGCAGACCAATCCGATACAGGTGGTCAAGGACGCGCAGGCCGCCGGCATGGACCCGAAGGACTACGCGGTGAAATCGCTCAAGGACGGCAGGCTGCGCATGTCCTGCGAGGATCCGGACAATCCGGCCAATTTCCCGCGGAATCTCTTCGTCTGGCGCTCCAACCTGCTCGGCTCCTCGGGCAAGGGGCACGAGTATTTCCTCAAGCACCTGCTCGGGACCACGCACGGAGTGCAGGGCAAGGATCTGGGCGGGTTCGGCGGCGCGAAGCCCGAGGAAGTAACCTGGCGCGAAGAGGCGCCCGAGGGCAAGCTCGACCTGCTGGTGACGCTGGATTTCCGCATGTCGACGACCTGCCTGTATTCGGACATCGTTCTGCCCACGGCCACCTGGTACGAGAAGAACGACCTCAATACCTCCGACATGCACCCCTTCATCCATCCGCTGTCGGCGGCGGTGGACCCGGCCTGGGAGGCCAAGAGCGACTGGGAGATCTACAAGGGCTTCGCCAAGAAATTCTCCGAGGTCTGCGTCGGACACCTGGGCGTGGAGAAGGAACTGGTGCTGACGCCGCTGATGCACGACACCCCGGGCGAGCTCGCGCAGGCGCTCGATGTCAAGGAGTGGAAAAAGGGCGAGTGTGAACTGGTGCCCGGCAAGACCGCGCCGGCGATGACGGTGATCGAGCGCGACTATCCGAACACCTACAAGAAGTTCACCGCTCTCGGGCCGCTGATGGCCAAGGTCGGCAACGGCGGCAAGGGCATCGCCTGGAACACCGAACACGAGGTGAAGTTGCTCGGCGAACTCAATTACGCGGTGAGCGACGAGGGCATCAGCAAGGGCCTGCCGCGGATAGATACCGACATCGATGCCTCCGAGGTGATCCTGATGCTGGCGCCGGAAACCAACGGCGAAGTCGCGGTGAAGGCCTGGGAGGCCCTGTCGAAAATCACCGGCCGCGAGCATGCCCACCTGGCGCGGCCGAAAGAGGACGAGAAACTGCGCTTTCGCGACCTGCAGGCGCAGCCGCGCAAAATCATTTCGAGCCCGACCTGGAGCGGCATCGAGTCGGAGAAAGTGAGCTACAACGCCGGCTGGACCAATATCAACGAATTGATACCGTGGCGCACGCTTACCGGGCGCCAGCAGTTCTACCAGGACCACAAGTGGATGCTGGGATTCGGCGAAGGCATGTGCGTGTACCGCCCGCCGGTCGACCTGAAGACCGTGCATCCGATCCAGGGACAGAAGGACAACGGCAACCCCGAGGTGGTGCTGAACTTCATTACGCCGCACCAGAAGTGGGGCATCCACTCGACCTACACCGACAATCTGATGATGCTGACCCTGTCGCGCGGCGGCCCGATCGTGTGGCTGTCCGAAGACGACGCCAGGAAAGGCGGCATCGTCGACAACGACTGGATCGAGCTCTACAACGTGAACGGCGCGATTGCCTGCCGCGCCGTGGTGAGCCAGCGGGTGCTCCCGGGCATGTGCATGATGTACCACGCGCAGGAGAAGATCATCAACACCCCGGGCTCGGAAATCACCGGCACGCGCGGCGGCATCCACAACTCGGTGACGCGCATCGTCACCAAGCCCACGCACATGATCGGCGGCTACGCCCAGCTGTCCTACGGCTTCAACTACTACGGCACGATAGGCACCAACCGCGACGAGTTCGTCGTGGTGCGCAAGATGAAGAATATCGACTGGATGGATGAACCCGCCACTTCCGAAACCGCCGCGGTAAAGGAGCATTGAAATGAAAGTTCGCGCTCAAATCGGCATGGTGCTGAATCTGGACAAATGCATCGGCTGTCACACCTGCTCCGTCACCTGCAAGAACGTCTGGACCAACCGCGAGGGCATGGAATACGCCTGGTTCAACAACGTCGAAACCAAGCCCGGCATCGGCTATCCGAAGCAGTGGGAAAACCAGGAGAAATGGAACGGCGGCTGGGTGCGCAAGGACAGCGGCAAGATCCAGCCCAAGCAGGGCGGCAAACTCGAAGTGCTGCTGAAAATATTCGCCAATCCGAACCTGCCGCAGATCGACGATTACTACGAGCCGTTCACCTTCGACTACCAGCATCTGCACAACGCGCCGGAGATGAAGGCGCCGCCCACCGCGCGTCCGCGTTCGCTGCTTACGGGTGAGCGCATGGAAAAGATCGAATGGGGCGCGAACTGGGAGGAAATCCTCGGCGGGGAATTCGCCAAGCGCTCGGTGGATTCGAACTTCGAGGACATGCAGAAGGAGATGTACGGCCAGTTCGAAAACACCTTCATGATGTACCTGCCGCGACTGTGCGAGCACTGCCTTAACCCGACCTGCGTGGCGTCCTGCCCGTCTGGCTCGATCTACAAGCGCGAGGAAGACGGCATCGTTCTCATCGACCAGGACAAGTGCCGCGGCTGGCGCATGTGCGTATCGGGCTGTCCGTACAAGAAGATCTATTACAACTGGTCGACCGGCAAGGCGGAGAAGTGCATATTCTGCTATCCGCGCATCGAATCGGGGGAACCGACGGTGTGCTCGGAAACCTGTGTCGGGCGCATCCGCTACCTCGGCGTGATGCTCTACGATGCCGATCGCATCGCCGCAGCCGCGAGCGTGGCAGGCGAAAAGGACCTGTACAAGGCGCAACTCGGGCTGTTCCTCGATCCGAACGCGGCCGAGGTGCAGGCGCAGGCCCGCGCCGACGGCGTTCCCGAGGCCTGGATCAAGGCGGCGCAGGAGTCGCCCGTGTACAAGATGGCGATGGACTGGAAGGTTGCGCTGCCGCTGCATCCGGAATACCGCACGCTGCCCATGGTCTGGTACGTGCCGCCGCTCTCGCCGATCACCGCCGCCGCAAATTCCGGCCAGATCGGCGCATTCGGGCAGTTGCCCGATGTGCGCAGCCTGCGCATACCGCTGCAATACCTCGCCAATCTGCTCACCGCGGGCGATGAGGCGCCGGTGGTGGCGGCGCTTGAGCGCATGCTCGCCATGCGCGCCTACATGCGCGACCGGCATGTGGAAAAGCGCGAAAACACGGAAGTGCTGCAGCAGGTGGGTTTGAGCAAGGCGGAGATCGAGCAGATGTACCGCTACATGGCGATCGCCAACTACGAGGACCGCTTCGTCATTCCGACCACGCACCGCGAATACGCCGAAGACGCCTACGACCTGCGCGGGGGCTGCGGCTTCTCCTTCGGCAATGGCTGCGCCGACGGTCAGTCGGACGCGAGCCTGTTCGGCGGCAAGAAACGCAAGACCATTCCGATCAAGTCGCTGACCTAGCCGCCTGGAGATGAGCTCATGAAAACACTCAAGTTGCTTGCCGTACTGCTCGGCTATCCTTCGGAAGGCATGGTGGCCGCGCTTCCGGAAATCGCGCGAAGGCTCAATGCGGAATCCGCGCTCCGGGGGGCCACGCAGGATGCGCTCGCCGGACTGCTGGCCGAACTCAAGCGCGAAGATCTGCTCGATCTGCAGGAGCGCTACGTGGCGCAGTTCGATGCTGGTCGCGCCACCTCGCTGCACCTGTTCGAACATGTACACGGCGACTCGCGCGACCGCGGCCAGGCGATGGTGGATTTGAATGCCCTGTACCGGCGCTCCGGTTTCGTGCTCGCCGTAAGCGAACTGCCGGACTACCTGCCGGCGGTGCTGGAGTATCTTGCGAGCCGCCCGGCCGAGGAAGTGCACGACCTGCTCGAGGACTGCGTGCACATCCTGCGCGCGGTGGGGGAACGCCTGCTCGCGGGCGGCAGTCCCTATGCGGCCGTCTTCGCCGCGCTGCTTGATCTGCACCGTGCAGCGCCGCTCGCCGCGCCCAAGGGCGCGGCCAAGGCGCAGCTTGCCCGCCCGCTCGACGAAGAATGGAGCGAGGCGCCGGTGGAGTTCGGCGCGCCCCCGGGTATCGACGCGGCCGCAGCGCATGGCGCGCAGCAATCGCGGCCGCAATTCATCCGCTTCGTCCCCAAGAATCCCTGAATCCGGAGCTACACATGGACATCAAGACCTACCTGAACCAGTTCCTGTTCGGCTACTACCCCTATATCTGCCTGGCGGTATTTTTCCTCGGCAGCCTGATCCGCTTCGACCGCGAACAGTACACGTGGAAAAGCGATTCGTCCCAGCTGCTGCGACACGGTCAGCTCAGGTGGGGCTCGAACCTGTTCCACGTCGGCGTCCTCGGCATTTTCGCCGGGCACTTCACCGGACTGCTCACGCCGCTCACCGTGTGGCACGCGCTGGGCGTAAGCCCGGCCGAAAAGCAGCTGACCGCGATCGTTGGCGGCGGCATATTCGGCCTCATGTGTGCGGTCGGCCTGGGGATATTGATCCACCGGCGCCTGAGCGACCCGCGTATCCGCGCGAGCAGCAGGCCGGTGGACATTCTCATTCTGGCCCTGCTCATCGCGCAGGTCGTGCTCGGGCTGGCCGGCATTCCGCTGTCGCTGCAGCACATGGACGGCTCGGAAATGCTCAAGTTCATGGGCTGGGCGCAGCGCATCTGGACGTTCCGCGGCGGCGCGGTCGAACTGGTGGCGAACGCCTCCATCGTGTTCAAGCTGCATATCGTGCTGGGACTCACGATTTTTCTCGTGTTCCCGTTCACGCGCCTGGTGCACATCTGGAGCGGCTTCGCCTCGGTGTTCTATCTGCTGCGGCCCTACCAGCTGGTGCGGGGCCGCGGCGGCAATCGCTGAGGCAGGGAGATCGACGCAAGCTGATCGCGCATCGGTTCCGGCGGCAGCGAGGAATTGACTACGCGCAGCTTGCGCGCAATACAACACACTTGGAGCACAGGTCATGGCACTGACAGACAAAGGCAAGAGCTATTCGGTCCTCACGATGAACACGCTGGCCTTCACGGTCAACTTTGCCATCTGGACCATGTTCTCGATCATCGGCATCCGCATAAAGAGGGAGCTCGGGCTGAGCGACACGGAGTTCGGCCTGCTGGTCGCCACGCCTATCCTGACGGGCTCCCTGATACGCCTGCCGCTGGGCGTGCTCACCGACCGCTACGGCGGGCGCATCGTCTATTTCATCCAGATGCTGCTGGTCGCAATCCCGACCTACGGCCTGGCTTTCGCGACCAAGTACTGGCAGTACCTGAGCATAGGCTTGTTCGTCGGCCTGGCCGGCGGTTCGTTTGCGGTGGGCATCGCCTACACCTCGGCCTGGTTCCCGAAGGAGAAGCAGGGCACGGCGATGGGCATTTTCGGTGCGGGCAACGCGGGCGCCGCGGTGACCAACCTGGTCGCGCCCCTGATCGTGGTGGCCTTCGGCTGGCGCGCCGTGCCCCAGGTGTATTCGGTCGCGATGCTGGTCATGGCGATAATTTTCTGGTTCTTCACCTATCCCGATCCGAAGCAGGTGGAACGCAAGCAGAGGAAGGAGCACCTGACTCTCGCGCAGCAGCTGGCGCCGCTGACGGATGCCCGTGTCTGGCGCTTCGGCCTGGCGTATTACTTCGTTTTCGGCGGATTCGTCGCGCTGGCGCTGTGGCTGCCGAAGTACTACATCGGCGAGTTCGGCCTGGACCTGAAGCACGCGGCCCTGATCACCATGTTCTTTACCCTGCCCTCAGGGCTGATCCGCGCGGCAGGCGGCTTCGCCTCCGACAAGTGGGGCGGCGACACGGTCACCTGGTGGGTGTTCTGGGTTTGCATCGTGTGCCTGTTCTTTCTTTCCTATCCACCGACGACGCTGACGGTACACGGCATCAAGGGCGACTTCAGTTTCGGAATCGGCCTGGGCGTCACGCTATTCACGGTTCTGGTGTTCATCGTCGGCATGGCACAGGGCATAGGCAAGGCGAGCGTCTACCGCAGCCTCGCCGATTACTACCCGAACAACATGGGTTCGGTCGGCGGCCTGGTAGGCGTCATCGGCGGACTGGGCGGCTTTACGCTGCCCATCATCTTCGGTGTCGCCTCCGACGCCACCAACGTGCGCAGCAGCGCCTTCATGCTGATCTTCGCCGTGCTCGCCGGGGTGATGATCTGGACCTGGGCCGCCGAACGCGGTGAACGCGAGGAAATCCTGGAGAAGGACGCCGGTTTGCGCGATCAACTGGTCCAGGGACATCTGCTCGACGCGCGCGCCGGTGCCGGAAGCTGGCTGCACGATTGGCGGCCCGACGACGAGGCCTTCTGGGGCACGACGGGCAAGCGCATCGCCTTGCGCAATCTGCTCTGTTCCATGCCTGCCCTGTTCCTGTCCTTCGCCGTGTGGATGGTATGGAGCGTAGTGGTGATCGAACTGCCGAAGATCGGCTTCAAGTTCAGCACCGGTGAGTTGTTCTGGCTGGCTGCGCTGCCCGGACTCTCGGGTGCCGGACTGCGCCTGGCGTACTCCTTTGTCGTGCCGATTTTCGGCGGCAGGAATTTCACCGTGTTCAGCACGGTCACGCTGCTGCTGCCGGCGCTGTGGATGGCGCTGGCAGTGCAGGATCCGAACACCAGTTACGTGGTGTTCGTGGTGATCGCGCTGCTCTGTGGCCTCGGCGGCGGCAATTTTTCGGCAAGCATGGCGAACATCAGTTTCTTTTTCCCGAAGCGCATGCAGGGCACCGCGCTCGGCTGGAATGCGGGCGCAGGAAATCTGGGCGTAGGCGTGATGCAGGCGGTCGTGCCGCTCAGCATCTATGGCGGCGCGCTCGCTGTCATGGGAGGCGGTCCGCAGAATTACAGCGATCCGGCCATCAGCCAGGTCTGGCTGCAGAACGCGGGCTATATCTGGGTACCGTTCATACTGCTGGCTGCGCTCATCGCCTGGTTGGGCATGCACAACATCCGCGGCGTGCGCGCGACCTTCCGCGAGCAGGCGGTGATTTTCCGGCGCAAGCATGCGTGGATGCTCGGCTGGCTCTACGGCGGAACCTTCGGATCGTTCATCGGCTTCGCTGCCGCCTTCCCGACACTGCTGGCGACGCAGTTTCCGGACTCGGGTCTGCTCAAATATGCGTTCGTAGGCCCGCTGATCGGCGCACTGATACGGCCGCTAGGCGGCTGGTTGGCCGACCGGCTCGGCGGGGCCAGGGTTACGTTCTGGAACTTCGTGGTCATGTTCGTCGCCTCGCTCGCCATCGCGGGCTACCTTCCCAGCGGATCGGATCCCGGCGCTGCGCTTGCGTTCTACATGTCCTTCATGGTGCTATTCCTGACCACCGGCATCGGCAACGGATCGGTGTTCCGCATGGTGCCCACCGTGTTCATGACCCTGCACCGGCTACTGGCAAAAGGGCAGGGCGGGGAGGCGCTGGCGAAAGCCAAGCGCGAGGGTGAAATCGAGGCCTCGGTCGCGCTCGGCTTCACCGCCGCGATCGCCGCGTTCGGGCTGTTCTTCGTTCCGGTTGCCGTGGGCATATCGCTGCAGACGAGCGGCAGCCCGCACGCCGCCTGGTACGTATTCATCGTGTTCTATCTGAGCTGCGTCGTTGGTACGTGGTGGTGGTACCGGCGCAAGGATGCGGAGATTCGCTGCGACTAGGGCGGGGTCGCGGGGCGGGCGGCTCCGCGCTCTTTTCCCGGTGCGGCCGCGGCCCGCGGCGTTCAGGCGACGCCGAGATAGGCCTGCCGGATATAGTCGTCAGCTGCGAGTTCGGCGCTGCTGCCCTCGCGGCCGACGCGCCCGTGCTCGAGCACATAGACGCGGTCCGCGATGCGCAACGCCGATTGCGCATCCTGCTCGGCCATCAGAATCGCCGTACCGCCGCGCTGGATGCGCTTGATCGCACCGAAGATTTCCATCTTCAGGCGGTGTGCGATGCCGACCGAGGGCTCATCGAGCAGCAGTAGTGCGGGTTTACCCATGAGTGCGCGTCCTATGGCCACCATCTGCTGCTGTCCACCGGACAGCGTGCTTACCACCTGAGACCCGCGTTCCTGCAGAATCGGAAACAGATGGTAGACCTGCTCCAGGTCCGCTTCGATCTCCACCTTGTCCCTGCGCAAGTAGGCGCCCAGCATCAGGTTCTTCAGCACCGTGAGTTCGGGGAACAGCCGCCGACCCTCCGGACAGTGGCAGATGCCCTTTCCGACCACCGCGTGCGCGGGGTAGCGCTGCAGTGATTCGCCGCGCAGCTCCAGCATTCCGGTCGAAGGCTGGGAGCGCGATATGGCTTTGAGCAAAGTCGATTTGCCGGCGCCGTTGGGTCCGAGAACTGCGACAAATTCCCCCTCGGCCACGCACAGGGACACGTTCTCGAGCGCCATCGCCTTGCCGTAGAAAACCGACAACCCGCGGATCTCAAGCAGCATCGGCTTGCTCCTCGGCCTGCTCGTCGCCGCGCCCGATATAAGCCTCGATGACCTTGGGATGGCGCACGATTTCCTCGGGCGAACCCTCGGCGATGATTTCGCCGAAATCGAGCGCGATGACGCGCCCGACCAGACGCATGAATTCGTGCAACTTGTGCTCAATCAGCATTACCGTGAGGCCCTGTTCGGCGTGGACGCTGCGGATCAGCGCCGACAGGTCGGTGATTTCGCCGCTGCCCAGGCCGGCAAACGGTTCATCCAGCAGCAACAGCGCCGGTCTTGCCGCGAGGGCGCGCGCGATCTCCAGCCGGCGCTGATCGCCGTAGGAGAGCAGCTCGACCAGCAACTGTTCCTTGCCGCTGAGGCCTACTTTCTCGAGCAGCGCCAGCGCGCGCGCTTCCAGGTCGCCGCGCTCGCCGGCCTGCGCGCCCAGCCCGCCGACGATCACGTTCTCGAGCACGGTCATGCCGACAAAAGGGCGGCAGAGCTGGAAGGTGCGTGAAATTCCCAGCCCGGCGATACGATAGGGCGCGAGGCCGCGCAGCGTCCGGCCGTTGAATACGATGCTGCCGCTGTCGGCAGGGATGAAGCCCGTGAGCAGGTTGTAAAGCGTTGTCTTTCCCGCGCCATTGGGCCCAAGGATGCCGACGATCTCAGCCGCTGCCATGGAGAACGAAACGTCCTTGACGGCATGCAGGCCGCCGAAGTGCTTGTTGAGCGCGGACACTTCGAGCAGTGCGCTCATTGTGCCCTGCGAAGCTTGGACCTGAACCGACGCCAAGTCGGCGCAATCAGGCCATGGGGCACGAAAAACAGTATCAGGATCAGGGTGCAACTGTAGATCATCAGCCGCCATTCGCCGAACTCGCGCAGCAGTTCGGTCAGCAGCACCAGGAGGATCGCGCCGCCGACCGGCCCGTAGATACTCGCCATGCCGCCGACGTAGACCATGGTGATGATGGTGATCGAAGTGACGACGGCAAATAACTGCGGGCTTACCTGCAGCTGGTAATGGGCGTAGATCGCGCCGCCTGCGCCGGCGAACGCGGCGCTGATCACGAGAGACGCGATCTTGTAGAAGGTGACGTTGATGCCGGCGGCCTGGCAGGTGGCTTCGTCGCCGCGGATCGCGCGCAGGATCAGCCCCCAGTGCGAACGCGCCAGCGCCAGTAGCAGCGCCGTCACCAGCACGAGCGCGGCGAGGGCGAAATAGTAGAAGCCGAGCTGCGACCGGATCAGCGGCTCGATGCCGTTGATGCCTTCTTCGCCGCCTGTTTGTTCCCAGAAGATCAGCATCAACCTCTGCATGATGACTGCGCCCGAGAGCATCGCCAGCGCGAAGTAGGGCCCCTTGAGACGCAGTGTAGGCAGACCGATGATGACGGCGAACAGCATTGCCATGACCATGGCTGCCGGCAGACTCCACCAGCCGCCGAAGCCGAAAGCGGTATTCAGGAATCCCGCCGTGTATGCGCCTACGCCGATGAACAGGCTGTGACCGAAATTCTCGCGGCCGGTCAGGCCCGACATGAAGTCCCAGCTCACCGCCCAGATGCCGTAAATCACGCTGACCGTGAGCACCCCGATCAGGTAGTTGCCGCCGAATACGAGCGGCAGCGCCGCCATGAACACGATGAACCCAACGGCGCCGGCGTAATCGATGCGTTTGCCGAACATGCGTACCTCAGAATGCGGCGCGTTTGCCGAAAATGCCCGCGGGGCGGAAAATCAGCATGAGCAGCGTAGCCAGAACCGAAACGATCTCGGTCCATGAGGTCGAGATCAGGTAACCGACTATGGTCTCGGCGTAGCCCAGCATCAGCGCGGCGAGGATGCTTCCCGGAATGGATCCGAGCCCGCCGACGATCACGATCGCGAAGGCTTTGACGATGGGCAGCAGCCACATCGTCGGCTGCACCGTGAGAAACGGGCCGGCGAGCACGCCGGCTGCCGCGGCCAGGGCGGCGGAGAGGCCCATGACAATCGAGAATATCCGGTCGCTCGGGATGCCCATATAGTCGGCCGCTTCGGGATCCTGTGACACGGCGAGTATCGCCGACCCGAGACGGGTGCGCTGAATGAAAATCCAGAGCAGGGCGATCAATGCAATGCTCGCGCCCAGCGCGAGCAGCCGCTGGCCGCCGACATCGACGCCGCCGATGCTGAATTTTGCGTCGACGAATGCCGGGACATTGCGGTATTCGGAACCGAAGGTAAGGAACAGCGCCTGTTCCACCACGAGGGCCACGGCGAGCGTGATCATCAACACTGCCAACTGCGAGCGGCGCATCGGCCGCACCAGCACTTTTTCGACGACAATTGCGAACAGCGCGACCACGGCCATCGCAAGCAGCGCGGCGGGCAAGAGCGGCAGCTTGAGATGAGAGGTGAAGAAGTATGCGCCGTACGCGCCCAGCGCGTAGAACGAGCCGTGCGCAAGATTGAGAATCCGCGCCACGCCGAAAATGAGCGTGAATCCAACCGCGAGCATGGCGTAGATGGCGCTGCTCACTGCGCCGTGGATCAGGATTTCGAGCACTCGCGCCTCCGGTGCAGGCAGTATCGAACCACGCCGGGGGCGCAAGCGGCCCCGCGGCGCGGAATATTCAAGGCGTACTGGCTACTTCTTGATCCAGGCCGGCGTCATGAATGCCGCGGTGCGCTGTGCCTTGGGATAAATTACCTCGCGTTTGCACTTGTCCTGCCATTGCACAAACAGGAAGTTCGGCCCCTTCCCGCCGGGCTTTACGTCGTGCATCTCGTCGAACTCGATGGTGCCCGGAATGCCGACATAGCTGGTCTTCTCGAGTTCCTTGATGACGGCGTTCGGCGCCGTGCTCTTGGCGCGCTCGACCGCCTGTGCGTAAATGTAGACCGCATCGTTGGCACCGAAGGCGGTGTAGACCGGCGAGCGGTTGGTGCGCTTCTTGAACTCGTCGAAGAAAGGAATCGTCTTGGGCGTAAGCGGCGCGCGCACGGCGAAGTTCGCCGCCAGTTCACCGATCGACTTGCCCCCCACGCGCTCGCAGAAGTCGCCGTCCATGCTCTTCACGTCGATGCCGCCGTAGGGAATCGGAAAACGCGCATCGTGCCACTGCTTCGCGAAAATATCGCTCGAAGCGTGCGACAGGATCACGACCAGATACTGCGCACCCGAGTCCTTGACCTTGGCCAGAAGCGGAGAGAAGTCAGACGTCTGTGTATCGAAGAATTCGGTCATGCGCACGTCGGCTCCGGCTTCGGTGGCGCCCTTCTTCAGCAGCGGCACCAGATCCTGCACCCACTTCGCGCTTTCGCCGACGATGGCAATCTTGCTGATGCCGAGTTCGCCCTTTACGAAGCCGGAAATGAAACCGGTGACCTGCCGCGCCTGGTTGCCCGCATGGATCGGGCCGACGCGAAAGATGTATTTGTAGTTTTCATAATCCTGTTTCACCTTGGCGGTGATCGACGGGGAGGCGGCGCCGACGCCGAGATAGATGGTCTTGGCCGCGGAGATGTGCGGCAACTGTGCCAGCGTGACGCCGCTGGTATAGCCGCCGATGAGTACGTCGACCTTTTCGTCAGCGGTGAGCTTCTTGATTGCGCTGATGCCGGTTTCCGGGTTCTCGGTTTCGTCGGCAACGACCATTTCAAGTTTGCGCCCCAGAACGCCGCCCTTGCCGTTGATATCGTCGATCGCCATCTTTATCGCGTCCTGCGTATCGCGACCGACCTGGAGCTGCATCGATGTGGGCACGCCGATCAGGATCGGCTTCGCTTGCGCTATTGCGGGCGCCGCGGCTATACCGGCGGCTATGCAGACTGCAGAGTAGAGAACGCTGAACTTCTTCATGAGGTCTCCTTTGGATTTGCGTGTCTGAGGCGGAAACAGTTGCTGCTCTGCGGGTCGTCTATGCGGCCCTGATTCGGCTCGTCACTGCATGTGCGAGCCTTGGATGGGCGCCAATTTATCACGAATCCAAGCGCGACGCTAAGCGCTACATGCTAGGCATCGTCTGGAATCTCGACCACCCGCTGCGCCTGCAGCGTGCGGATGCGCTCGGCGTCGTAGCCGAACTCGCTGAGCACCCTGTGCGTGTGCTCTCCCACGCGATAGGGCGCGGGCCCGCCGGGCGCAACCGGCTTGCGGTCTACGTGGAAGGGCAGCGCGGTCACGCGTATGCGGCCGCGGCCCTGGTGCTCGATTTCGGGAAATGCCGATCGCGCCGCCATCTGCGGATGCTCGATGACTTCTTCCGGCGACAGCATGGGCACCGCCGGGATGCGCGCCGCCGCGAGCGTCTTGACCGCCTGCTCGACGCTGTCGAAACCTTCGAGCCAGCCGCGCAGTATCTTGAGCAGGTCGTGCCAGTTCGCGCGCCGCGCCATCGGCGTCGAAAAGCGCGCATCCGTCGCGAGCTCGGGGTGGCCGATCAGGGCCGTCAGCCGCGACCACAGGTGCGGCGCGCCGGCGCTTTGCATCGCCAGGTACCGGCCGCCGATGGGCTGCACCACCATGCCGATGCGCGTTTCGCGCTGCACCTTGCCACCGTTCAGAATGGAGCCGTAAGTGATGTCGTCTGCTGCGACCAGGCACTCGAGCATCGACACGTCCAGATACGCGCCGCGGCCATTGCGGCCCCGGCGCACCAGCGCAGCGCAGATCGCGCCGAAGGCGTGAGCCCCGGCAAGCACATCTGCCGACTGCAGGTAGGCCACGCGCGGCTGCGCCTCGCCGCCGCGGTCGAGATCCATCATGCCGGAGATCGCGTTGATCAGGTGCGCATACGCCTGCATGGAACTCAGCGGCCCGGTCTGGCCGAATCCAGAAATCGAGCAGTACACCAGATCAGGGCGCAATGCCCGCAGCGCGGCATCGTGCAGGCCGTAACGCTTCATCACGCCGGGGGAGAAATTTTCCACCACCACGTCTGCGCGGCGCGCGAGGTCGAGTACGACCTCGCGCGCCTGCGGATGGGCGAGATCGATCGCTATGCTTTCCTTGCCCGCATTCAGGCGCGCGAAGTAGCTGCTCTGGTCGGTGCGTTTCGGGTCGAGCTGGAGCACGGTATGGCGGATTTCATCGCCTTCGCCGGGGCGTTCGATCTTGATCACGCGCGCGCCCAGGTCCGCGAGCATGCGCGTGGCGTAGGGGCCGGCGAGCACGCGCGTGAAATCGACGATGGTGATGCCGGCGAGCAATGGCTCGTTGTTGCTGTTGGAGTCTGTCCGTGTCATGGGAGAGGCAGGCGGTGGACGCGCTTTCGGTCACAGGGCGCACAGCTTACCGCATTGCCGGGCGCAGGCGCCAGCGCCAGGGGATACGACCGAGGGTTTGCTGCCGAACATCCCGCATGAACAGAATATCGGGCGCTGAAACTGCGCGGCGGCGCGGCGCAGACGCCGGAGGAGCAGCCGCCGGCGCGATGCTTCACCAGTTCAGAAAGCACCGCGCAGGCTGGATGCGCTAGACGTTCTTGTGCGTCTCCACTATTTGCAGCGGCCCGGTGTCAGGGGGTGGGGGGCGACGCGGACGCTGCCCCCGGGGAACGACTTGAGCCTCGGGTTCGGGCGCGGCCGGCTTCGCCTTGCTGGGATCGGTCTGAATCATCACCAGCCCGCTTTGCTCCAGGGCTTTCTCCACGTCGATGGCAGCCACCGGCGGCGCGGGTGGCGGAGTCGGCTCGAAACGAATTTCTACCGGCGCGGCAGCGGGTTCGGCATGAACTACCGGCTCCGGCGCTGCCACCGGCTCCGGTGCAGGCTCAGGCACCGGCAACTCGGCGTGCACCACGGCGTGTATATCGTCTACAGCGGGCGCGGCGAACCCCGGGGCCGCAATCCGTTCCTCAGGCGCGGCTTGCTGCGCCTCGGAAGCCGCTTCCGCTGGCGCCTGCATCTGCGCGAGGACCTCGTTGCCGCCCTCGGCGAGTTCTGCGCGCGCCGCGTGTTCCGCCTGTTCCGCGCGTTCCAGGTCGACCGGTTCTGCGCGCTCCGTGCGAGCGCTGCGTTCACCGCGCTCGCCGCGTTCGCTGCGCTCGCCGCGACCACCGCGACCGCGCCGGCCACGGCTGCGTCCGGTTTCGCTGCCCTCTTCGGGGCGTTGCCCTTCCTGGGGCCGGACTTCGGCTCCGGGCTGGAGTTCGGTTTGCGCTTGCGCACGTGGTGCGCGCGGCTCACGTGGTTCCCGCGGCTGGCGCTCGCCGCGTTCGGGGCGCGCCTCCCTTTCCGGTCGCGCTTCCCTTTCCGGGCGTTCGCCGCGGCTGCGATCCTGCCGTGGCTCGCGCGGTTCGCGTGGTTCGCGCAACTGTGGTTCGCGCGACTCGGGTCGGTTGACTTCCCCTTGAGCCGGCCGGCCGTCGCGTCCGCTGCGTTCTGGGCGGTCGCGTCCGCCGCGTCCGCCACGCCCGCCGCGCCCACTGCGTTCACCTCGTTCAGTTCGTTCACCGCGCTCGCGCACCGGCTCGCGCCTGGGTTCGCGGCGCGACGGACGGATGCCGCTGCTGGGTTCGGCTTCGGATTTTGGCAGTTCGCCCTTGAACCATCCCATGATGCGGGAGATGATACCCGGGGTGGCCTTGGCTTGCGCCTCGGGGGCTTTGGGCGCGGAAACCGGGGCAGGCGCACCCGGCGTAATGCCTTGCACCGCTGCCTGCGGCCGCGCCACTTTTGGTTCTGCACCGGCCTGCGGTTTGGCCTCTTCCTCGGCGGGCAGCTGGACCATGTTGTAGCTGGCAGGCAGGGGCTCGGCTTGATTCAGATCGTCGTGGCGCAGGCGCGAAATCTGGTAATGCGGCGTTTCCAGATGAATGTTGGGGATGAGCACCACGTTGACCTTGAGCCGCGCCTCGACGCCGTGGATATCGGTGCGCTTCTCGTTCAACAGGAAAGTGGCCACATCGACCGGCACCTGGGCATGCACGGCGGCGGTGTTTTCCTTCATCGCCTCTTCCTGGATGATGCGCAGGATATGCAGCGCGGCAGACTCGATGCCGCGGATATGGCCGATGCCGTTGCAGCGCGGGCAGGTGATGGTGCTGCCTTCGCCCAGCGACGGGCGCAGGCGCTGGCGCGACAACTCCATCAGGCCGAAACGCGAGATCTTGCCCATCTGCACCCGCGCGCGGTCAAAGTGCAGCGACTCGCGCAGCCGGTTCTCCACATCGCGCTGGTTGCGCTGCGACTCCATGTCGATGAAGTCGATTACGATCAGGCCGCCCAGGTCACGCAGGCGCAGCTGGCGCGCGATCTCTTCCGCCGCTTCGAGGTTGGTGCGGAACGCCGTTTCCTCGATGTCGCTGCCGCGCGTGGAGCGTGCGGAGTTCACGTCGATCGATACCAGCGCCTCGGTGTGGTCGATGACCACGGCCCCGCCCGCGGGAAGGTTCACCTGGCGCGAGTACGCGGTTTCGATCTGATGTTCGATCTGGAAGCGCGAAAACAGGGGGACGTCGTCGCGGTAGCGCTTTACCCTGCTTACGTTGTCGGGCATCACATGCGCCATGAACTGCTGCGCCTGTTCGTAGATCGAATCGGTGTCGATCAGGATTTCGCCGATTTCCGGGTGAAAGTAATCGCGGATGGCGCGAATGACGAGGCTGCCTTCCTGGTAAATCAGGAACGCGCCCTTCTGGCTGGAGGAGGCTTCCTCGATTGCGTGCCACAGCTGCAGCAGGTATTTGAGGTCCCAGTCCAGTTCTTCGAGCGAGCGGCCGATGCCGGCGGTGCGCGCGATCACGCTCATGCCGGCGGGGACCGGAAGCTGGTCCATGGTGTCGCGCAGCTCTTCGCGGTCTTCGCCTTCGACGCGGCGCGACACGCCGCCGCCGCGCGGGTTGTTGGGCATCAGCACCAGGTAGCGCCCGGCGAGGCTGATGAAAGTGGTGAGCGCCGCGCCTTTGTTGCCGCGTTCGTCCTTTTCCACCTGGACGATCAGTTCCTGGCCTTCCTTGATCGCGTCCTGGATGCGCGCGCGCCCGACGTCGACACCGGCCTTGAAATAGGCGCGCGCGCATCCAGGACG
>JACZJV010000187.1 GCA_014860355.1 Burkholderiales bacterium | reverse complement strand
CGGCCGTGCCGGCCGCCGTCGGGGCGAGTTCGCATGCCGACACGCAGGTTGGCATCACGGCCGCGTCGGTGGACGCGGCCGCGGTTTCTACCAGGCCGGTCGCCCCGGCCGCCCCGGCGGTCCCGATCCGGCGCGCCATGCTGAAGCTGCTGTCCGGGGGCAACGCCGGCAAGGAGCTGGAGTTGACCAAGCCGCTCACTACGCTGGGCAAGCCCGGCGTGCAGGTTGCGGTGGTTACGCGCCGGCCGCAAGGTTTTTTCATCACCCACGTCGAAGGCGCCAGAATGCCGACTGTCAACGGCAAGGCGATAGAGCAACAGGCGTACGCGCTCAACGACCACGACATCATCGAGCTCGCCGGGGTGAAGGTGGAATTCTCGTTCAAGCACTGATCCGCCGCTCCTTGGATAGTAGGGAGACGGCTTGAGGCAACATATCGTCAGGATCGTGCTCGGCCTCGCGGTGATGCTGCTGTTCGTCGGTCATGTCGCCGAAATCTACAACATCGGCCTGATCACCCGGCTTGACAACATCATCTACGACACGCGACTCGCACTGACCATGCCTGGCGGCGTGGACCCGCGTGTGGTCATCCTCGACATCGACGAGCGCAGCCTGGACAGCAGAGCTCTAGGACGCTGGCCCTGGAGCCGCGACAAGGTCGCCGCCTTGCTGAAGAAGCTATTCGACGAATACGGCATTGCCATCGCCGGCTTCGACGTGGTTTTTGCCGAGCCAGACGAAAGTTCCGGACTGCCGGTGTTAGAGAAGCTCGCCCGCGGCAAGCTCAAGGACCTTGGACCGTTTCAGTCGGCCCTGCAGGAATTGCGCCCGGAACTTGATTACGATGGCATTCTGGCGAAGACCATCAAGAACAGGCCAGTCGTGCTTGGCTATTATTTCAACAGCGACGAAAACGCGGTCCATTCGGGCGCCATTCCGAAACCGGTGCTTACCGAGGAGGATTTCCGGGGGCGCAATATCCGCTTCACCACCTGGCGCGGCTATGGCGGCAACCTGCCGGAGTTTCAGGCCAACGCCGCCAATGCCGGCCACTTCAATCCGCTGGTGGATCCCGATGGCGTGTCGCGGCGGGTGCCGATGCTGGCCGAATACCATGGAGCTTATTACGAGGCCTTGTCGCTTGCGATAATCCGCGTGCTGGCAGGGTATCCCAAGGTGGAACCGGGCTTTGCCTCCGAGAAGCTAGCGAGCGATGGGTATTCCGGTCTGGAATGGCTCAAGGTGGGTCCGGTCACCATTCCGGTGGACGATGCCGTGAGCGCGCTCATTCCCTTCCGCGGAGCGCGCGGCAGCTTCAAATATATCTCGCTTGCCGATGTCTATTTCGACAAGGTGCCGAAGGACGAGCTCAGGGGCAAGATCGCGCTGGTCGGCACATCCGCCCCCGGCCTGCTCGACCTGCGGTCCACACCTGTGGGCAGCGTTTATCCGGGGGTGGAGATCCACGCCAACATGATTGCGGCGATGCTCGACAGCGACTTCAAGCAAAAGCCGCCGTATATGCTCGGCACCGAGGTGATCCTGCTGCTGCTCGGCGGCATCACGCTGTCCTTGCTGGTGCCGCTGTTGAGCCCGTTGAAGTCAACCCTGGTGTCGCTGCTGGCGATAGTGCTCGTTACGGGGCTCAACGTGATGGTGTGGACCAAGGGCGGACTGGTTCTGCCGCTGGCTTCGAGCCTGCTGATGATTGCGGCTCTGTTCGCGTTCAACATGTCATGGGGCTACTTCGTCGAGTCGCGCAGCAAACGCCAGTTCACCGAGTTGTTCGGCCAGTACGTGCCGCCGGAATTGGTGGATCAAATGGCCAGGGACCCGGAGCGCTACAGCATGGAGGGCAAGAGCGAGGAACTTACCGTACTATTCTCGGACATCGTGGGCTTTACTTCGATTTCCGAGAGCCTGAGTCCGAAGGATCTATCGCAGTTCATCAACGACTACCTGACCGCAATGAGCCTGGTGATCCGCAACAACAGGGGCACCCTCGACAAGTATATCGGCGATGCTATCATGGCTTTCTGGGGCGCACCGGTGGCTGATCCCGAGCACGCCCGCCAGGGGGTGATCAGCGCGATGGCGATGCAGGCAGAACTCGACAAGCTGCGCGCACAGCTGCTCGCGCGCGGATGGCCGGATATCCGCATTGGCGTCGGCGTAAACACCGGCACCATGAGCGTCGGAGACATGGGTTCGAAGCTGCGCAAGGCGTACACGGTGATGGGCGACGCCGTAAACCTCTCGTCGCGCCTGGAGGGCCTGACACGCGTCTACGGAGTCGGGATCCTCGTTGGTCCGAATACCAGGAAGATCGTAAAGGACATAGTATTTCGCGAAATCGACCGGGTTAGAGTCAAAGGCAAGGACGAACCGGTGGATATTTTCGAACCGATCGGCATCGACGGCCAGGTCGACCAGAAGGTGATGGACGAGCTCAAGCTGTGGCACAAAGCGCTCAAGGCCTATCGTGCGCAGAATTGGGATCAAGCGGAGATGGGATTGTTGAATGCTCAACGCATGTCGCCGGAGTGCAAGCTCTATGAGCTGTACTTCGAGCGCATCAAGCAGTGCCGCATCGATCCGCCCGATCCGAACTGGGACGGCGTGACGACATTCAAGACCAAATAGGCGCGCGACATGAAGCTCAGGGTACTCGGGTGCAGCGGTGGAATAGGCGGGCGGCATCTGCGCACCACCTCGCTGCTCCTCGACAACGACATCCTGATCGACGCCGGAACCGGCGTCGGCGACATATCGCTCGCGGAACTGATGCTGATCGACCATATTTTCATCACGCATTCGCATCTGGACCATATCTGCTCCATCCCGTTCCTGATCGACACGGTTGGCGGCATGCGCAACAAGCCGCTTACCGTGCATGCAATCGAGCCGACGCTGGAAATTATCCGTAACCACATATTCAACTGGAGCATCTGGCCTGATTTCACGCAGATTCCGATGCCGAGCAAGCCGTTCATGCGCTACGAGGCTTTGCAGCTCGGCGAAACGGTGGAGCTGAAGGGGCGCAGGATTACCTCGCTCCCGGCCAATCACGTGGTGCCGGCGGTCGGGTTTCAACTCGATTCAGGGCAGGCGAGCCTGGTGTTTACGGGCGACACTACGACGCACGATCCGCTGTGGGAGGTCGTCAACAAGATCACCAACCTGCGCTATCTCATTATCGAGACGGCCTTCTGCAACCGTGAACGCGACCTGGCGATAGCGGCCAAACACTATTGCCCCAGCCTTCTCGCCGAAGAGCTGACCAAGCTAGAGCGCAGCGCGGAGATCTTCATCACCCATCTGAAGCCGGGTGAGATCGAGCTCACCATGCAGGAGGTCGAGGACTGCGCCGGACAGTACAAGCCGCGCATGCTGCAGAATAACCAGGTATTCGAGTTCTAACGGCAGCAGGAAAGCCAGCTATTACGGAAACTCGCATGGCAGCCACCAAAATCAGCTTGGAAACGCTTAAAACCCTGGACCCGCTCTCGTCGCTTCCCGACGCGCGGCTGCAGGAACTCGCCGATTTGTGCGTCATCGAGACCGTGTACCGCAGCGCGGACCCGTTCCAGCAGCGCCCGATCGTGGGCCAGTCGGCATACGTGCTGCGCGGCGAACTGGCGCTCGTCTATGGCCAAGGCAGCTCGGAGCTGATCGTCGGCGGTTCCGCCGAAGCGCGCCATTCGTTGGGCAAGCGCCGCGCGTTTGAATCGGCCAAGGCGGTGACCGATGTGCAGCTGATACGCATAGACGACGACCTGCTGGACATCATGCTCACCTGGGACCAGATATCCGTGCACGAGCCGGTCGGCACCAGCCGGCCGTCCGAGTGCTCCGAGGGCGGCGCCGGCTGGGGCGTCATGTCGGGCCTGTTCGGCATCAACAATCTGCGTTTCGGCGCCTTTTCCCAGCTGCCACCGGCCCACATCACCGAGCTGCTGCGGCGCTTCGAGCGCATTCAGGCAAAAGCGGACGAAGTTATCATCCGCGAAGGGGCGGAGGGCGACTACTACTACCTGGTGGAGTCCGGCAGATGCCAGGTCGAGCGCCTGATAGGCGGGGTCAACATGACGCTGGCAGAGTTCAAGAGCGGCGACACCTTCGGCGAGGAGGCGCTGGTATCGGAGGCCAAGCGCAACGCGACTGTCACCATGAAGACAGAAGGCAGCCTGTTGCGCCTGAGCAAGCAGGATTTCAACGCGCTGTTGCGCGAACCGCTGCTGCACGGAGTAAACATGGAGCAGGCCAGGCAGAAGGTGTTGGACGGCGCGCATTGGATAGACGTGCGTTATCCATCCGAATACCAGTACGACCGCTTGCCCGGCGCGCGCAATATCCCGCTGTCGGAGATCCGCAACGCGTTCGGCGCCTTGGACATGGGCGAGGAATATATTGTTTATTGCCAGAGCGGCAGGCGCAGCGCCGCCGCCGCGTTCCTGCTGGCGCAGCGCGGCTACCATGTGTTCGTGCTCGAAGGCGGGCTGTGGGGCGGGGACCGGTTGCCGTGAGCCCGGAATCCAGTGCGCCCGGAAACGTCGGCGGGGTACCGCGGCGGCAGGAACGCGGGCGATATATCACAGTCGATGGCGCGCCGTGCGGCAGGGCGCGACCGGCTTTTTTTTGTCGTATAGTGTGAATTATGCAGTTTTAGCGTCGGCCGCCGGCTGCGCGGATCTATTGGCGAGGTCATTATGAGTGCAGTTCTGAATACTCCAAAGGACGCTGCAACCGCGTCGGCCGATGTCAGCGCCAGGTTGATGTTCTCGAAGAACCTGCAGAATGTCACCAACAAGATTCACGCGACTTCCAACATCGACGAAATCATGCTCGAGGTTTCGACCGATATCTGCAGCCTGTTCAATGCCGATCGCCTAACCATATACATAGTCGGCGAGGACAAACAGTCGATCGTGTCCAAGGTCAAGACCGGGCTGAATTCCTTCAAGGACCTGAAGCTGCCGATCGCCGAGCACTCGATGGGCGGTTATGTTGCCTTCTCCAAGAAGATGATCAACATCAAGGACTGCTACGACGAAGCCGAACTGAAGGCGATCAATCCCAACCTGCGTTTTTTGCAGGAAGTCGACAAGCGCACGGGCTACCGCACCAAGCAGGTGCTGGCAGCGCCGGTGCTGGATGGAGACGAGTTGATCGGCGTCATCCAGATCATCAACAACAAGGCCGGCATGCCGTTTACGGCGCTGATGGAAGAGGGCGTGAGCCAGCTGGCGCAGACACTGGCGATCGCCTTCAGGCAGCGGCAGAAGCCGCAGATCATCAAGACCAAGTACGACTTCCTGGTGAGCGATGCAGTGATCTCCCCGGCCGAGTTCGATCTGGCGGCGCGCTCGGCGCGCAAGAAAGCGGTGGACGTCGAGCAGATACTGGTCGACGAGTTCCAGGTCAAGCTGCCCGCCATCGGTCAGGCGCTGTCGAAATTCTTCGGCGTGCCCTACGAACCGCACAAGCCCGACCGCATCAAGCCGCCGGAGTTGCTGAGGAACCTGAAGCGCGAGTATGTCGAACAGAACCAGTGGGTGCCGATCGACGATAGCAAGGAAGGGGTGGTGGTATTGTGCCTCGATCCGGAGCGGGTGAAGAGCTCGCGCATCGTGCAGAACGTGTTTCCCAAGAGCAAGCTGATCTACCGCGTTACCACTCAGCGTGAATTCAGGGAAACGCTGAACCTGTTCTACGGCGCAGAGGTGGTCGATACCGGCGATATCGGCGATATGCTTTCGGGACTGGAGGACGATGACGACGGCGGCGGCGAGGGCGCTTCGGACGACCTGTCACAGGCGGCCGACAACGAGCTGGTGAAGCTGGTGAACAAGATCGTCATCGACGCCTACCACCAGGGCGCCTCCGACATCCACATCGAGTCCTATCCGGGCAAGGGCAAGACCGAGATCCGTTTCAGGAAGGACGGATCGCTCTCTCCCTACATCGAGGTGCCGGCATCCTATCGCAACGCCATCGTCGCCCGCGTCAAGATCATGTGCGATCTGGACATTTCTGAAAAGCGCCGGCCCCAGGACGGAAAGATCAAGTTCAAGAAATTCGGGCCGATCGATATCGAGCTGCGCGTGGCCACCATTCCGACCCAGGGCGGCGTCGAGGACATCGTCATGCGTATCCTCGCCGCGGGCGAACCGATTCCGCTCGACAAACTCGGTCTCACGGCGCACAACCTGGAGACGCTGAAAGAGGTCGTGAGCAAGCCCTACGGCCTGTTTTTCGTCTGCGGGCCTACCGGTTCCGGCAAGACCACCACCCTGCACTCGGTGCTGAAGCACCTCAATACGCCGGATACCAAGATCTGGACCGCCGAGGATCCGGTCGAGATTACGCAGAAGGGCTTGCGCCAGGTGCAGGTGAACAAGAAGGCGGGGCTCGATTTCGCCATGGTGATGAAGGCGTTCCTGCGCGCGGATCCGGACATCATCATGGTGGGCGAGATGCGCGACAAGGAAACCGTCGGAACCGGCATCGAGGCCTCGCTCACGGGCCACCTGGTGTTCGCCACGCTGCACACGAACAGCGCGCCGGAGTCGATCATCCGCCTGCTCGACATGGGCATGGATCCGTTCAACTTCTCCGACGCCCTGCTCGGCATCCTCGCCCAGCGCCTGGCGAAGCGCCTGTGCGCCAAGTGCAAGCAGTCGTACAACCCGGCTCCCGAGGAGATGAAGGCGTTTTTGACCGAATACTGCAGCGAGCTGGTGAATACCGCAACCTTCAAGCAGAATCCCAAGGAGGGCTACGAGAACGTGTACAAGGAGTGGGTCAGGAACTACGGCAACGACAAGGGCCAGTTCACCATGTACAAGAAGATCGGATGCGACGCCTGCGGCGGCAGCGGCTACAAGGGCAGGGTCGGCCTGCACGAACTGCTGGTCGGCACCGACCCGCTGAAGAAGCTGATCCAGGAGCATGCGCGCGTGGCGGAAATGCTAGCCTGCTGCCTGAACGAGGGCATGCGCACGCTGAAAATGGACGGCATGGAAAAGGTCCTGATGGGGCTCACCGACATGCCCACGGTGCGCGCGGTCTGCATCAAGTAGACGCAGCGCACGCTCTAGATGGGGAAAACCTGAGGTGGTCGCGCAGCGCAACGGTTCGGTGTTGGCAACTCAGACCGTGGAGGACCTGTTCCGGCGGCTGGAGCAGCTAAACGAAATCGGCGCCTCCCTCTCGGCGGAAAGGGATATCAACCGGTTGCTGGAAAGCATCCTGCTCGCGGCCAAGGCGATCACCCGCGCCGACGGCGGCACGCTGTACCTGTTGACCGAGGAAGACGGCACCAAGCGCCTGAAATTCGAGATCATGCGCACCCAGTCGCTGAATATTGCCATGGGCGGTACCACCGGGACGCCGATTCCTTTCTACCCGATCCATCTTTACGGCAAGGACGGCGCGCCCAACAATCAAATGGTGGCCGCCTTTGCGGCGCTTACCGGCCAGACGGTTAACATCGCCGACGCGTATACCGCGGAGGGATTCGACTTCAACGGCACGCGCAATTTCGACAAGAAGACCGGCTACCATTCGAAATCCTTCCTCACGGTGCCGATGAAGAATCATGAGAACGAAATCATCGGCGTGCTGCAACTGATCAACTCGCAGGACCCCGTCAGCGCAGAGGTGGTTGCTTTTTCAGACTCGGATCAGCGCCTGGCCGAGTCCCTGGCGTCGCAGGCGGCCATCGCGCTCACCAATCGCCAGCTGATCAATCAGCTGGAGGCGCTGTTCGAGTCGTTCATCGCCATGATCAACTCGGCGATCGACGAAAAATCTCCCTACACCGGCGGGCATTGCCAGCGGGTGCCCGAGCTTACGATGATGCTTGCCGAAGCGGTCAACGAAACAAAGGACGGACCGCTGCGCGATTTCGAAATGACCGACAAGGACCGCTACGAACTGAAGATCGCAGGGCTGCTGCACGATTGCGGCAAGGTAACGACGCCGGTCCATGTGGTGGACAAGGCGACCAAGCTCGAGGCCATTTTCGATCGCGTCCACCTGATCGATACCCGCTTCGAGGTGCTCAAGCGCGACGCCGAGATCGAGATGCTGAAAAATACCGCCGCGTTGCAGCAGCAGGGGCTGGACGAGTTGTCGTTGCGCCAGCGCGGCAATCAGCTGCAACAGTCATACAGGGCGCGCTTGCGTGAACTCGACCGGGACCGCGAGTTTCTGCGCAAATCCAATATCGGCGGGGAATTCATGCCGCCGGAGGCGCAGGAGCACGTGAAACAGATCGCCGAATACAAATGGCTGGACCAGTCCGGCAATACCGCCCATTTCCTTACCGACGACGAGATCGAGAATCTGAGCATCCCGCGCGGCACGCTCACCGTCAAGGAACGCGAGATCATCAACTACCATATCGTAGCCACCATCAAAATGCTGGAGGCTTTGCCCTGGCCCAAGCATCTGCAACGCGTGCCGGAATACGCCGGCGGACATCACGAACGCATGGATGGAAAGGGCTATCCGCGCGGTCTCACGCGGGAACAAATGTCGGTGCAGGCGCGCGTCATGGGCATAGCCGACATTTTCGAAGCGCTTACCGCCAGAGACAGGCCTTACAAGAAAGGCAAGACGCTGACCGAATCGCTGCAGATCCTGGGAAAATTCAAGGAAGGGGGCCACATCGATCCCGACCTGTTCGACGTGTTCATCCGGCAGAAAGTATACCTGCGCTATGCCGAAAAGTTCCTCGAGGAACACCAGATCGACCGCGTCGACGAGAGCAGGATTCCGGGATATTGCCCCTGAAGCGGGGCGGGCCCGGGATTTGCCGCGGCGAGCCGACTATCGGACCAGCGCCGGCTGGCCGCGGGCATCAGCTTGGGGGCTCGGTTTTCAGCGACGGATCGCGAGTCACGCGCAGGATCAAGCCGGCGGCGGCGGTATCGACGAATTTCTTGTCGTAGCCCAGTTCAATGAGTTCCCAGCGGAAGTCCCTGCGCAGCTTCGCCCTTTTGTACCAGCCCAGCCTGCTCTCCTGGGTAAGGTGGGCAGCTCGCGTATATACATCTTCGAGAATCTCGGACAGGCGTTGTTGCGACACCATCCGGATTGGATTGTTCGCAATTGCAGGCGGACAGCGCCTGGCTACGTCCTGCGCCAGGCCCTTTGCCAATTCTGCAACTTTGCGGTTGGAAAAAAACTCTAGAATCGCAGTTCTCCTGCTGAACCAGCAAAATAGCTCAATTCGGCAATTACCAGGCAAGAACCAAGTAAGTGACGTTTCAAGTATAGCAGTTCGATTCGAGCGGGACCGTCGTAGGCGAGAGGGCGGACACTGGACCGCGCAAGAGGCCTGGAACTGGCACATCCCCGCACTTGACCTCAGGGATCAGACGCGGCCGGCATTGCTCCGGAAAGGGGTGCCGGGCCAGGCCCTACCTGACATTTTTCGTCACTAGCCGCCCTGTATGGGAACTTCTATCCCTTTTCGAATCTCGGCGCTATTTCGCAGGTTGTTGATAATTGGAGAATAAATGTGAATTGCCTGTTCCAGGTGTTCTGGCATGGCGTTTGCTCCTTACCGTGTACGGCGGGCAGCAGTCGCCGCAACTTCTGGAGAGGAATACAAATGAAATCAATACAACGTGGTTTTACACTGATCGAGCTGATGATAGTCGTGGCGATTATCGGTATTTTGGCCGCCGTGGCATTGCCGGCCTACCAGGACTACACGGTTCGTGCGAAAGCTTCGGAAATGATCCTGGCTGCTTCTGGAATGAAAACGGGAGTCGCCGAGTGGTTCCAAAGCAAAGGCAGTCTGCCTTTGAATGGTTCAATGGTATCGGACGCTTCTTCGAAATACGTAGCCAGCGTTACCTGGGACGGTACGAAGATTACCGCTACGGGCACGGGAGATCCGAAACTGACGGGTAAGACCATCACCCTGACGGCGGTGACTCAGTCCAACGGGCAGGTTGTATGGACCTGCGGCGGTTCTCTCGATGCGAAATATCGGCCGGCAAGCTGCAAGTAATTCTAGATTGCTGTCGGCAAAGGGCGTCCAGGTTGGACGCCCTTTTTTTTGATCGAGTTGGCGGTGCAGGGCAGTTGCACTCGCATAACCCAGGAACTTGGGCGCCGGCCAGCTACCGGGTGCACCAATACGCCATCCGGCCCCATCGGCGATCCAGTCTGCGCCATCCTCCAGAGCGTCAACCCGAGGCCGGCCGGCCTGGCCCGCATAGCGTAGGCTATCAGCTGCCCCCTGTCTCGCTGGCAGTGCCTTGCAAGGGCGCCGCGATACCGGTTCGACGCCGAATTCCCCGATATATGCGCGAGGCAAGGCAGCATTTCCATCCAGCGCGATGACCGTGAACAAATTTTTCAACCATGCTGATGCTGCTCTATCATGCTTGAGCGCGATGGCCCAGGGTAATGCCACATGTCAAGTTTGACGCCGACTCCAAACCCAATCTACCGGATCTTGATAGCAGCGGGACTGTCTTTGCTGCTTGCAGCCATTTACTGGCCCGGATTGAGCGGCGGCTTCTTCTTTGACGACTATGTAAATATCGTCGAACCCGCAGAAATTCAGATCAATAGCATTTCAATCGAATCCCTGCGCAATCTATGGGAGAGCGGCAGGGCCGGTCCATTGGGGAGGCCGGTGAGCCTGTTGAGTTTCGCCGCGAACTATTACTTTTCAGGATTCAATCCCTTTGTTTTCAAGTTGACCAATTTGGCGATTCATGGCCTGAATGGTTTTTTGATCTACCTTCTGACAGGCCTGTTTGCGCGAGCGGCCTATCCGTCGAGCAATGTTCAAAGAATCCGTGTCATGGCGGCGATTGTGGCCACGCTGTGGGTAATTCATCCGATCCAGGCCACGTCGGTTCTGTATGTCGTGCAACGCATGACCAGCCTTGCCTCCATGTTCATGCTGCTTGCACTGATTTTCCATGTGTGGGCCCGGCAGCGCCAGAAAGCAGGCGGAATTGAATTGTCGAGTTTTGCGCTTGCGTGGGGAGTATTTCTCCCGCTGGCGATGCTGAGCAAGGAAACCGGGGTTGTCTTCCTGCTCTACCTGGCCGCTTACGAGGCGATACTCCACCGCAATTACCTCAGGAGACTCGACCTGTTTGGAGCCTGGTACCTCACGGTCTTGATTGCGGCAGGCGGCGTTTCCATGTTCTATGTATTTTCGCCAAGCGGGGCATGGCTGCTGCAGGGCTATGACTCAAGGCCGTTCACTCTTACCCAGAGGCTCCTGACGGAAGCCAGGATAGTCTGGACGTATATTGATCTGACTGTTCTGCCTGCACTGCCCGACTTTGGGCTTTATCATGACGATTATGCTCTGTCCACGGGCGTGTTCGCGCCGTACGCGACTTTTTTCGCCATTGCCGGGCTGCTTCTACTGGGTGCGCTCGGCTGGATCGCGCGAATCAAATGGCCGCTCATTTCGTTTGCAATTGCGTGGTTCTTGCTCGGCCATGTTCTGGAGTCATCGATATTTCCTTTGGAGTTGATGCATGAACACAGGAACTATCTGCCGAGCCTCGGAGTGTTGATTATTGTGATTGCGGTTCTACAGTCTTCGGCAATGTCGGTTTCCGCTTACCGGTTGATCGCGTACGGCGGAATCTTTGCATTCGCGGCTTACTGCGCGATGCTGGGTTATTTGCGGGCGGACTTATACGGGGATGATTTCCGCCGCACTCAAATCGAGTCCGGGTACCGCATGGATTCTGTCAGAACGCAATATGAAGCCGGTGCGGTCATGGTCAATATGTACAACGTCAAACGTGAGCCAATATTGGCAGTGCTCGCCGGCAAGCATTTCGAGCGTGCAAATTCCCTGGATTCAAATTACAAGCTTGCGCTTATCGGAATGCTGCAGCTGGATTGCCTTTCGGGGAGGCCTGCGCGAGCTGCCGTCCTTGATGAATTGAGAGGCAGACTGTCTGGTCACGAGTGGATCCCCTACGATCGCACCGTAATGCACGGGCTTTCCGAGATGTCCAATGCAGGCACCATCTGTCTAGCCCGCAATCAGATGGATGAGTTGTTCGGCGCCGCCATTTCCAATAAATCGACTTCAGCTCAGGACCGCTCGGTCATATATTCCGAATACGCTGCCTACCTGTGGCTGGGGCAGAAGGACTATGCAGCGGCTCGCGATGCTCTCGTTCGGGCGACGAAGGAAAATGCAAGCGACACGCTGAATAGATTGAACCTGTTGCAACTATATCGATTGACGGGCGATGGCGATGGGGTAATGCACATGCTCAATGATTTGGAGAACAGGAAACTCAGCAGAAGAAATCAGCATTTATTCGAGTCGATAAAGACAGAATTGACGACAGAAGGGGTGCTGGTCAATTAGAATTTCCCGTGCCTAGCGTATCGGAATTGTCTATCGTTGGTCCCCGTAATCACCTTACTGCAGCAAGGGCGTGATGACAATCAAGAGCAACAGTGATCTCCTGCAGGGCAATGCGGCGGTTGAACTGGCGGCGACCAGCCTTTCCGTAGTCATTCCGGCCAGAAACGAGGCGGCCGGACTGCGGACCATTCTGCCGAAAATTGCGGAATTGCTGGGAAATGCAGAAGTAATCGTCGTCGATGACGGCTCCAGCGATGATTCGGCTGCGGTTTGTGCCGAGTTCAGGGTGAAAATGCTGCGCCACCAATACCCGATGGGCAACGGGGCTGCAATCAAGTCCGGAGCCAGGGCGGCGACCGGCGATGTAATCGTCTTCATGGATGCTGACGGCCAGCATCGACCGGAAGACATACCGCGTTTGGTGGAAGAATTGAACCAGGGATACGATATGGTGGTCGGCGCGCGCGGCAAGGGGTCGCAGGCCAATGTACACCGCGGCGTGGCAAACAAGCTTTACAACAAACTCGCCAGCTGGATGGTGGATCAGGAGATTGCCGATTTGACTTCCGGCTTTCGCGCTGTGAGGGCGGACAAGTTCCGCCAGTTCCTCTACCTGCTGCCGAACGGCTTTTCCTACCCGACAACCATCACCATGAGTTTTTTCCGGGCGGGCTATGCGGTCGCCTATGTACCCATCCATGCCCCAAAAAGGATCGGTACCAGCCACATGCGGCTGGCGCGCGACGGGATCAGGTTTTTGCTCATCATTTTCAAGATCGGCACGCTGTATTCTCCGCTCAAGCTGTTCTTTCCCATCAGCATGGCATTTCTTGCCACGGGGCTGGGTTATTACGCCTACACTTTTTTTGCGTTTCACCGTTTTACCAACATGAGCGCGCTGCTGTTGATTACAGCAATACTTGTATTCCTGATTGGACTGATTTCAGAACAGATCACGCTGCTTCTCTACAAAGATGGTGGCTAGATTGCGGATGCGCGATTTGCCGAAGGTCTTGCTCGTGAGCACCTCCTATCCGGCGTCGGCAACCGACTGGCGCGGCCGCTTCATTGCCGACATGGCGAGAACCCTGGCCGAAACGCAACAACTGCGTCTGACGGTATGGGCTCCACCTGGTGAATTGCCGCAGACAGTTATCGGCGCAGCTACCGCTGATGAAGCGGCATGGCTGAGCCGACTCATGCAAGACGGCGGCATCGCGCATCGCCTGCGCACGCGCGGGCCGCTGGCACTGGCGACCATCTTTGGGCTGCTCGCCCGCCTGCGAATGGCTTATCGGCGCAGCGATGCAGACCTTATCCACGTCAATTGGCTGCAGAATGCCATCCCCTTGGCCGGCAGCCCGAAGCCCGTACTTGTGACCGTGCTTGGAACCGATTTTGGCCTGTTGAAACTGCCGGGCATGGTACCCCTGTTGCGGCGCGCCCTGCGCGGCCGGCCGGTTATACTCGCCCCCAATGCGCAATGGATGGCCGCGGAGCTCGAGCGGAATTTCAGCGACATCGCCGCCGTACGGCCCATTCCCTTTGGCGTGGACGAGCCGTGGTTCAATGTGCGGCGAACAGCCGATAATTCGGCGCCCCAACGCTGGCTAGCCGTTACGCGACTGACGCGCGGCAAGCTCGGACCGCTGTTTGAATGGGGGCAAGCGGCATTCCGCAACGGCCGCGAATTGCATCTTTTCGGTCCGCAGCAGGAGGCAGGTATTGAAATTCCGCAATGGGTGCATTACCACGGTCCGACTCATCCACAGGAGCTGCGCGAAGTCTGGTTCCCCCAGGCGGCGGGCCTGATAACGCTCAGTCGTCACAACGAAGGCAGGCCGCAGGTTGTTCTGGAAGCCATGGCGGCCTGCCTGCCGGTGATCGCATCCGTGCTGCCGGCGCACAAGGATGTTATCTCGCACTTCGGCACCGGCATGCTGGTCGATTCGCCAGCGTCACTGCTCGAAGCGCATGATTTCCTTGATGCGAAGCAAAGCAATCTGGACATGGGTGAGGCCGCGCGCCGCTGGGTGCTGGCCAACGTCGGCAGCTGGCGCGATTGTGCGCAGCGCTATCTGGCGGCCTATCGTGCATTGCTCGGGAGTGCGGCGTGAGTGCGGGCATCCTGATGCTGGGCGCGGGCGGCTTCCTCGGGAGCGCGCTGGCGCGGCGACTGAGCCGAGACGGCTGCCGGGTATATCGCGTAATGCGACAGCCCGCTCCGCCGTTCGGCCAGAACGACAGCGTGCACCCGGGAGATATTTCGGATGTCGCGCTCATGCGCGAACTGCTCACGCGCTGCAACACGGTATTCCATCTGGCCTCTGCAACCACTCCGGGGAGTTCTGCGCGGCAACCCTCGTTGGAGGCAGAGTTCAATCTGTTGCCTACGCTGCGATTTCTCGACGTAATGCAGGATTTTCCGGGCCGCCGGCTGATTTTCGTTTCTTCCGGCGGCGCGCTCTATGGCAATCCGGCGATCGAACCTGCGCCGGAGACGCACCCCACCACCGCGCTGTCCTATCATGGCGCCGGAAAGATCGCCCTGGAAACGTTCCTGCTCACGTTCAGCCGCCTCACCGGTACCGGGCTCACCGTGCTGCGCCCTTCCAATCTCTACGGCCCGGCGCAATCCTTGAAGAGCGGCTTCGGGCTGGTGCGCACCATGCTGCAGCACGTCAAACAAGGTACGACGATGCAAATCTGGGGGGACGGGGAGACGGTGCGGGATTTTCTCTACATCGACGACATGGTGCAAGCCTGTTGCCAGGTGCGGGCCCAAGGCGACGCTGTCGGCGAGGTGTTCAATGTGGGCGCCGGAAACGGCCACAGCATCAACCAAATCAGACAGCTCGCCGAAAAAATCACCGGCCGAGCGATAGATGTCATCTATCAGCCACAGCGGCAGGTGGACGTGACCCATATCGTTCTCGATTGCTCCAGGATCCGCTCGAAGCTGGGCTGGTCCCCTGCCGTCCCCCTGGAAGAAGGCCTCGCGATCACCTGGCAATGGCTGCAGTCACAAGCGACGTGATGCGATCACCTCCGGTCTGCTCGGTACTGATCGCCAACTACAACGGTACCGGGTTGATCGATGCGTGCATCGATTCGGTATTGATGCAGGACTGCGGCTTCGAAGTCGAAATCATCGTTCACGACGATGCGTCGACCGATGGTTCGGCAGACCTTGTCCGCAGCCGGTATCCCGATGTCAAATTGATCGAAAGCGCCGGCAACGTCGGTTTCTGCATCAGCAACAACCGCATGGCGGCGGCGGCGCGCGGCGAATATCTGTTGTTGCTAAATAACGACGCTACCCTTCTGCCCGACGCCTTGCGCACGTTGCATGGACGGGCGGCGTCGCTGCCGAAACCGGCGATACTTGGTCTGCCTCAATTCAACGCCGCCAGCGGAGAACTTATCGACATCGGCAGCCGTTTCGATTCCTTCCTCAACCCCGTCCCCAACCTGTGCGCGGGCGACGAGGAGGTCGGCATGGTGATCGGCGCCTGCCTCTGGCTGCCCAGAAGAATGTGGAACGAGTTGGGCGGATTTCCCGAGTGGTTCGGCTCGCTTGCAGAGGACATGTATCTTTGCCTGTTGGCGCGCCTGCGCGGCTACCCGGTGCTGGCGTTGCCGGTTTCCGGCTTCAGACACTGGGTCGGCAAGAGCCTGGGCGGGGGCAAGGTGGTGGTGGGGCGCTTGTCCACCAGGGCTGCGCGCCGTACGCTGAGCGAACGCAACAAGAGTTATGTCATGTGTCTGACGTACCCGGCGCCATTTTTCCAGCTGCTGTTTCCGCTCCACCTCATGCTGCTACTGCTGGAAGGGACGGTGCTGGCGACAATCAAGCGGGACGCCGGCCTGTTTCGGACCGTCTATCTCGGCTGCCTGACATCGCTTTGGAACGAGCGGGCGCGGCTTGCCTCGCTGCGGCGTGAAGTGCAGCGCGGACGAAACTGCGGTCGAACTGAATTTTTTGCCGTATTCGGCTGGATACCGCACAAGCTCCGGCTGTTGTTTCGCCACGGCGTTCCCGAGATCAGCTGAATCAGGCAGACCGGGCGCAACAATACAGATCTTCATCGGCCAACACACCATAGCGTTCGCGCTGCGACGGAGTCAATCCTGCCGCATAGGTGTCGACTTCAACCAGAAACCCCGCGGCACGAAGGCGCTGGGCATAGTCGCGCCCATACTGGCGCACGTGGTCGTGCTGGCCGTAAAGCCGGGTACGTTCCGCCGCACTGGTGACCGCTGGGTCTTCCTGCGTGGTTTCGCCCTTGATCGGAACCTGCATGATGGCCCAGCCGCCGGGCTTGAGGACGCGCCGCAACTCCCGCATCGCTTTGCCGTCCTCAGGCACATGCTCCAGCACGTGGTTGCACAGGATGACATCGAAACTGGCATCGCCAAACTGAATGGCGGTCACGTCCATCTTTACCATCGCATGGTGTCCTTGCAGATCGGCGCCTACGTATTCCAGCGCGTCGATGCGCCGCAACTCCCGCGTCAGGCACGGCTCCGGGGCCACGTGGAGGAGCCGTTTTCGGCGGCCATCGAACAGGTCGGTTCTTGCGCGGCAGTAAAGCCAGATCAGGCGGTGGCGCTCCAGCGAGCCGCACACGGGGCAACGTGCGGATGGGCGCGTGCCCATCCGTCTAAATTTTCTCACCCGGCTTTTGCAAATCGGACATTCATGTTCGACGCCGGCATTCAGGATCTTTCGAATTCCATCCAGGCAGTAGCGAAAAAAATATCTCATGATTTTCTCTTGTCCGTGCAGCCCAAGGCCGCAAGAAAAATCGCCTGCAGATGTGCTTCATCAAATTGCACAGGCATGTCATATGATTGTCCGCTGCGGCAGGCCTGGACGAACTCTGCCACGACAGGGGATGCGGCCGCATCCCGATAATCCAATGCGAACAGCTGGCGCAGTTGTGGCGCCAATTCCGCAACCGCGCTTGCCGCCGGCGCAAGCGCGAGGATCGGGCGCTGTGCGCAAAGATAGTCGAAGAGTTTTGCGGGAATGGAAGCATGCGAAGACGATAGCAGCAGCAGCCCGTCAGCCTGCCGCATCAGTTCGAGTGCCGCAGCGCGCGGAAGGGCTGCGCGGGTCGCAATTGCCCACCCGGCCTGTTGCAAGTCGGCGCCCCAGCCATTCAACCCATCAACTTCATCCTGACTAAGGTTGCCGACGAACGACAAGGTACCGCTTGTGCCGCACCCCTGCAACCCGGCCAGCAGCGGTGCAAGCAGGTGCTCGATACGCCGTTCGGCGCGCGAGGTGAAAATTCTGCCTGCGTAGAGCAGTGTCAGCCGGCGCTCCCGCGGTCGTACTGTGATGTCGGATGCCCCCGGCAGCGTACAGCCAGCAGGATAGGCATTGGTCAGGGTTACTGTCTTTTCCGCAGTGAAAGGCAGGCGCTGTACCAGCAGACGCCGCCATTGTTCGGAAGTGACCAGGATGACCGCGGCCTGGCGCAGGATACGGCGTTCCAGCACACCTTCGCGCAGCCGCCGTAGCGGTGAATGGCGCAAAAATGGTTTCATCGGTTCATCCAGCCAGCCATCGCGCATGTCCACCACAAGGCGGGCCGCGCAGCGTTCGGCAATGCGTGCCGCCGCGACATGAGATGATTCCGGGACGCTCGAGGAGATAACCAGGTCGGCGCCTGCGCCGTGCTCGATCACCAGCGGGTGCCGCGACGCACGCCAAGCCCATACTACGCCCGGGTCTGGACTAAGCAGCGCATAGGCCGGCCAGCGCAGCAAATGAGGGCGTGGCGGCTTGGCGACAGGGTTTGTGCGACGTTCACGATAGATGCCCAGTGGATCGCGCACAGTCACCAATGTGCCCCAGGCTTCCTCGCGCCAGTTGTCCTTCTCGCCCCCGGCAACCAGCATCACCCGCATGCCTGCTGCGGTGAGCCATCTGACGAAGCGCTCGACACGGATGCTCCCCAGATGCTGCGGGTCGCACCAGTAGGGCGCAACGATTACCAATTTTTTTGATTCACCCACCCTGTCAGCCATGCTGGGAAGCCAGACTACGATAGAGCGCAGCCAACCGCGTAGCTTGCACGGCCATATTGTATTCCGTGTCGACGTGCTGTCGTGCCGCGCTAGCCAGGCGCTCCCACTGCTGCGGGTGCGCGGCTAGCCAGGCCAGCCGTTCGACCAGACCGGGCACATCCCGCTCCGGAGCAAGGAGACCGGAGCAGCCATCGGCGATGACTTCCGGAATGTCGCAGTGAGTGGTGCTCACCACCGGCATGCCGCTTGCCGCCATCTCGATGATCGATACGGGCGCGCCGCCCTCGCTGTCGCCGTCCTCGGCATGAATGCTGGGAGAAAGAAACACGTGGTGACGATAAGCTTCCTCGAGCAGCCTGGTGTGCGGCTGAAACCCCAGCATCTGCACCTGCCCGAGCCCGTGACGCCGTATGACATCGAGGATGCGACGCTTTTCTGCATGACTACGCGGCTCCTCGCCGGCATCGCCGACAATGGTGATCTCGAGCGCAACTTCATGCTGCAATTTGCCAAGTGCTTCCAGAGCGCATGGAATGCCCTTCTTCTCGCGAAATGCGCCGGCTATCAAAACGCGCAGCGGCTCCCCTGAAAGCCGGACACGCGGCTTGAACGGAATGGCGCCCGTATCCACACCCAGGTGATGTACTCTCGCCTTGGACGGCGGGCAACCATGGGCAATGATGCGGGAGGCCATATGCGGCCCTTCGCAAAGAACGGCGTCGACCTCGGCGAACAGCTCGCGGTAGCGCGCATGCCAACGCGCGTCCTGCTGCGGCAGCAAATCGACGTCCAGGCCATAGAATGTGACTACATGCGGAATGCGCAGACGCCGGGCAACGCCCAGGTTGAACCAGCCCATGTTGCCGAAATGGGAGTGAAGCAGGCCGGCATGGCTCCGTCTCGCCGTTCGCGTTAGCCAGTACGGATGCAGCGGCAGTCCGAGCCGCCTGAGCAGCGCCTCGGTACGATAGGCCAATCTGGATTGCCGGCACATGCCGTATAGATGGGCGCAGGGAAACTGGTCGATATTTTCGCTGCGCAGGCAAGCGACATGGTTCTCGATGTCGGCGGGCAGTGCACGCACCTGGTTATAGAGCCAGGTCTGGGTCTGCGGCAGCCAGACCGGACAGCTGTGCAGGACGGTGAGCGGACTCATGGTGGCGCAAGCAGCTTCATGGGTGCTTGCCGCCTGTGCGCAGATGAAATACCTTCTTAGATACAAATTCCATCGCGTCAAGCCTTGGCAATCCGTCCGGCATCTATCGAACGATTAGTGACCATGCGGCGCCACCATAGCGATAGGCAGACCAGCCGCCAGAGCGGCAGCGGGTAGCTAACGGCGAGCGTGTCGTAGCGCTTCGTCAACACACGCGCATCTACGTACGGGCATTGGGTGTCAGCCAGAAGCGCGGTAATCGTCGCCTTGGAATATTGCAGCCAGGTAGTGTGCGGAAACGGGAAACCCATCTTTCGCCGGCGCCAGGCGACCTCCTGCGGCAGAAAGTTGCCCATTGCCTTGCGCAACAGCCATTTGTGCCAGCCATCGCGAATAAGATACTGTGGTGGAAGTGACAGCGCGAATTCGACCACACGGTAATCGAGAAATGGAGCGCGCGGCTCGACCGGAATGGCAAACGAAGCCTTGTTTCCCGATCGCAGCCAGTAGTTCATCATGAACGGGCCGAGGTTATCGCGCACCCGTCCTGAAAAATCCTGGGATTTGTTGCCCCGGCGCACGATATTGCCAGGAGCACGGTATGCACCTGCTAGCACGCGCCGCAAGTGGATACCGGCAAGCGGTTGGCCTAGCCCGCGCGAAAGCCCGTCCTGCAGGAAGCGTCGCAGCAACGACGCCAGCCCGACCTCGCTGTTCATGCGCGCTTCGCGCCAGAACTGCCGCCATTCTCCATGGCCGGTCAGTTCGCGCAGATATGGAAGCAGATATTCGGTTGCGTAACCGGCGAGCACCTCGTCTCCTGCAGACCCGCTGATGACAACCTTGATCCCGTCTGAGCGGATGGCACGGCGCTGCAACTGCAGGGTATGCAGGTTGGGGGAATGAAACGGCTCCTCTTCGACGCAGAAAAATTCGTCCGCAGATGTCCAGAAATCCTCATGCACGGGGGTGAGCACATGGTAATCGATGCGCTCGCGATATCTGTCCACGACCAGTCTGGCGTAGGGCTCTTCGTTGTGCTCGCCCTCGCCGAACTTGACGGTGTAAGCGGCAACACGGTCGGTCAGACCGTTCGCCGCAAGCGCTACCAGCGCGGAGGAATCCATGCCACCGCTCAATTCAAACGCTACCGGCACATCGGCGCGAAGGCGCAGACGAACGGCATCAGCAAGCAGTTCACGCAAGCGCGAGGCCGCCTCGTCCGGCGCAAGCGAAATCCCGGCCGCCGGCTCCGGCATGCGCCAGTAGGCCTGGGGTTCCAGCGCCAGTTCCTGGCTAACCCAGGCAAAGCTTGCGGGCGGAAAATCGTGGATTCCCTCCCAGAACGAGCCATCAAGGTCTCGCCAGGCATGCACCACATAATCGTCTACGGCCTGCGAGCGCACCGGGAAGGCGTGATCAGGGCAGGCTGCGAGGATGGCCTTGATTTCCGATGCCCACAGCAATCGGCCGGCGTGGTGGGCAAAGTAAAGCGGCGCCTTGCCTAGTCTGTCGCGAGCCAGCATCAGCGAACCGCGGCGACGGTCGAACAATGCCAGCGCCAATGGGCCATTGCACTTCGCCAATGCGTCGCAGCCCCATTCGAGATAGGCCGCAAGCAATACTTCGGTATCCGAGTTGCCGTCAAAGCGCCGTCCGAGCACCTCAAGTTCGGTGCGCAGCTCCCGGTAGTTGTATATCTCGCCGTTGAATGCAACGCAAACTTGCCTGTCCCTATCCCACATTGGCTGGTGGCCTGCTGCGCTGGTATCGACGATGGCGAAGCGCCGGTGCGAAAACGCCAGATTATGCGCCGGTGCGTTGCGTTCGAGCGGCGGCAGGACGCCCCGCATACGGGACTCGCTGCCGGTGCCCGAGTAATCGAAGCGGCGGCCGTTTTCAGTCTGCGCCAGCATGTATCCCTCATCATCCGGACCGCGATGAACGATGCTGCGAGTCATCCCCAGAATGGCGGTGGAGTCATGGCAAACGTCGTGGCCGGAAAAATAACCTGCGATGCCGCACATTTCAGTCGTCTTTCCGGATTAGTGCAGAGCAGTCCACAACTCTTTCCATTCGTGCTTTTTCCATTTGTAGACGAAAGCGAGGTAAATCAGACCACCTGCTGCCGACAGCATTACCAGCCTGGCCGGGTTTGCGTGCGCAGATAGCGATGAATCGACAAGATGCGCCAGCCATCCCACCACTACAGCACAAACCAGCATTGGAAAAATTGTCGCCAAATATTCCCGCGGTCGCAAACCGACCAGCCGATAACGTACCAGGAACCCGACGGGAAACAACCCGAAAGCTGTCGCGGCAATCAGGCACCAGGCGACACCTTCGCCGCCGTATCGCGCTCCCAGTAAAATGGCAGGCACATACAGGACGATCATGAATAGATTCAGATAGAAGCCAATATCCGTGCGTCCTTTGGCGAGCAGCAGGCTACCCAAGGGATTGCCCAGACTGTAGAAGAACCCCAGCACCGCGAGTATCTGAAAGATGCCGACAGCGGGCTGCCAGGCGCTGCCAAGCACGACACCCAGTAACGGTTGGGCGAGCGCAATCATCAGCGCATATACCGGGAACATGATCAGCGCCACGACGCCGATCATCCGGAGAAACCCCTTTCGCATGCGCGCATCGTCTCCCTGCATCCTGGCGAATACCGGAAAGGCCACACGGGTCAGGATGGGGTTGAACACCTGATAGGGTCTGGACATGAGTTGATAGGCGACAGTGTAGTAGCCGAGCGCCTGCATGCCGAGCAAGGATCCGAGCAGCAGCTTGTCCAGATTGAAACCGAGGAAGTTGATGCTGCGCTCGCCCATCTGATAGACACCGAAGCGCAAAAAGCCCTTTAGATCGCCTGCGTCTAGGCGAAATGACGGGGGCGACTTGCTCCAGCCGAACATGACCAGGCAGGCAGCCTTGCAGGCCGCGCCCGCCAGCGGGCCCCACACCAAGGCGTATGCGCCGGCCCCGTGCAGGGCGGTGTACAGCGCAACGGATATGGTCAATAAGCTCGCAGCGATTTCGATGGCAGCCAGCATGCCGAAGCGCAACGCCTTTTCCAGTTGCAGGCGGAATTGCTGACCAAGCGGCTCGATCAGGAAGATCACCGCGCACCAGCGTATCACCCCCGTAAGCGCCGGTGTACTCCAGAGCTCAGCCAGCAGGGGCGCCAGAATCTGCACGACACAAAAAATAGCAAAGCCCGTCAGCACATTGAGCCAATACAGGCTCGAGAGCTGACGGTGCGTCGCATCCTGGCGATGGATAACGGCATTGCCCATCCCCATGTCGGTGTAAGCCTGGGCGAAGCCGACGACCACGGTGGCCAGTGCGATCATGCCGAAATCCTGGGGCGGCAGCAAACGTGCCAACAGGGCAAGCTGCAGCAACTGCAGTCCGTTGCCTACCAAACTCGACAAGCTGACCCAGCTGGCGCCAGTAAATGCCTTTCGTGCCAGGTTCACCGCTTTTTTGCCATCACGCGAATGAAAATATTGACGCTGCTTTCCCGCCTGAAAAGGCAGTACACGTAGTTCAGCACGCGCCACAGCGTATAACTGCCGGGCAGGCATGGCACGCCGCGGCGGCGCAGGTTGTTTTCGAAGCGGATGCGGTTATCGTCGAATATCACCAGGCGCACGTCTGCATGTTCGAGTTCGCGCAACCAGCCCAGGATTCTCGGCCGGGTCACGTATCGGATGCCGTCCAGGCCCTCTGCGGGCCTGCCAAGGAGGCGCAGATAAGCGCGCGCCAGCGGTCTGGGCATCAGCGGCAGCCACGGCAGCTGGTAATGCGCCTCGAAGGTGCTGCGATAGTCGGGGCAGCGTAAATGTATGCCGCCCCCCGGCCTCGTCACTCGAACCATTTCGGCGATTACCCGGCGGGGATCCTGAACATGCTCGAGCGTCTGGTAGCTGGTAACGCAATCGAAGCTATCGTCGACGAATGGGAGGTGTTCCCCGACCCCGGTAATCATCCTGCCTTCGTACTCCGGCGGCATTTCGCGCAAGCGCATTTTCTGGTTCACGAAATCGACCTTCCACGCCTCAGGTTCGAGGCCCAGGCAATCGTACCCATGGTGCAGGGCACGCAGCAGAAACTGCCCGCAGCCCGCGGCCAGATCGAGTACCTTGGCCTGGCCCGGCTGGAATCCAAAACGCCGCAGATCCTCGATTCTGAACTCTTGTTGCGATTCGTCCCAGAAATAATCTTCAGCGTACTCGATCCAGGTTGGATTGACCCGGCCGAATTGCTGTTCGCGCTGCCCGGCCAGTTGTGCGCGCAAGCGCGCACGCAGCGCTTCGAAGCCGTCCCGGGTAGTTTCCGGCGCCGCGGCCACGATCATTTCTTTCGTGCTACAACCAGATAAAGCCAGGTGAAGCGTTCGTCTCGCAGCACGCCGCGGTCTAGGCAAAATGCGGCCAGATTGTTGAGCGCGATGGGAGGTGCGAGCAGATACGCCAGAGGACCCCTGGCGTATCGGGCGAGGTAATAGTTGAATTGCGTGAGAAAGGTGCCCCAGAAGCCCGACATCGATACGATGTCGATGATCTCCCAGCCGGCTGCCGAGAACAGGTGCTGCAAGCCGTGGCGGGTATAGCGAAAGAAATCACGCGGCTCTTCGTGCAGATGCCAATACAGTGGAGCGGTGTAGAGCGCGTAACCGCCGGGCTTCAGGATACGGAAGGCTTCCAGCAAGGCCGCACGGGGATCTTCCAGGTGTTCCAGCACAGCGGTGCACAGTACCGAGTCGAAACTTGCATCCGGAACCGGGATCTCGTACGCGTTACCTATCAGGTCCGCTTGGGTAAGATCGTGCAGGGTATCGGCATGATCGAGTCCAACATACTCGTCGACAAGATCGCCGACCAGCAGTTGTTTCGACTTGTTGCCGCATCCGATGTCGAGAAGCCTGCCGCAGAAATAGCGCTCGGCTTCGTCGCGTAACAAGGTTCCCGCATGGCGAACAACAAAATAGGCAGGGTTGGCAAGGCTCCAGTCTCGCAAATATGTCCGCAGGGCGACCTTGCCGGCGCGTCCCGCCGAATCCTTGCTCATCCCCCGATGCCGCGCTGAAATACCGGTACTGCAGGACTGCCCTGGGCGATCACGCGGTCGCAAACCTTGCCCCCCGGACGAATGACGCTGTTGGGCGCCACCCATGCATCACGACCGATTACGGCACCGGGCAGAACCACGGTATGCGATGCGATGCCGGCCCCGTCCATCAATTCGACAGTTCCCTGGGCTACGCACTGCTCCTGCGGCAAGGCGCCCTGTGAATACTTGTACATGCGCGCGCGATCGCCGCCGCTGTGATGGAATGTCTCGGACAGCACAATGGCGCCAGGCCCGATGCCGCATTTCTCGCCGATAATAACGCCGCCGTAGCCGAGAATCAGGGCGCCAAAAGCGATGCGGCTATGGCTTCCGATCCTGACTACGCCGCGTTCGACCTTGCCGGGAATGCCAACCCATCGCAGTTCGCGCTTGTCGTCGACGAGTGGGGCGCAGGTGTTGATGACGGCATTCTCACGAATGGTCACGTTGTTGCCCACCTCGATGAGGTCATGCCCAGTAATGTGCACCCCGGGCATGATACGCAGATCTACGCCGCAGGATTTGAATCGCATGCGGTAATACGCCCGTCGCAACAGTACCCCGCCTTCGCCAGGAAGGTAGACGATAAAGGCGAGGGCAATCGCGGCAGGCAGGGAAACAAGCAGTCCGAAAAAATCGCGCAATAGCATCTTCAGCGCTACGTACGGCGGGCTTCGATATAGGCGGCGATGGAATCAATGCTGTTGAGATGCTCGATTTGTTCATCGGGGACTTCCACTGCGTAACGTTCCATCACGGCCAGGAAAAGGCTGGCTGCATCCAGGGAATCGATGCCCATCGCTTTTAGAAGCTTACTGTAGTCATTCGGACCTATCGGCGGAACCTTGCAGGTTTGCTCCACCAGTTTGGCGACTTCGCTTTTCAGTGAATCCATGATTCCCTCGCTAATAGATTTCATGCTCGCTTCAACACCGCGCTCGCCCACGACAAGCCGACGCCAAAGCCGCTCAATACCAGGGTTTGGATGCCGGCGTCGGATACCACTTGTTCCAATAGCAACGGTATGGATGAGGATACGGTGTTGCCATGTGCGGCGAGGTTGTTGGGTACTTTTTCCGGAGGAAGCCCGAGTCGCGCGGCCAGGGTATCGATGATGAACTTGCTGCCTTGGTGCAACAGGAACCGGTCGACTTTGTCCACAGTCAAATTCTCGCCTTCCAGCAGGGCGCGAATTTGCGTCGGCACGATGGTGGCGGAAAAATTGAACACCGCGCGGCCATTCATTTGCAGCTGGCCGGACCTATTGTTTATTGCGTCGCCCTGTGCGCCACGCGTGCCAAAAAGAAACTTCGTCGGCACCCACTGTGCACCCGCGCCGACCGGCTGCAGCAACGTCACCGTCGCCCCATCGCCGAACAGCAGTACGGTGTTCTTGTCTGATGGATCGATGATCCTGGAGTAGGGGTCTGCGGTGAACAATAGTCCGTTCTTGAGCCCGTTTGCTGCCATGAAAGCGGTAACGATGGATAGCGCGCTAACATAACCGGAACAACCCAAGCCGATGTCGAAGGCGGCGCAGGCGTCCTGCGCGGCCAGCTTCCCATGCACGACTGCGGAAGTGTGGGGAATACCGTTCCCGTCCGGATTCTGCGTGCAGACTACCAGGCAATCGACCTTCCCGATATCCGCCTGGCACTTCTGCTGTAACGCCCGGAAAGCCCGCACGCACAGATCGGAAGGTTCGTCCCCGGCTGCCATTCTGGACACGCGATCGATACCCAGTTTGTCACGGATAAATGCGTCGTCAATTCCGAATCGCGTCTTTTTGTCGAAGTTGGACTCGAATCCCTCGGGAATGTAGCTGGCCAATTGCGCGATGCCAATCATGCGGTCACCAACGAAAAATAAATATGTCCCGACAGTTCCGAACCATTGAAAAAGGCGGATTTGGTAATGCGGTTATTGAGATTGTGCAATAACTCCACTCGCATGCCTTCAATCGTTGCGGACAACGGCAATGCACCGATTTCGAGTTTGGTAAGCATCCAGCGTCCGCGTGACGGCGGGTACAAAGCCGAGTGTAGCACTTTGGTGATTGCCACCAACACCTCTACCGGGGTAAACGGGCTTTCGCCCACGTGCACGATGGATCGTCCCGCCATCCTGGACGCCGCTTCTATTGATTCTTCTTGGTAAGGCACGCGACGCACTACCGGGCGCTGCGTCTCCGCCAGCCACCCATGAATTCCCGCGTCAGGCGATTGAATCCCAAACTGCGCAACAATTGTCCCGGACGGTTTTGTTTCCGGGTCGCTGCAATCGTCTGCCAAATGCATGTCGCACTGATGACGCGCAATTGCGTGAATGTTGAGATAGAAACTGGAACCCTCCACCGTTCGCGCCGGAACCAGGTTTTTCAGCGCTTTAGTCACGGAATTGAACATGTCCGTCCCATGCAGGTAGTCCCGCGACCCTTTGAAGCACATTTCCAGGGGAATCGTTCTCATGGTTTTTTCCCGCGAGCGGTGAGGCTGTCTTTGACAGCTTCCACAACGCGCGCAACATCGCTTTTCTCGAGCCTGGCCGAAATCGGCAAGCTCACTGTCTCGCGCCCGAGTCGCATTGCGTTCGGATAGTCTTCTGGACGCCAGCCGAAGGTTTCGCGATAGTAGTGATGCTCCGGGATGCTGAGGTAGTGAACGCCGACGCCGATATTGCGGGCAGTCATCGCATCCAGGAATTGGTCGCGCGTGATTCCGCAGCGCCGATCGTCGATCAAAATAGTGTACAGATGATAGGCGTGGCGCGTGCTGGACTCCGGTTCCGCCGGCCGCGTCACCGGCAATTCTGCAAAGGCGGACTGGTAGGTCTGCCACACTTCACGACGGCGCTCCCAATTGCGCTCCACTCGCGCCAGCTGGTGGATGCCGATGGCCGCCTGCAGATCCATCATGTTGTACTTGAATCCGCAGTCCACGACCTGGTAGTGCTTGTAGCCCTCATCGCTGAAGCGCTTCCAAGCATCTTTGCTCATGCCGTGCAAGCCCAGCACCTTGATGCGAGCGATGTCTCCTTCATTCCTGGCAAGCACCATGCCGCCTTCACCGGTGACGACGTTCTTGGTGACGTAAAAGCTGAAGCAGCCAAAATTCCCGATGGTTCCCGCCTTTTTTCCCCGGTACTCGGTCTCGATGGCATGCGCGCAATCCTCTATGATCATCAGTTCCCGCTCTTCGGCAATGGCGCACAAAGATTCCATGTCACAGGGCCGGCCGGCAAAATGCACGGGCAGGATGGCGCGGGTGCGGGAGGTGATTTTTTCCCTGACCCGCTCAGGATCGATATTCATGGTCAGCGGGTCAACGTCAGCCAGTACCGGTAATCCACCCGCATGAATGATGGCGTTCACTGTGGCGCAAAACGTCATGGGCGTGGTGATGACCTCGTCGCCCGGTTTGATTCCGGCCGCGAGTATGCTCAGGTGCAGCGCTGCCGTGCAGGAATTGACCGCCGCAACGTGTTCTGCGCCCTTGTACGATGAAAAATCGCGCTCAAACTGGGCCACCTTGGGGCCTGTTCCCAGCCAACCCGACTCCATGACAGCCAATACTTCATCGATTTCGGGCTGTTCAATTGCCGGGGCGCCAAATATGAGGAAGTCGTCAGGAGTCGTCATGGTTGAATACCGTGCTTGAACCGGCGTTACTCAGGCTAACATCACAGCCGCCAAAGCTCAATTCCTGCGTTGTCCGACCAATCGCTGCGACTCACCGGTGATCGCCGGGTGGCCGGCTCCCCGGCGTCGCGCTACTGAATGGCGGCGGCCATCTCGTCGACGGCGGGAGGTTCCAGTTGCCAGGTCTAGCGGACGGACGTGGTGTTTGGCGACGAGATCCGGTCGGGGAGGGCGATGCGTTCGCATCCCGCCCTACTCGTAGCGCAGCGCTTCGATCGGCAGCAGCCTGGAGGCCTTGCGCGCCGGGTAGAAGCCGAAAAATATCCCGATCGCCGCGGCGAAACCCACCGCGAGCACCACCGAGGCCGGGGACAGGCTGGTGCGCCATCCCGCGAACTGGCCGATGGCGAGCGAGCCGCCCAGGCCGAGCGCAATGCCGAGCAGCCCGCCGATCAGGGACAGGGTCACCGCCTCGACCAGGAACTGCTTGAGGATGTCGTTGGCGCGCGCGCCGACCGCCATCCTGAGTCCGATCTCGCGGGTGCGCTCGGTCACCGACACCAGCATGATGTTCATGATGCCGATGCCGCCGACCAGCAGCGACACCGAGGCCACGGCGGCGAGCAGCAGCGTCAGCACCTTGCTCGAGGCCTCCTGCGCCTGCAGGATTTCGGTCAGGTTGCGGATGGTGAAGTCGTCGTCGGCGCCGGCTTGCAGCTTGTGGCGCTGGCGCATCAGTTCGCGGATGCCGTTCTCGGCGTCCTTCATGCTCTGGCCGTCGTAGACCTTGACCGAGATGAAGTGGATGCGGCGCAGCTTGCCCTGCGGATTGCCGAACAGCCGGTTGCGCGCGGTCGAGAGCGGCACCAGTATGACGTCGTCCTGATCGGTTCCCATCATGCTCTGGCCCTTCTTGTCGAGCACGCCAACGACGGTGAACGGCACTTTGCGGATGCGCACCTGCTGGTCCACCGGATCGGCGTCGCCGAACAGCTGCGCCGCCGCGCTCTGGCCGATTAGGGCGACCTTGCCCGCGCTGCTGACCTCCTGCGCTTCGAAGCCGCGGCCGGACACGATGGGCCAGTCGCGCGCCTCCAGGTATTCCGGCGTCACTCCATAGATTACGGTGGCCCAGTTGCTGTTTCCGGCCACGATCTGGCCGCTGCCGCGAAGGACGGGCGCCGACACCTCCACTTCGCTGACCTCGCGCGTGATCGCCC
>JACZJV010000024.1 GCA_014860355.1 Burkholderiales bacterium | reverse complement strand
GGTGTAGCCGGAGGGGCCGGCATCCGCTGCGCTTCGCCGCGTTGCAGCAGGGCGACATTCTCAGGCGAGTAGGGCAGTTTGCGCGCCAGCGGTTGCGACTTGACCGCTTCGGCCGCAGCCGGCGCACCGCCCGCCGATTCGCGCGGCACCGGCTGCGTGCCGAGGGGGCGTGTCTCGATCTGCCCCGGGGTGCTTATCGGGCGCACCGTAACCGGCGCTTCGCGCGCGCCCGGCGGCGGTTTGATCCGCAGCTGCTGGCCGGGACGTATCCGGAACATGTCATCCACGTTATTCAAGGCGGCGAGTTCCTTGTAATCGAGACCGTGGTCGAGCGCGATGCTGTACATCGTGTCGCCGCGGCAAACGGTATAGAACTCGGGGCGCGCATCGGCCCGCGACGGTGCCGGCGCCGGCGCCTTCACCGCGCCCGAGGGCGCGCGATCGAGCACCGGCGCCTGCACCGGGCTGCTGGAGCAACCCGCGAGGGTCAATGCCGCCAGTACGGCGCAACACGACCAGGCCGCTGCCCGCTTCATTCCACCCCCATCAGCATGGGTACAAATCGCACGGCGTCCAGCGTCGTTTCGTTGTAGCCCGAACGCGTGCGCTCCACCAACCGCAATACCTGTTCAGAAGTGCCGAACGGCAATATCATTCTGCCGCCAGGCGAGAGCTGCTGCAACAGCGCCTGCGGCAGCTGGCGTGCCGCAGCGGAGAGAATTATGGAATCGAAGGGAGCGACCTCGGGCAAGCCAAGATTGCCGTCGGCATGCTTCAGGCGCAGATTGTTGAGGCGCAGTCCGCGCAGATTGGCGCGCGCCTTGGCCAGCAGCGGCGCGATGCGTTCGATCGAATATACCTCGGCCGCCAGCTGCGCCAGCACCGCCGCCTGGTAGCCGCAGCCGGTGCCGATCTCGAGCACCTTTCCCAGTTCGCGCCCGGCGCGCAGCGCCTCGGTCATCCGGGCGACGACATAGGGTTGGGATATGGTCTGCGAGTAGCCGATGGGCAGGGCGTCGTCGTCGTAAGCGCGGCTTGCCAGCGCCTCCTCCACGAACAGGTGGCGCGGCACGGCGCCCATGGCTGCGAGTACGCTTTCGTCTTTGATTCCGTCCTTGCGCAGCCGCTCGACCATGCGCGCGCGGGTGCGCTGCGAAGTCATGCCTATGCCCTGCGGCAACGGGTGTTTGAGGCGGTTCACTGCTTCAGCCAATCGCGCAACAGCGGGATCTGGCTCACGTGCGTGAGATCGACCTGCAATGGCGTGACAGACACGCGCCGCGCAGCGACGGCGTAGAAATCAGTGCCCTCCCCGGCATCCTGCGCGCCGCCCGCGGGACCGACCCAATATACGGTCTCCTTGCGCGGATTGACCTCCTTGATCACAGGTTCGGCCTTGTGGCGCTTTCCCAGGCGTGTAATTTCGAGTCCGCACAGCTTGTCGTAGGACAGGTCCGGAATGTTCAGGTTCAGCAGCACCGGACCGGACAGCGGCACGCGGCGCAGGCGCTCGACCATCTCCAGCGTCACCCGCGCGGCGGTATCGATATGGCGTCCGGCCTTGCTCGCCAGCGATACCGCGAGCGCGGGGATGCCGAGCAGGTAGCCCTCGGTGGCCGCGGCGACGGTGCCCGAGTAGATGGTGTCATCGCCCATGTTGGCGCCCAGATTGATGCCCGAGACCACCATGTCCGGCAATTGATCCAGCAGTCCGGTCACGGCCAGGTGCACGCAGTCGGTCGGCGTGCCGTTGACGAACATGAAACCGTTGGCTGCCTGCTTGACCGAGAGCGGCCGGTCCAGGGTGAGCGAGTTGGAGGCGCCGCTACGATCGCGCTCGGGCGCCACGACGGTGATTTCGGCGACGCCGGCGAGGACTTCGGCGAGACGGGCGATCCCGGGGGAAAAATAGCCGTCATCGTTGCTCAGTAGGATGCGCATGTGCCCCGGATTATAAAGGACAGCGCCCGGTTCTGTACGGCGCATGCGGCGCGCGGCGCCGATTCCGCCGGATCCGCGAAAGCAGCGGTTTCCAGCGGGCGGATCCGGTTCGCAACGAGAGTGCCCGTCCGCTCATTTCGAAACGCGCGCCGGGACGCGCTCGACAGCCTGGATAGCTCAGGTCCCCGGCACCAGGATCGCGCGGTCTACCTGCTTCACGTCGCGCAAGCCGCAGAACGCCATGGTGACGTCGAGTTCCTTCCTGATGATCTCCAGGCAGGCCGTCACGCCAGCCTCGCCCATCGCGCCTACCCCGTAGACGAAGGCGCGGCCGATGAACACGCCCTTGGCGCCCAGCGCAAGCGCCTTGATCACGTCCTGGCCGGAGCGGATGCCGCCGTCCATCAGCACCTCGATCTTGTCGCCGACGGCCTGCGCTATGGGCCCGAGGGCGGCTATCGAAGATGGCGCGCCGTCGAGCTGGCGCCCGCCGTGATTGGAAACGATAAGCGCATCGGCACCGGAGCGCACGGCGATTTCGGCATCTTCGGCATCCATGATCCCCTTGAGGATCAGCTTGCCACCCCAGCGATCCTTGATCCACTGCACATCGTCCCAGTTCAGCGTGGGATCGAGTTGGCTCGCGCTCCAGGCCGAGAGCGAACTCAGGTCGGCTGCGGTTTCGGCATGGCCCACGACGTTGCGGAAAGTGCGCCGATTGGTGGCCAGCATGCCCAGCCCCCAGCGCGGCTTGGTGCTCATGTTCAGCATATTGCGCAAAGTGATCTTGGGCGGGGCCGACAGGCCGTTGATGATGTCCTTGTGCCGTTGCCCCATGATCTGCAGGTCCAGGGTAAGCACCAGCGCGGAACAGCCGGCCGCCTTGGCGCGGTCGATCAGGCGCTTGATGAATTCGCGGTCGCGCATCACATACAGCTGAAACCAGAAGGGCTTGCTGACGTTTTCGGCCGCGTCCTCGATCGAGCAGATGCTCATGGTGGAGAGCGTGAACGGGACACCGAATTTTTCCGCGGCGCGCGCGGCGAGTATCTCTCCGTCGGCGTGCTGCATGCCCACGAGGCCCACCGGTGCAAGCGCCACCGGCATCGCCACCTCCTGGCCGGCCATGGTGGTTTTCAGGCTGCGGTGTTCCATATTGACCGCCACGCGCTGGCGCAGCTTGAGCGCGGCAAAGTCGCTTTCGTTGGCGCGATAGGTGCCCTCGGTCCAGGAACCGGAGTCGGCGTAGTCGTAGAACATGCGCGGCACGCGCTTTTTCGCCAGGATGCGCAGGTCTTCGACGCAGGTGATCACGGGTGGCATGGTGTCTCCGGGCGAAATTGATAAACTGCGCCCATGCTAAGGCAAAGCGCTAGCGATTGCCACTGGAGCTGCCAAGGGACAGCAGGCCAGATCATGCGCGCTGCGCGCGCTTTGGCCCGGGCGTCAGGGCGTCGCGCCGGTACGGCCGGCGCCTGGCCTTCACCGGGACCAGGTCGCGCGCAGCAGGTTTTCTTCTTTGTTGTAGTGCAGCCCGAGCTCGCCCTTGTAGGCTCGCTGCAAGGCCTGCGCGAGATCGCGCGCGAGATGGGTGTCCGTGGTCGTAACCATCATACCGTCGGCGCCCTCGACGATCGCGATGATCCGCTGCAGCGGGCGTTCCGCCTTTTCCTTCGCCTCGTGGTTTCTGATCAGATGCAGAATCTCGTCGCGATGCTCCGCGAGGAACGCGCCTTTGAGCGCTACGAACCCGGCGGGGAATTTGTCGCGGATGCGATGGCACGCAGGACACCGCTCCTCGTGCGCTGCGTCCGGGGCGCTACCCCAGCTCCAGCGGCCCTTCTGAAACACTGCGCCGCAATCGGGACAGCGCGTCGGGCCGGGCAGCTTGCGTCCGGCCTTGTAACTGTCGTGATCGTGCTTCTGGAACAACTGATCGTGACTGACCGGCTGCACCCCCCCGCGTTGGCTCTTCATGAAGACCTCCTGTCACCGTGCGTTCAAAACCGCCCTGCCGCCTGGCCGGCCCAGGGTTCGATTCAAAATGAGGGAATGCCTACGCTCATGCTCCCCGATTTTGCCCCCATGCAAAACTCAATTTCGACGGCGCTCTAAAGCGTCGGATTGCCCTCGTGGGCATAGGTTCTTTCGTGCTGCCGCTGGCAATCGTGGCAGCGCCTCGCCGTAGGGCAGGCGAGCAGGCGCTCGAATCCGATGTCGGCACCGCAGTCGATGCAAACGCCGACACCGCCTTCGCTGAGGCGCAGCCTGGTTGCTTCGATGTCGCGGATTTCGCGGACGTGACGGTCGATGATGGTCAGATTGAGATCGGCCAGCGCGTCACCGGTCGCCTGGTCGGCGATGTCGGCGGGCGCCCTGTCGATCAGCTCCACATACTGCTGGTTTTCACTGTGCTCCAGCGCATCGCGGACTTCTTCCAGCAGGGACAGGTACTGCTGGTCCAGCGTGCGCTCAAGTTTGGCGAACTGGGCCTTGGTCAGTGCCACCGTCGATTCCTCCTTGCAGTTATCCGTCAGGGAACCTTCGGATATTGTCCGGGCGCCGGCGTCGTGGCGACTTGACAATGCGCAAGTTCCGCGCGGATAGCCGGGTGGGCAGATTGCCGCCGGCCCGGCCAGGTCAAGCGGTGGGAGCCAGAACCTCGGCTGGCTGTGGAATCGTAGCTTCGGACCGGTTCAGGAGCGAACCCCAGCGGACTATCCCCAGAGTCCCGAAGTACCGGCCGTGCGACAGGTTTTCCTCCGCGTACCAATGCGCCAGTTCTTCCGCAGTCGCGGCGGACAAGGCCCGCACTGCATGGGATTCGCCGTCGACCGTGCTCACCGCCATTCCTGCGCGTAGGGCCATACGGCGCATCGGCGTGTTGTCCGAAAGAAACAATACGAACACCTTTGCAACGCCGCACATTCTGGCGCGCAGGAACAGCCGTTGTATCAGCTGGGTGCCGATCTTTTGCCCGCGCTTCTCGGGACGCACCGAGAAGGCCATTTCACTTTCCATGGCGCCGCGGACAAGTTCGGCGAGCCCCACGAGCTGCGCGCTTTCGTCAAATGCGCCCACAACCATGTCCCGGGTAAAATTCAACCGGTCCACGTACTTGGAAATGGTCTCGTCGGATATGGTGCAGCAAAAGCGCTTGCGCCGGTCTTCTGGCGTAAGGGAGAGATAGAAGTTTCTGACGGACTCGCGCTCGAATACTGTCAGCGGCCTGATAATCATCACATCGACTTTCCGTGCAAAACCTCCCCTGCGCCGCTTTTATAGCATATTGGTGCGCTGCGTCATACCGCATTATGTGATGGCGAAGATCAGAAAATCAGATGGAAAAATCGCGTAATTTTCGCCACTTTGAATGCATGACTGTTGCATCGCACCATAAGTTGTTGTAGTATTCATTTGCGGGGTTTCTCCTCCTCCTCCTTTGGAATCCCGTCTTCAAGCCGGTGGCGTTCTAACAGCGCCACCGGCCTTTTTTTTCTGCCCGCAGGCAAGCGCGACGGCGGGAATGTTCTCCTTGGCCGCCAAAGCCGCAAAGGCCGGGCATGTGCCGCATGGCGAACGGCTATAGCGTAAAATCGCGTCTGCACCCATCATCATCAGGCGCCGCATCCGCGCTGAAAGGCGCCTATGAAAACTCCGAAGAGAATCAAACCCTTGGTCGAGGAAGGTCTGGTCGACGAGGTCGTGCGCCAGCTAATGAGCGGCAAGGAAGCCGAGGTCTACGTAGTCCGCTGCGGCGAAGATACACGCTGTGCGAAGGTATACAAGGAAGCAGAGAAGCGCAGCTTCCGCCAGAACGTCCAATATACGGAAGGCCGCAAGGTAAAGAACAGCCGGCGCGCCCGCGCCATGGAGAAAGGCTCCCGCTACGGGCGCAAGGAGCAGGAACAGGCCTGGCAAAGCGCCGAGGTGGACGCCCTGCACCGCCTGGCTGCGGCCGGTGTGCGCGTGCCGCGGCCCTACAATTTCCTCGAAGGCGTGCTGCTGATGGAACTGGTGACAGATGAAATGGGCAACGCAGCGCCCAGGCTCAACGACCTTGCGCTAAGCGCAGCGCAGGCCCGCGAATACCATCACACCTTGATCGTGCAGGTCGTGCGCATGCTTTGCGCCGGCATCATTCACGGCGACTTGTCCGAGTACAACGTGCTTGTCGGCGGCGACGGGCCGGTCATCATCGACCTGCCCCAGGCTGTCGACGCTGCCGGCAATAACAGCGCTGGCGCCATGCTCTTGCGCGACGTCGACAACCTTACCGCCTACTTCAGCCGCTACGCCCCGGAGCTGCACACAAGCGACTACGGCCGCGAGATCTGGGCGATCTACGAAAGCGGCAAGCTGCACCCTGAAACCGCGCTCACCGGTCGATTTGTGCGCAGCCAAAAGCCCGCCGACCTGGGCAGCGTGATTCGCGAAATCGATGATGTGATCAAGGAGGAAGCCGCACGCCGGCGCTACAAGGAGGCGCTGGAACGATAACCCGGCGCCGTTCGCGCCGGAGCGCGGCCAAGTAACAAGCAAAGAGCGCATTTTTCAAATGTTTTCGTTATCGTAGACTCACTACGATAATCGCGGGCGTCAGTTCGAAGTCCGCATCCTCACCTGATTTTGCGTGGTACTTGCGCAGATAGGCGCGCTCGGGCGCCGCCCAATCCTCCAGATACTGGCGCGCGCTCCTGGGATAGCGCTCCGCCCCGTGGGTCTCGCTTATCTGGTCGAGGTATGCGTCCAATTGCGCAGTCAGCTCCGGCGCCGGGATTGCCCGGCAATTGGGCTGGATAAAAGCGAAGCGCCAATAAACTCAACACGAGCGGCGCATGATCGGCCGCGAGCAGCCGCCATGTGGAGGAAGTCTGCCGCAGTCGAAGGATGAAGCTGGGGCGAGTCCGCGCGATTGCGAACCTGTGCACGCGCATAGGAATCTGAGGGCGTGCGTCAGAGCGCGTATGCTGTGTCGTACCCTTCGCGTATCGCCTCGAGAATGCGCCGGGGCTTTACGCAGTCACCGATGACCTGCACGCCCGCCGACTCGGCAAGTGCGTCGCCGAGTTCGGACTCGGCCGCCGACCCTAGTGCCGCGACCACAGTATCGATACCTTGAATTCGGTGCTTCAGGCCCGCGCGTTCGTAGGTGACGACGGCGACCCGCACCTCAATCACGCGACTCTGGGTCAGCACCTGCACGCCGAGCTCGCGTAGCCGCCGCAGCAGCAATGTACGCGCACGCGGCTCGGTGCCGTTCAGCACACTGGATAGCAACTCCACAATCACGACTTCCCTGCCCTGCGCAGCGAGGTATTCCGCCAGCTCGCAGCCGACTTCGCCGCCGCCGATTACCAGTGTCATTGCGCCCGCGGTCGCGCGACCGGAAAGCAGGTCCCAGGCGGAGACAATGCACGCGTCGATGGCGGGCACAGTGCATGCGAGCGGGCGTGCGCCGGTGGCGACGATAACGGCCTCGGCGCCGATGCTCTCGACGAGTTCTCGCGTCACGGTGGTGTCCAGCCGCGTTTCGACGCCCGACTTCGCGATTTGCCCGACGAGGTATTCGCGCAGTGCGCGGATCTCTTCCTTGTGCGGTGGCACATCGCCCATAAGAAGCTGGCCGCCGAGTCGCGGCCCTCGCTCGCAAAGAACGACGCGGTGGCCGCGGGCCGCGGCGGTCAGCGCGGCCATCATTCCGCCAGGTCCGCCGCCGACGACTAGCACTTGCTTTGCCCTGGGCGCCGGCGCGTCCGGGAACATCGCCTCGCGTCCCACGCGTGGGTTGACCACGCAGCTCACGTCGAGTTGCGAGTACAGACGCTGGAAGCAGCCCTCGTTGCAGGCGATGCAGGGACAGATATCCTCGAGGCGCCCGTCGCGCGCCTTGTTGGCAAAATCCGGATCGGCGAGCAACGGCCGTCCCAGGGCGATGAAGTCGGCATGGCCCTCGCGCAGAATCTGCTCAGCGAGTACCGGGTCGTTAATGCGGCCCACGACCGCCACCGGGATGCGCACGGAGTCCTTGATCGCGCGCGCGTGCGACACGAGAAAGCCTTTTGGCATCGCCATCGGCGGACCGATGATGTACATGGTCTCCGGTAATCCGGCGGTCACGTCGATCGCGTCCGCGCCGGCGCTCTCGAGCAGCTGCGCCGTGCGCCTGCCCTCGGTCAGTGTGGCGCCACCTTCGAGGAAATCGTCGACCGACAGGCGCACGATGATCGGCATCTCGCTACCCAGTTCGCGGCGCATGCCTTCGACAATTTCCATCGGCAGGCGCGCGCGCGCTTCCACGCTGCCACCGTACAGGTCGCTGCGCCGGTTGGAGTAGGGCGACAAGAAGCTTTGCAGCAGGTAGCCGTTTGCAAGGTGCAGCGTCACTGCATCGTAGCCAGCCTCGCGCACGCGGCGCGCCGCATGTACGAACCAGGCGATCACGGTCTGGATCTCCTCCAGCGACAGCTCCCTGGGCATCTCGCCGCCCACACAGGACAGCGCCGATGGCGCCAGCAACTGCGCGCCTGTGATCGCGCTGCTGCAGCGCCGTCCACCGTGCGCGATCTGGATGCTGGCCTTCGCGCCGCCCGCGTGTATCGCGTCGGTCAGGCGACGCAGGCCCGGGATGAGCGCATCGTCGTGTACGCCCATCGAGTAGGGAGAAGTCTGGCCTGTCGGGTGCACGTGGGAGAAGCCCACAGTGACCAGACTTACGCCGCCGCGCGCGCGCTCGGCGTAGTAGTCCACCAGGCGGTCGGTGACGATGCCGTTCCAGGTCGAATAGTTCGTGCCCATAGGCGCCATGATCAGGCGATTGGCCAGGGCCATCTTGCCGATGGTTCCGGGGGCAAACAGAGCAGTCAAAGCAGTAGCCATCGATTACCTCCAGTATTCAGCCCTAGAATCTGTCACCATTCATCGCACCAGACGCGGCCTCAGCCCCGCGCGCGCGCGCCGACGTCAGGGGTCGCCGATTGCATGGCGCCACGCGCCGCAGCCCGGCTAGCGCAATTCGAAACCCAGCGCCTTCATCGCCGCGCGCATGCGTTCGCGCCCATACAAGCCCTTGTAGCTGCCCAGGCGGGCGAACACCCTGTCGCTCCAGCTGACGTCGCCCATACCCTGTTCGCGCGAGAAGGCGGCCACGGTCTTGTCATACTCCGCAACCTGCTCCATTTCGCGCTGCGGCACATAGCGCTCGCGGAAGCACACTACGGTCTGCGGCAGGCGCGGCTTGATCTCGGTAGGATGCGACGGATCTTCGCGGCCGACACACATGCCGAACACCGCCATCGCCCGCGGCGGCAGGCCCAGTTCGGCGGCAACGCGCTCCGGGTCGTTGCGCAGCGCGCCTATATAGCAGGTGCCCAGGCCCATCGATTCCGCTGCGACCACCGCGTTCTGCGCGGCGAGCGCGGCGTCGATGGCCGCGACTACGAAAGATTCCAGATAGTGGCTGCCTTCCATCGTGCAGCTGCGCGCGGCAGCCATGCGGTCCGCCCGCGACAGATCGGCGAGCCAGACCAGCAACAGCGGCGCCTGTTCGATATGGACCTGCCCGCCGGTGACCTGCGCCAGCCGCGACTTGCGACCCGGATCCTCGACTGCAATCACGCTCCATAGTTGCAGGTTGGATGAGCTGGCGGCCGACTGTGCCGCAGCCACCAGCGTCCCCAGCGTGCCTTGCGGCAGGGCATCAGGCAGGTAGGCACGTACTGTACGATGCGCAAACAGACCGTGCAACATTTCGTTCAGCCTGCCCACAGGCGGAACAGCTTCGGCGCCGTAGCGCGCCTGCAGCAGGGCATGGGCATTCATCCGGGGATTGCTGGTATCGGCTATGGACATAAGAAACTCATGGTAGGAAGAATCAGTGGGCCTAGGCGGCACATCGAGCCCGGAAGCGTTCGGATATGCACACACACCGACACCGCCCTGCTACCGTAGTTCCGCCCCTGTAAAGCAATTTACTCGTTCTCAGATTACGCTGTCTTCGACTAATCCGGCGATGTCGCGCGTGGAATATCCCAGCAGTTCGCCGAGTACATACTCATTGTCTTCGCCATAACAGGGCGCACCCCGGTCTATGGGCCCGCCGATGTACGCGGGTGTGGCGCTCAGTTTCATCGGCAGCTCCGGCACCGGCCACCTGCCGATCTTGGTTCCGCTGACTTCGGTCAGCCAGTCGAGCGCGGCGAGCTGCGGATCATGCTCGCAGCGATCCTGTGCCGTCTGGCACACACCGGCCGGTACCCCGGCTGCCTGCAGCCGCAGCATGAGTGGATATGCGTCCTGCTGCCGGGTCCAGGAGGTCAGTGCCGCGTCGAGCGCGTCCTGATGCAGCAGCCGCGCTTGCAGTGTCGTATAGCGGGGATCCGTCGCCCATTCAGGGCGGTCTGCAAGCCGGGTCAGCGCTGTCCACTGCGCCTCGTCAAAGCAGGCAATCGCTAGCCAGCGATCGTCGCCCGCGCAGCGATAAGCGCCGTGCGGCGCAGCCGGCTTGTAGGGGGAGCGATTGCCGTAGCGGGACCACTCGCGGCCGTTCGCAAAATAATCCAGCACTGTGGTGCCGCAGAGGAACAGGCCGGTTTCGCACTGCGACGAGTCGATCATCTGGCCTTCGCCGGTGCGCTCGCGGTGATACAGCGCTCCCAGGGTGGCCAGGGCGAAACTGTAGGCGCCCATCCAGTCCAGATAGGAATAGCCCCATCCCGCCGGCATCGCCGGCTCGGGCAAACCCGACATATCGGAGCTGCCCGCAAAGGATGCGGCCACCGGACCGACGGTACGGAATCGCCCGTAAGTGCCCTTGCCCCCCATGCCGGACTGTTGCACGTAAATGATGTCGGGGCGCAACGCCTTCATGACCTCGTAGCCCAGACCCAGGCGTTCCAGTACACCCGGAGAAAAGCCTTCCGCCACTACATCCGAAATGCGCACGAGTTGCTTGGCGATTTCCAGCCCTTTGGGATGGCGAATATTGAGCGAAAGTCCGCGCTTGCCCGAGTTCTTGTTATTGAACTGTCCCCCCATGTCCGCATCGCTGACGCCGGGCAGCGGCGCCGTCGCGCGCTCGCGCGCGGCCCGGCCGCCTATCGGCGCCATGGCGGCCAGGCGGGTGTCCGGATTGGCCTTCCATTCCACTTTGATGCTCTCGGCGCCCAGCGCGGCAACGAAGCGCGTGCCGCCGGCGGAAGCAAGAAACCAGGAGAAATCCAGAATGCGTATGCCCTGGAGCGCGAATGGCCGGCCGCGCGCGGAAAGCTTGGGGTGGCGCGCAGTGGACGATCCCGCGGCGCGCTCCCGCGCCACTATCCGCTGCGAACGCCAGGGGACGTCGCCGAGCACTTCGGCGTTGTGCTCACCCAGCAGCGGCGCACGCTGCCCGACCTGCCAGCTGGTAGCGTTGCTCAGCCACTTGCTCGTGGGATAGCGAAACGAGCGCCCCAGTTCCGGATGCTCCACATCGCAGAAGCTTTGCCGCTGCAGCCAATGCGTGTCGAAGGCATTTTCGTGGGGCTTGCGCAACGGCGCCCACAGGAGCCCCGCATCCTGCGCTTCGCGCCATGGGACATTCGCGTAGCAGTGCGCGCGCACGAAACGCTGGATCACCTCCAGCCGGTGCGAGCTGCGCTCGTCGCCCGCCGAGGTTCCGGGAACGCTGCGCGCCGACAAGTCCGCGTCCGCTGGTGGTTTCTGCAGGTCCGCCGCCATGCCGTAGCGCTGCAGAAACGGCAGCAGATTGGCCTCGTCTCGGGCCGATACCCCCCAAGTCATGAACCAGCGCCCGTCCTTCGTGTGGCTGATGCTGGGTACCCGGCCCGGCTCCTCCGCAGCGTGGCGGCAGGTTTGCCGGTAGATAGGTGCGTGCCGCATCACCCAGGACATCAGGTCGATCTCCGTGTTCTTGGAGACCGCCTCGTGCACGGCACAGGATACGTCCTGGCCTTCGCCGCTGCGCTCGCGGTGCAGCAGTGCCGCGACTATGCCGACGGCCAGCTGCTCGCCGGTGATGTGATAGGCATGCCATACCTGCGGTGCGATCGGCGGCAGCTCGTAGCCGCCGCTCGGGTCCGGATCGTACCCGCAATTCATCATGACTCCGCCGAGCGCGAGGTGGACGAGGTCCGAGCCCTTGAAATCCTTCCACGGCCCGGTATCGCCGAATGGTGTGATACGCGCGACGACTAGCGAGGGGAAACGCTGCGCCAATTGTCCGCGGCTTAGCGCCAGAGCGGAATTGACCGCGCCGCAGCTCGCGTCCAACAGCACATCGGCGTCCTGCAGCAGCCTTAGCAGGGCATCGCGTCCGTCGGCGCGGCCCGGGTCGAGCGCAACCGAACGTTTCGCGCGATTGTAGTTCCAGAAGTACAGCGATTTTTCCGGATCCGGCTGATCGCCGTAGTAGGGGCCGATGCGCCGGGTCGGGCTGCCATCGGGCGGTTCAACCTTGATGACATCGGCGCCCAGCCCGGCCAGCAGCAGGCCGCAGTATTCGCCGAGTTCGTCGGCGAGTTCGACGACGCGAATCCCTGACAGCATGCCAGGCCTGCCGGCGGCAGCCTGCGGCGTCGACATGCAGGCTTCAGCGGGCACGGAGCTTGAACTTGGGTAGGTACATGTCCCCCGGTATCGCCTCGAATACCGCCTCGACCGCCATACCGAGTTTCAGCCCTTGCAGATTCTCGTCGACCAGATTGCTGGCGATGAGCGGTCCCTCCTCGAGCTGCACCATCACCACGTTGTAGGGCAGCGCCGGTTTCACGCAGTCCCAGTATGGATGATGGAACGCAACCCATGAAAACAGTGTTCCCCTGCCGCTGGTGGCGAACCATTCTTGGCTGCTGCTGAGACAGGCCGGGCACACCGGGCCCGGTGGAAAATGCACATGCGCGCAATCGCGGCAGCGCTGCGCGGCGAATTGCCCCAGACGAGCAAAATCCCAGAAAGGTTTCAGTTCAGGGTCGGGTCTGGGCAGGGGCTTGGTGTACGCGCTCGCATTGTTCATCTTCAAGGTATCCATTCAAATTGCGCTCAGTCAAGGGTATAGATTATCGAGCGCGTGCAGGGGGTGGCGGCCACATATTGAACCACCTTGCAGCCGGCCACCTGCCGCGCACCCAATTCGCCGCGCAGCTGCCGTACGGATTCGACGTTGAGCGCCCATCCCTGCATGTAAGAATTGGACAAATGTCCGCCATCGGTATTGCTCGGCAGCGCACCTCCCAGCGCCAGCCTGCCGCCCTCCACAAACGCGCCCGATTCACCGCGTTTGCAGAAACCCAGGCCCTCCAGGCTGAACAGCACCGTCGGGCTGAAATTGTCGTAAGCCATCAGGGCGTTCACGTCCTGCGTGCCCAGGCCGGCCATCGTATAGGCCTGCTCCGCCACATCCTGCAGTGCCGCGTACCAGAAATCCGCGGAGAAATTCGGCAATGAGGAATCGCGGAAATTATCGCGTGCGCCTACGCCGGCGATATAAACGGGCGGACGGCGCAGATCGCGTGCGCGCTCGGCCGTCGTGAGTATCATGCAGCAGGCCCCGTCGTTGATCTGGCAGTAATCGAGCAGCCTGAGCGGTGCGGTGATCGGGCGCGAGTTCTCATGATCGTCTATCGAGATCGGCTTTTTCATGACCGCATCCGGATTGAGGCAGGCGTGCTTGCGGAAAGCCACCGATATCTCGGCGAGCTGCCGGGTCGTGGTGCCGTATAGCTCCATGTGCCGTCGGAACATCATCGCATGTCCCGCGCCGGGGGAGGTGAAGCCCCAAGGATCCCATACGTTCGGCATTTCGTCGCCGCCGTAATTCATCCGGCGCGAGCGGCCGATATTGGAATACAGCAGCACGATATACGCGGCAATTCCCGAGTGCAGTGCGGCCAGCGCCTCGACTATGGAAATGCCCGACATGCGGCCGTGCGCAGGCAAGGTCAACGTCCAGCGCGGGTCGATGCCCAGCACCTCGCCCATGCGCGCGTACGAGGGAATTCGGCACACGCCGATGCCGTCGATCTGCGACTTTTCCAGTCCGCTGTCCTGCAGCGCCTGAGTGAACGCTTCCGCCGCCAAGGCGTATTCGTCCTTGTCGGGAAAGGATCCATAGGGCGCATTGCCCACCCCCACTACCGCGACGCTGCGGCTCAGGGCCGCATTGATCGGCGTGCTCATGCGGCGGCCGCCGCAGCGGCGCGCTCGCTCGCCGACTGGTAGTTGCGCGGCAGTCCGGCGCGAGCGAGCGCACCATGCATCTCGATGTCGGGCAGCGCCGCGCGCACGATCTCGCGCACCGCCAGCAGTTTGTGCAGGTCCACGCCGGTGGTGAGCCCCATCGAATCGAGCATGAAGCACAGGTCGTCCATGACGATGTTGCCGGTCGCTCCCGGCGCGAACGGACAGCCCCCAAGGCCTGCGAGCGAAGCATCGAAGGCACGCACGCCGCACTCGAGCGCGGCATCGACGTTGGCGAGGCCGGTGCCGCGGGTGTCGTGAAAATGGGCGGCGAGTGGCAGCGTGCCGACCTCCGCCATTACCGCCTTGAACACGGCGCGCACCTGCGCCGGGTCGGCGTAACCTACGGTATCGGCGACCACCAGTTCGTCGGCGCCCGCCTCGGCCAGCAGCAGCGCGTACTTGACCACATCGGCGACCGCAATCCGGCCCTCGAAGGAACAACCCAGTGCGGTGGAGAGCCCGCCGACGATGCGCGGACGCCGCGCGCCGGGCTGCGCCTTGACCAGTTCCACGATCTTGCGGAAATCGGCCACCGATTCCTCGCGCTCGCGCCGCACGTTGTTGAGATTGTGCGTCCTGCTCACCGACATGACGAAATTGAGCTTGTGCACACCCAGCGCGAGACCGCGCTCGGCTCCCCTGGAGTTGGGGATCAACGCCGCCACCGTCAGCCCCGGGACTGCCAGGGCGCGCCTGCTGACTTCCTCGGCGTCGAGGAACTGCGGAAGAAGCTTCGGCGGCACAAACGAGGTCACTTCGATTTCGCCCACGCCGGCAGCGGCCGCGGCTTCTATCCAGGCGATCTTGCTTGCGGTGGGCATGAAAGTCGGATGGATTTGCAGGCCGTCGCGCAGGCCCACCTCACGTACGCTGACATCGAAATTTTTCATCTCATTTTCCCTTGAACCGGGGCTTGCGCTTTTCATTGAAGGCCCTGATCCCCTCGTAGCGGTCCTCGGTCTCGACCAGATGGTTGTAGGCCTCGACCTCGAAGCGGTAGGCGGTCTTGATCTCCATCTGCATGCCGAAACGCACCGATTTCTTCACCTGGCGGATCGACAGCGGCGCATTCCCGGCGATGGCGCGCGCCGTGTCGAGCACCCTGGGCATCAGATCCGCCGCTTCGCACAGTTCGTTGACCACGCCCCATTCGTAGGCCTGCTGCGCGCTGAAGGGGCGCGCGGTCATGATGATCTCCTTGGCGCGGCGTTCGCCCACGGCGCGCGGCAGGTTCTGCGTGCCGCCGGCGCCGGGCATGATGCCCAGGCTTACTTCGGTCAGCGCGAAGCGTGCCGTCTTTACCGCGTAGATGAAATCACAGGTGAGCGCGGTCTCCAGGCCGCCGGCATAGGCGTGGCCGTTGACCGCGGCGATCACCGGCACGGGCAGGTCGACCAGGGTCCAGTACTGGCGCTCGAACAGCTGGTGCTGGCGCACCCATTGCTCGCGCGTCATGCCGTTGCGCTCCTTCAAGTCGCCGCCGGCGCAGAAGATCTTTTCGCCCGCTCCGGTCAGCACCACGCAGCGGATGTCACCCGCATCCTCGGTCAGGCGTGTCCACAGGTCGAGAAAATCGTGCCCCATCTGGGTATTGATCGCATTGCCCAGTTCCGGCCGGTTGAGGGTGGCCAGCAGCACATGCGGCGCAGCCATTTCAGTCTTGAGGGTCTCGTACTTCGGCAGTTCCATGGTTCTATCCTTCGCTCGTTTTGACATATTCATCAGTCTTCCCACCGCCAGCCGCAGGGGCTACACAGCCCGCGGCCCGACGGCCGGGCCATGCGCACCGCCTGCGGCCGCGCTCAATCCAGCCGGTAGACACGGCGCGCCGTAGCGCTGAACATCGCCCGCTTTTCACTCTCCGAGGCGACCTGCGCGATGCGCTTGTATGCATTCCACAGGGTGGCATAGCCGGTACCCATCTTTTCGACAGGAAAATTGCTTTCGAACATGCATCGATCGGCGCCGAAAAATTCGATGCAGGTCTCTATGTACGGGCGCCAGTGCGCCGCCAGTTCCAAAGAGGATGGCGGCGCCGACAGTTCAAGGTAGTCGTAGGCAGCCAGCCGCATCAGCATGCCGCCGAGTTTGACCACGACATTGGCGTGCTGCGCAAGCTCCTTCATCGAGGCCTTCCACGATGTGAAGACTTCATCGCGTCTGCCCTGATACGGACCGTACCCGAGCGGCCCGCCGACATGCCCCATGATGATGCTAAGCCCGGGGAAAGCCCCAGCCACCTCTATCACATCGGCAAGCTGCGTATGGAAAACCCATGCGTCAAAGGCAAGATCGAGCGATTCCAGGCACCTCAACCCTTCGCGCACCGCCGGACGCTGATACAGATGCGCTTCGGTGACGCCGTGGCTGTTGCCGATCACTTCGCTTGCGTCCCAGCCGGCGGCGTAGCGGATTCCGCGGAAACGGCCGCCGCCGGCCGAAATATGCGCTTCCAGCACCGGCCGCACGCGCGCGCCCAGCGCAAGATCTGCAAAGCCCACGATGCCTTGCGCCACGCGGGTGGCGCCGTATTTGCCGCTGTCGCACATTGCCGCGATCCCCGCGACAAATTCTGTTTCGCCGACCGGCCGCATTTCGAGGGGTCCGCCCTGGCGGTGCATGGACTGGCATTCGACGAACACCGTGGCGACGATATTGTGCCCCGACCGCAGATCGCCGAGAAATTCCTCCAGGAGGTAGCGGTTGTTGGGAAAATCCCAGAGATGGTGATGGGTATCGACGATGGGCAGGTCCGGTTCGATGATCTCTTCGGCCGGCTGCTTCTGCAACCACTCGCGGTTGGGCGGGAATATGCGCCCGAACTGCTGCGACTTGCGCGGCAGATCACTCATCCATAGACTCATCGATTCGCTCCTTTACGCTAGCTAGAAATGCCGAATAGTGCAATCCGCCCTTGCCCGGTCATGCCCCGGAAACCCGGTCCGCAATCTTGCCCAGCCCCCCCGCGTGCTTCACCGGACCCGTGGACTCGCGTGCGAGAAATTCGTTAGGCAGCAGCACGTGGCGCGGTTCGGCGTCGGCGCGCCCGCGTATGCGGTCGAGCAACAAGTTCGCTGCAAAGCGGCCGATTTCGGCCTGGTCCCAGCGCTGGATGCTGATCGGGGGCGCGTAGAGCTCGGAGAGCTCCGAGTCTCCCGCCCCGACGACGGAGATATCGCCGGGGATGCTCAGACCGCGGACCCGGATCGCCTGCAGTACCCCCGGCAACATACCTATGCCCCCGGCGATGATCGCCGTAGGCGGGTCGCGCGAGGCCAGCACCGACGATGTGTAGCGAAAGCCCTTGTCCGGAAGGAAACTGGATGCTTCGATCAGCGCCGGGTCCGGCTCCAGCTGGCGCGAGCGCAGCGCCTCCTCGTAGCCGCGTATGCGCTCGCGCGCCGGATACAGCGCGGGGCTCCCGGTGATGATGGCGATGCGCCGATGCCCGAGCTTGAGCAAGTGCTCCGTCGCGTCGCGCACGCCCTTGGCATGATCGGTCATCACCGAGTCCGCCCAAGCCGGCAAATCGCGATCGATCAGCACGATCGGGACGTTCAGGCGGCGCAGAAATGCGTCGAACTCTTCGGTCACCGGAGAGTAAGGACCGATCATGATCCCGTCCGCGCGGCGGCCGCTAAGCCGCGCCAGGAGTTCCCTCTCGCGCTCGCGCTGACCTTCTGAATTCGACAGCAGCAGGGAAAAGCCCGCTTCATCCAGCACATCATGTGCCGCCCTGACAAACGCTGCCAGAGCGGTCAGGTTGATCTCGCGGATCACGCAGCCTATCGTATGGGTGGATTTGATGCGCATGCTCTGCGCCACCGCATTCGGCGCGTAGCCTAGCTCCTTGATCGCGGCCTGGACCTTGTCCCGGGCGAGCGGTCGAACCTTGGCGTTCCCATTGAGCACGCGCGAAACAGTCCCGACGGAAACGCCTGCGGCGCGCGCCACGTCGACGATAGTGAGGCGTTTGCCGACTTTCACGCCGGCATCCCGCTTGCCGGTGCGAGATGCGCCTGCCTGTGTTCTCCGGCCAAGCGCGGCGCGCACAGAGTCACGGTCTCAACTGCCCGCTGCGTCATATTCCAGTTCCGCCATTGCGCCACCACTCTTCATTCGCCCGCAGCCGTATCGCGCCGCGCCTGGGCCGCATGCAGCCGCTGAATCAGTTCGGGATCGTCGCGGCGATAATGCCAGCTGCGTCCGACGCGCAGCCCGGTGCGCGACCAAAGCCGCGCCAGCATGGCCGCATACGCCCAGGTTGTGCCCAACACGTCCATCACCGGCGCTGCTCCGACGGCGCGCAGCCCATGTGCATACAGCAGTTCGGCGAGCACGCCTTCGGCCGGAATGATGACGTCGGCACCTTTCGCGATCGCCAGAGCCGCCGCCCGCCTGAAGGCGTCGATCACGGGTGCCGGATGTTCGTAGGCGGCTGCCAGTGCGGGTTCGTCGAGTGGCGGATCGATCGCTTGCACTTCGAGCACCCTTGCGCCGAGTCCGTGCTTTTCCACCGCGGTCTTCACCATCCACACGATCGCGGGCGCGTTGGAAATCGGCGCGAGCAGCTTGCCGAGCGAACAGCCGACCAGCAGTGCACTCTCCATCAATGATGCCACCGGTATGTCGACGGCGGAACGGATTTCGCGCAAGAGCGGTTCACTGAACGATCCGATCACGAACGCATCGAAACCGGCGCGCTCGGCATCGATGGCGTTTTCCACCACGCGATCGAGTATGCGGTGATAGACATAGGCGTTGCTGAGAGCCACCGTCGCTGATAGCCCTGAATACGACCCAGGGGGCAGGCCGTGCAAAACCACCTCTGCGTCCTCGCCCATGACCGCGACGGCATGAGCGGTCAGCGTGCGCCGGTAGACCTCGAGATGCTCCAGTTCGTTGACGGACTGGTGCCAGATTCGAATCGCAGTCATGGCTGCATTGCGTCCCCTACGCTGCCGATTGGCACGCCGCCGCTACGCGGCCACGCGCTGCTGCGTGAAGTGCAGATCGCGCACCGACGCGATCTTCGCAATCGACCAGAGCTGCTCGAACAGCTCGGAAGCATGCCCGCGATCGAGCCTGCGCGTGGCACAGTCGAGAAACTTCTCTTCGAACTCGTCACGGTTCATCGGCCGCTTCCAGCTGCCCTTGGCATCGGTCACCGGCGCGTGTTCGAGCACCGCCCCGTTCGTCAGCAGTACGCTGACACGATCGTCCGGGGCGAAATCGAGCTCAGCCTTCTCCTCGGTGACGCTGATCTTGACTTTGGCAAAGTTTGCCGCGACGTCCGGCCTGCGCACGAATTCATCGGTCAACTCCGCCAGGCCCACGCGCCGGACCACCAATGCGGCCGAGAGCGCGAACTCCATGCTGAATTTGGCCTCAAGGCCGGTCTGCGGGTTGCTGTTGCGCAACATCAGTTTCTGCGTGCTTCCGGTCCGTACGCGTATCTCCTTCACCGCGTCCGCAGTGAGATTGTGCTCCCGCGCGAGTTCGATCATCGCGTCGATTGCCCGGTGCGTGCCGTAGCAGGCCGGATAGCGCTTTACGTTGATACCGAATTGCGGCAAACGCCAGTGCGTACCCAGGCCGGCGTCCTGCGCGTCGAGCTGCGGATCGGATGAGGGCGAGTGCGCGCGCATGAAGCCGGTGCGATGTTCTAGCACGTCGAGCGCGCCGGTGAATCCGCGCCCGGCAAGCCTCGCGGCGATGATGCCCGATTGCGCGCTGCGGCCCGCGTGCAGCGGTTTCGTCATCGTGCCGAAATTGGCGACCAGGCCCGAAGCCAGCGAAGCGCCGATGGCGATCGCGTGCGCGGTCTTGCCGGAATCGTACCCATGCAGGCGCGCGCAGGCGGCGGCCGTTGCCACCGTGCCGAGTATTGCGGTCGGGTGAAAGCCGCGCTCGTGGTAGGCACCCGGCTCAAGCGCCTCGAGCAGGGCCCAGATTTCGTATCCAGCCGCGTATGCGGCGATTACATCCGCGCCGCTGCTGCCCAGCGTCCAGCCTTCGGCGAGTATGGCCGGGACAAGCACAGTGCTCGGATGGCCCGAGAGGGCGACGTCGTCGTAGTCCAGCGCATGTGCCGCCACACCGTTAACGAGCGCGGCATCCGCGGAGGACAGCTTGCGGCCCGAGGGAATCTCCGGTGCAGTATCCTTACCCGTAGCGGCGCTGACCATTCCCGCAACGATCTGCACAGCCTCTTCCCCGGCGCCGGCGATCATTACGCCTACGCAATCGGTGATCCCGGTAGTGATGGCTTCGGCGCAGCGAGGCGGAAGCTGCGACATCTTTACTTCGGAGGCGAATTTTGCTGCCTGTTTAGTGAGTTCAAGCATATTGGCTGTCCTTCTCAATAGGAACGGGGTAGTCCGAGCACGTGCTCGCTGATGTACGCAAGGATCAGGTTGGTGGAGATCGGCGCTGTGCGGTATATGCGCACTTCCCGCCATTTGCGCTCGATATCGTATTCCTGGGCGAAACCGAACCCGCCATAGGTCTGCATCGTGGCTTCAGCCGCGTGCCAGGTCGCTTCCGCCGACAGAAGTTTGGCCATGTTCGCGTCTGCGCCGCAGGGCCGCTTCGCCTGGAACAAGGCCGCGGCGCGGCGCGCGATCATGTCGGCGGCCTCGAGCTCCGCATAGGCCTGGGCGAGCGGAAACTGCACGCCCTGGTTCTGCCCGATCATGCGTCCGAAGACCTTGCGCTCGTTGGCGTATTCGACACCCTTGCGCAGCAGCCAGCGCCCGTCGCCTATGCACTCGGACGCGACCAGTATGCGTTCGGCATTCATCCCGTCGAGTATGTAGCGAAACCCCAGCCCTTCCTCGCCGATGAGGTTCTCGACGGGAACTTCCACGTTGTCGAAAAACACTTCGGTCGTGTTGTGATTGATCAGCGCCTTGATCGGCGTGATCTTGATGCCGCGCGCAGCAGCATCCTTGAGGTCGACGAGGAACACCGATAGTCCCTCGGTGCGCTTGCGCACCTTGTCGACTGGAGTGGTGCGTGCGAGCAACAGCATCAGGTCCGAGTGCAGGGCGCGGGAGGTCCAGACCTTCTGTCCGTTGACGACGTAGACGTCCCCGCGCCGCTCGGCGCGCGTCTTGAGCTGCGTCGTGTCCGACCCGGTCGTGGGTTCGGTCACGCCGAATGCCTGCAAGCGCAGCTCGCCGGAGGCGATTCGCGGAAGATAGCGCCGTTTTTGCGCCTCGCTGCCGTGGCGCAGCAAGGTCCCCATGATGTACATCTGCGCGTGCGCCGGGCTGGCGGTGCAGCCGCTGGCGTTGATCTCCTCGAGTACCACCGCCGCCGCGCGCAGCGGCTGCCCGGATCCGCCGTATTCCTCTGGAATCAGGGCGCCGAGGAAACCCGAGCGTGTGAGCGCGTTGACGAATTCGGTCGGATATCCGCGCCTTTCGTCCAATTCGCGCCAGTAGCTGCCGGGATAATCCTTGCAGATGCGCCTGACCGCCTCGCGTACGTCCAGGAAGTCCTCGCCCAGCGCTACGCTCACCTCGGCATTCATGGGATCATGCTGGGCACTCGTCATGATCTCGCCCCCACGCCACGACCGGTTGGAATCAGCGTGTCGCAATCATTTCGCATTGTCATTGCCTCCTGTTTTCTTCCATTGAGAGTTGTGCTCGCCGAGTCCGGGCGCGCCCCTGGTCGATCGCGGTCGCTCAGCACCGAAGGACAGCGGAATGCCGGCCAGCTTAAGTTCGTCTCCAGCACACGCGGCGAGCATCCCGAGCGCGTCGGTCTGCTGATGGTTGGCGACCTGGTCGACGGTCAACAGCGGGGAATTCGGCACGCCTGCCTCGTCCAGCATCCGGCTAAGCGCGTCCACCGTATGCTTGGCGACCGCAGCCGCGATCCGGGGCAGCAGGCTATCGCGGTTGACCACGCGCGCGGGATTCGTTGCATATTCTGGCGCCTCCGCGAGACCGACCAGCTCCAATGCCCTGCACAGTTTGCGGAAGAGGTTGTCGTTCCCGGCGGCGATCATCAACCAGCCGTCGGAAGCGTGAAACGCTTGATACGGCACTATCTCTGCTATCCCCGAGCCGTAGGGCCTGCCCACCTTGCCCGACGCCCCATATGCGGCAAGCGGTACGGTCATCCACGCCAGACCGGTCTCATACAGCGAGGTCGATACATGCGCTCCCTGGCCGGTAGCGGCGCGCTCCAGCAGACTGGCGAGCAAGCCGATCACGGTCCACATGCCCGAACCCATATCGATCAGCGAGACACCGACGCGCACCGGCGGCCGGTCGCCTTCGCCGGTGACGCTCATGATCCCGCTGGCCGCCTGCGCGAGCGGATCGTAGCCCGGTTTCGCCGAGAGCGGGCCGCTATCGCCGAAAGCGCCGATGTCGCACCAGATCAATGCGGGCTTCTGCGCCCGCAGGCTTGTTACGGTAAGGTCGAAGCGCTCGAGTATGCCGGGGCGCAGATTCTGGATAACGGCGTCGGCCTCCTCGATGATCAGCCGCTTGAGCGCGCGCGCTTCCTCTTCGCGGGCGAAATCGACAGTGATGCCGTCCTTGCCGCGATTGAGGCACAGGAAGGAGCTGGCCGTATCCTTCCAAAAGGGCGGCCCCCAGCCGCGCGCGTAGTCGCCCCCGTTCGGATTCTCGACCTTGATCACACGCGCACCGAGATCCGCGAGGATGAGGCCGGCGTAGGGCGCGGCGACGCTGTGCCCGAGTTCGACCACGGTGATGCCTGCCAGCGGTCTCATCGCCGCCCCGCTGATACGGTCCCGCTCGATTGCGGCCGCGACCGGGTTGGCGTTGAACGCTCAGGAGACGAAGGGCGCAGGTAAATCATGATTTGTCCTGCGCGTTGTCCGCCACGAGCACGGCGCCGTTGACGAAGCTTGCCGCGTCTGAAAGTGCAAAGGCGACGAGGTTGGCGATTTCCTGCGGCGTGCCCCAACGCGTATTTCTCATTGCCTGATTGCTGGACCACTGCTTGCGCGCCTCGTCCGCTTCTTGGGAATCCAGAGGGCGCCGCGCGAGCTCGCGTTCCCATTTCGCGAACCGCTCGGGCGTGGTGACGAAGCCGGGAACAACGCAGTTCACTCGGATGTTGTGCTCCGCGAACTCGTTCGCCAGGATTTTTGACAGGCGGATTTCGGCCGACTTCGCCGGCCCGGTACAGGAGGAAAGGAACGGCGGATTGGTGACCATGATGCCGGTTTCGCCGGAAATGTTGACGATGCGGCCGCCGCCTTGCCCTATCATCATCGGAATTATCTTTTGGCAAATGCGGAACTGGGAGAAGAAATTGATCGACATGCCGTATTGCAGTTCTTCATCGGTAACCTCCAGGAACGGCTTGTAGGTTCCGGTACCGGCGTTGTTGACCAGCATATCTATCGTTCCGAGCTTTTGTTCGATAATGCGCGGCAACGCCGCAATCTCCTCCGGCTTCGTCACATCGAGCTGGTGGACCTCGACCTCTTGTTGCGTGGTCGCCCTTATGTCCTCGGCTGCTTCGGCGAGCGCCGATTCGCGGCGCGCGCAGATCATCACTCTAACGCCCTCGCCCGCGAGGCAGCGCGCCGTTTCCAAGCCTATTCCTTTGCTGCCACCAGTTACAACTGCAGTCTTGCCTTTCAGTCCAAGATCCATCGCTTCTTCCCCGTCAATTTATTCCAAGACTATCGAGCACCGACCGGATACCAATCTCCCGACCTTGATCCATCGCGCCGAAGACCTTGGCCGCCATGGATATTCCGGCGCCCGGTGCCAGCCCGCTTTGAACCAGACGCTGTTCGAGCACTTCGGTGGCTCGCGCGCGATCCTGAAAGATCAGCGACCGCGGCGATTCAGCTGCAATTCGACGCAGCTTTGTTCCATCGGCCAGCTCGATCCTGACTTCGGCGTCAAGCGCCGTGCCCTCATCGTCCGGCTCTACCTCCGTCAACTCGACGAGCTTGAGTATGCGCGGGTCATCGCGGTGCTCGAAACCGATGTCGTAGCCTAATTCGCCGTAGACGAGCATGGCGGCGGTCGCGAAGGCGGTGCTCGCCTGCGTCTGCACGGCGCGCTCGAACGGACCTTTGAACGAGGTGCCCGGATATTCCGTATATGGCCGCCAGATGCGCACGCGGATGTGCCTGACGCGATCTAGCGCCACGCCGTCGTCGTGCAGGAGCTTTGCGGCCGCGACCGCCGACATATTGTCACCCAGGGTCGCCCAGGGTTTGGCCATGATCCTCAGCATGATCCCGACGTCTGGGTCGGCGCGCCATTTGGCCGGGGTATCCGCAAGTCCGGCCAGCGAGCGCAGGAATCCCTTCGCGCCCTCCAGCGCATCAGGCGCGCCAAGCACGCCGTGCGCAGCGAGTTGCGCCGCGCAGAGCCCGCCACGGGCCGCGTGCGCATTCTGAAAGCGCCACTCGTCGGATCCTGCGCGTACCGGTTCGACCACGCCGCCGGTGATGCCCGCAGCGATCGCAACCGCGTTGGTGGCCATGCCTGCGTCCAGCCCCAATGCGACCGCAGCAGCACCAGCGGCACCTATGGTTCCGAATGTCGGGCTGGTGCGCAGGCCGCGTCGTATCAGTGCCAGCGACACGATCTCGTCAGCGCCCAGCCATTCCATGGTGGAATATCCGGCAACGATCGCGCGCAGAACGCTGCTGAGTGTGGCTGCGCCGGACTCCCCGGCGCACACCGCCACCGGGACGATCAAGGAGCCCGGGTGCGACCATGAATTGTGGTCGGTATCGTCCTGGAAGTGCGCATGTACCGCAATGGCATTCGCGGCGACCGCTTCGGAAAGGGCGGCGCGCGCCCCGTCGGCCCAGATACGGGCGGTACTTGCAAGGCCGGAGGCCGGCGTGGTCGCGGCGCGCATGGCCGCCGCGGTACGCTCGTCTCGGGCGACCAGCGCCAGCCCCAGCGCGTCGAGCATGCAGATGGCGGCCTTTTCCGCGATCTTTGCCTCTAGCGGTTCACCGGCGCAGCGGGCGACGAAGCGGCCGAGCCTGGCTGTGGCGTTTGCGGTCGCGGCTTTCATAGATATTCATCCGCCAAAGCGATCTCGCGAATTTCCGCCACGGTGCCACCGCGCCGGACTTCGCCGCCACGCATTACATAGCCCCGCGTCGCTAATTTCAGCGCGGGGCGCGCCATCTGCTCCGTCATCAGTATTGTCGTACCGCGCTGCTGCATCTGACGGATGGCGTCGCTGATGCGCCGAATCCAAACGGGCGCAAGTCCAAGGAACGGTTCGTCCAGAAGCAGCACGGCAGGATTCGAACTCAAGGCCCGCGCCAGCGCGACAATTTGCTGCTCGCCCCCGCTCAACTGCCCAGCCGGTTGCGAGGCGCGTTCTGCAAGGAGGGGAAACATTTCGCACAGCCAGGCGAAGGATTGTCGCTGCAGCTTGCGGCTCAAGCCGAAAGCGCCGGACAGGACGTTGTCGGCGACCGACATCGATGGAAACACGCGGCGACCTTCGGGAGCGTAGCCTATGCCCGCGCGCGCTCGCCGGTCGCAGGACATACCGTCCAGGCTGCGCCCGTCGAAGTGTATGGTGCCGCCGTTGCTGGGCACCAGACCGATCACGGCGTTGATGAGGCTGGACTTGCCCGCGCCATTGGCGCCGACGAGCAGCACCGTCTCGCCCTTGTTCACGTCGATCGAAACGCCGCGCAGCGCAACGATTCCGCCATAGCGCACGTTCAAATCCCGTACCGCCAGCATCACGCCTCCTCTTCTTCTTCGATCGCGCCGACATACGCGTCGATGACTTCGCGGCGCGACAAGACCTCTTCCGGCGGGCCCTCGGCGAGCAGCCGGCCGGCATCCAGCACCATGATGCGCGGACAAAGCCGGCGTATCAGATCCATATCGTGCTCCACGATCAGGATCGCGCAGCCAAGATCCTGTTGCGCATGGCGCACGAAATCGTCCACCCGGACACGCTCTCTGCCTTCCAGTCCGGCAGCAGGCTCGTCCAGCAGCAGCACCTTGGGCGTGGTCGCGTAGGCGAGCAGCAGGCCGAGCATCTTCTGCAAGCCATAGGGCAGTTTGTCGCTTTGCTCGTCGAGCCGGTGCAAAAGTTCGAACCTGACCAGCAGGTCATCCATGCGGCGCCATGACTCGGCGGACCCGGCGCTGAACCGAATGGCGCGCGATAGATTCTCCCTCACCGTGGCCGTCCGAAACGTGTTGGTTTGCTGAAAACTGCGCACCAACCCCATGCGACTCAGGGTGTGGGTCGGGATTCCGCTGATGTCGTGGCCGCCAAGAAACACTTGTCCCGCCGCAGGCTTGAGCTTGCCGCATATGACATTGATCAGCGTCGTCTTGCCGGCGCCGTTGGGGCCAATCACGCCAAGAATGTCCCGCGGCGCGAGTTTCAGGCTGATGTCGTCGAAAACCTTGAGTCCGCCAAAGCGCATCGAGATCTTGTCGACGCGCAGTTCGCCTGCGTTGGCAGGACGCGGTACGGCGCTGGTGTCGCTAGTCATTGCCTGGCACTCGCCTGGTTTGCGGTCGCCTGGGGCTGCACGACGGGCGTTTCGCGGCGTGCGCCTCTGAGGCGTCGTAGCAATGTAGTCGCGGTACCGACGATGCCGCCCTTGGCGAGCATGACCACGACGATGATCAGCACTCCGAACAAGCCCTGCGAATACTCGCCTTGGATGCTGAAGACGTTCGTTGCCCAGACCAGCAGGCTGCTGCCGACTATCGGGCCCAGCATAGAGCCGCGACCGCCGATGATGGCGTAGCCGATGTAGCTGACCGACGAGATCGGACTGAAGGAAGTCGGGTGGGCGGTAAGCAGCATGTTGACCAGGGCGAAGCCGGCCAGGCCCGCGACTCCGGCGGCGACGACAAAGCCCAGCACCTTGTACCGCCATGTAACCAGTCCCAGGCTCTGCGCCAGGATTTCATTTTCCTCGATCGCCGCGAACTGCTGCCGGTAATAACTGGTCAGCGCCGCGGTAATCAGCGTGGCCGTCAAGGCGAGCCCCGTCGCCACGAGCAGCACGCCGCGGTTGTCGCCCAGCGTTATCCCGAACAGCGTGGTGGCGGGCATGCCCACCAGACCGTTGGAGCCTCCAGTCAGACCGGCCATCTCGAACAGGAGCAGGTCGAGGATCTGCGTCAGGACGAAGGTGACCAGTACGAAATAGACGCCGCGCAGGCGCAGGATCAGCACGCCCAGCGGCAGCGCGACCAGCGCCGGAACGGCAAAGCTCAGCAGGCCCAGAATAATGGTATCGGTAATCCCCCCCCTGAGCGATGCGATGGCGAAGGCATAGCCGCCCAAAGCCATGAACGCCGGGACGGCGAAGGTCATCAGGTCCATGCGCAGCATGATGTAGACGCTGAACGACGCCATGATGGCGATGAGGATCTGGTTCGCCAGCGAGTACGCCAGGGGACTTTCGGTCAGGAACGGAATGCAGAAGGTGAGGGCGACGATGAGCGCACTCGCGATTTCGCCCGGACCTGGAGCGCTGGCGCGGCGGGAGATGCGCGTCGCCATATTCATGCGCTGCGCACTTCGCGGCCGAACAGGCCCGATGGCCGCACCACCAGCAGGACCAGAACCAGCACGAACAGCACCAGCGCGCCTTTGGACCCGCCCAGGTAGACGCTCGAATAGGCTTCGACCATCCCGACGATGAAGGCGGCGGCGGTCGCGCCGCCTATGCTGCCCAGTCCGCCGAGGATCACGACCAGGAAGGAGGTGGCGAGCACGGGATCGCCGACGCTGGGCGACAGGGACAGGATCGGCGTGACCAGCGCACCGGTGAGGCCGGCCAGGCCCGTAGACAGGGCAAACGCCATGGGGAACAACAAACGTGGCCGCAAGCCCTGAGCCATGGCCACCTGACGGTCGTCGGCGAGCGCGCGCAGCGCGCGCCCGAAGTCGGTCCGGTACATCAACAGGTAGACCGAACCGATGGCCAGCAGGCAAGCGCACAGCACCACAAAATTCGCCAGCGGAACATAGAAGCCGCCGCTGCGCAGCGTGCCCGAAAGCGGAAAGGTGAACTGCGGCGACTCCGGCCCGAACACGACCAGCAGACCCGTGCCGATGATCAGATTCAATCCAAGCGTCAGCATCAAGGTTGCATGGTGGTCGTCGATCCTGCGCTCGACCAGGACCAGTTCGAACACATAGCCCAGGACCGCCGACAGCAGCGCCGCCGCGACCACCGCCAGTGCGTAGGGGGCCCCGAGGTATTGCACGGCGGCGTAGGCGGCGTAACCGCCGAACACGTAAAAGCCGCCGTGCGCGAAATTGACCACGCCGAGGATGCCGAAGATCAGCGTGAACCCGAGGGCGAGCAGTGCGTACTGCGCCCCCAGGCTGATGCCGATCAACCCGGATGCAACGAAGCCTTCCAAGTTACGCTCGTTACTTGCCGGTCGCAGCTTCGTGTTGCATCACCGGCAGCAGTTTGCCGTCGACTATGAGCCCGATTCCGAACGGGAATGAGAGTTCCTGGTTTATGCCGTAAAACTCCTTACCGATCCATTGACCTTTGCCCATCTGGGGATCTTCGACTGGCAGAGTCCGCAGCGCCGCGGCGACCTTCTTGGTATCGCTGATAGTGCCAGCCTTGGTGATCGCCTTGGTGACCATCCGCGCCGCGCTGACCCACTGGTAGAACAGATTGTTTTCCGGCGGATCCTGTTTCAGCAGGCGCTTGTATTCACTGGCCATTTCCTTGACCTTGTCGTCGATGTAGACCGGCTCGTACCAGTAGAAATTCTTGAGGACGTCGTAACCGCCTGCGACCCGCGCGATTTCGCTCGTTCCAGGCCCGCCCAGACGACCTATTGCGCCATTGAATCCGGCCTGCCGCAGTTGCTTGATGATGACGCCGGCGTCACCGGCGGGCGAGGAGGCGACGTCGATCGCGTCAGGATGCGCGTTCAGCATGCGCGTCACCATCGGCGCGAAATTGGTCGTTCCGCGCTGGTAGTATTCCTCAATCGCCTCTATGCCGTTCTTCTTATACGCAGCGGCGTCCACGCTAGCGATGTCGGTACCGCCCTGATCGTTCGGAGCGATCAGGACTACCTTCTTGATGTTGAACTTCGTCTTGGCAAAGCGCACGATAGGTTCGGCCCAGCCGCCCGGCCCGGGGCCATTGTGAAACACCAGCGGCCATTGCGGTCCGATGGCGTCCTTGGCATAGCCGTTTCCCATGACCAGGAGGTTATTGCGGTTCGCGATCGGCTTGAGACCGGTGATCTCGGGCGAACCGACCGGGCCGATGATGAATTTGACACCCTGGCTGACCATGAGATTGCCCGCCGCGGCCGCGCCTTCGGCGGTGTACTTGGCATCGATCGCCACGGTCGAGATCTTGCATTTTTCCGCGCCTACCTGCAGCCCGCCGTGTTCATTGGCTTCGGCTGCGACCAGTTCCGTGGCGCCTTTGATGGCCAGTCCCCATTGCGCCGCGGGGCCGGACATGACGCCTATCATCCCCAGCGTAAATTCACATGCGGCGGCGGCAGGAACCGGCATGCTCGCTATACCCAATACGGTGATCGCCGCCGCCAGCGTTTTGACACTACGATGTGCTTTAGTCACGTCCTCTCTCCTCAGTTAGAACCCGCGTTTTCCATGGCCAACCTCTAATTTTTCCGGACCATAGCACGCAGTTTCTGGTATGTCAATGAAACGATTACACGCCATGCGAGCCCCCGCATTGCGGGGACATGCTCCCGCGCGGAGCTGGCCGGTGACGGCGAAATATTACTATAATACATTGATATTTAACGCTCTATTGCAATTCAACTATCCCCAGGAGCAGCGTTACACGCAGCCTGTCATTTGATCCGTAATACACCAAGCCAAACCGGCCATGAAACGTTTCCACCATGAACTGCAAAAACCGCTTAATCATCATTGATATAGCGGCATGAATTGGACTGATGTCTGACGCGCGCGAGCTGCCGCGCACGAGCGCGGCCACTGCGGACTCGCCCACTGCCTCGGTTCCAACCCGGATTGCGCCCGGCCGCGTGGCATAGGCCAAGGCTGCGCCCCCGGGCATGCCCGCTGCGCCAAACAATAGTTGGCTGCCGCCAGACGCCGGCTTGGCTAGCCGGCGCGGCGCCGGTGTCGCGGCGTTGCGCGGTTTTGTTTCAATTGCGTCCGTCACCTGCGCGAAGCACAATCGGCCTAAGCTACTTTGTACGAAGCTCCACTGCGAAAGGAATTACCGCCATGACGCGCTATCAACTTTTCATCAATAACGAATGGGTCGATCCGCAGTCTCGCCGCTGGTTCGATTCCCTCGATCCTTACACCGGCGTAGCCTGGGCCGAAATTCCGCGCGCAAACGCAGAAGACGCGGACCGCGCCGTCACTGCCGCAGCAAACGCGTTCGAAGGCCCGTGGTCCAGAATTTCCGCGAGCGAACGGGGAATGATTCTGCACAAGTTCGGTCAGTTGATCGAACGGGACGCATCGAAGCTCGGCGAGGTTGAGAGCCGCGACAACGGCAAGCTTATGAGTGAAGTCATGGGACAGGTGCGCTACATGGCCAAGTACTTCTACTACTACGGCGGCCTCGCAGACAAAATCCAGGGAGCGATCGTTCCCATCGACAAGCCCAAGGTATTCAACATGATCCGCTACGAACCCATGGGCGTCGTCGTCAGCATCACACCCTGGAACTCGTCGCTACTTCTGACCGCGTGGAAGATGGCCGCAGCGCTTTGTGCCGGTAACACCATGGTCTGCAAGCCTTCGGAATTTACTTCGGCCTCCCTATTCGAGCTTGCGCGACTGGCGCAGGAGGCCGGCCTCCCTGCGGGCGTGGTGAATGTCGTGACCGGATTTGGCGCCGAAGTCGGGGAACCGCTCATCCGCCACCCCAAGGTCCAGCGTATCGCGTTCACCGGCGGCGACGAGGCGGGGCGAAAAGTCTACGCTGCCGCCGCAGACGGGCTGAAGCGCGTCTCGCTGGAACTCGGCGGCAAGTCCCCCAACATCGTATTCGACGATGCCGACCTGGGCAGGGCGGCGAACGGTGTAATTACCGGCATCTTTTCAGCGGGCGGGCAGACTTGCATGGCGGGCTCGCGCCTGCTACTGCAGGAGTCGATACACGACGAATTCGTCGAGCGTATCCTCAAGATTACGCAATCGGCGAAGGTCGGCAATCCCGCCGATCCCGATACCGAAATCGGTCCGATCGCCACCAGACCGCAGTTCGACAAGGTGATGAACTACATCGACATTGCGAAGAAGGAAGGTGCACGCTGCGTCGCCGGCGGCCGCGCATTGTCGGGCCCGGGCTATGGCGCGGGCCAGTTTGTCGAGCCTACGGTATTCGTGGATGTCAGCAACGACATGCGCATAGCCCAGGAGGAAGTGTTCGGTCCGGTACTTTCCGTTCTCAAGTTCCGCGACGAGGAGGACGCCATACGCATCGGCAACGACATCCGCTTCGGCCTTGCCGCGGGCGTTTGGACCAAGAGCCTGCACCGGGCCATGCTGATGTCGGAACGGCTCAAGGCCGGAACCGTGTGGATCAACAATTACCGCTCGACCAGCTATACCACGCCATTTGGCGGATTCAAACATAGCGGCATCGGACGTGAAGGAGGCATGGAGGCGGTCAGGGAATACATGGAAACCAAGAGCGTTTGGATATCAACGGAGCTCGAAATGCCGAATCCGTTTGTACGCAAATACTAGCTAACGAGGCGAACTTACATGGAACAATTCGATACGCTTGATTTCGACGTCGTGGTTGTGGGATGCGGAATTGCAGGACTTTCTGCGGCCGTATCGGCCATGCAGGCAGGCGCAAAGGTTGCGATTCTCGAACGCTCTGACAAGTCGGATAGAGGGGGCCAGACACGCTGGACCGAAGCCATGCTGCGGATGAAGAGCGAGCACGAAGTAGCCGACGACTTCGAAAGGCATTTTGCCGAGAACGCGGGGCATTATCTTGACCCGGAACTCGTAAGTGAAGCGGCCCGCGATTATGAAAACTGGTCGTCGATCGTCAAGGTCCTGAACTTTACCGATCCCGGACTGATTTCGACCATAACCGAACAGGCCGGACCGACCATCCAGTGGCTCAAGACCTTTGGGGTACGTTTCGCCTTTCAACCGGGCTATTTCATTACGACGTGCACGACGCGACTGTCCCCGGTAGGCGGCGGCCTCGCCTTGGTGGAGGCGCTCGCGGCCGCGGCGGAAAACGGCGGCGCACAATTCTACTACCGCACCACAGCACGCAATCTGGTGCGAGCAGCCGACGGCAAGGTCACTGGGCTGGAGGCCGTCGGCCCGAACAGTCGAGGCATCAGCTTCCGGTCGCGCGCGGTAATTCTCGCCAGCGGCGGCTTCGAAGGCAATCCGGAAATGCTCACGACCTATCTCGGTCGCCGCGCGCGATACATCCGTCCGGTGGCCCGCGGCGGCTATTACAACAAGGGCGAAGGCATCAGAATGGCGCTCGCGGCCGGCGCGGCCCCCGCCGGCGACTATGGCCAAATCCACGCGGAACCATTGGATCCGCGCTCGGGCGCCACCGAACCAATCGTACTGGTATTCAACTACGGGATCCTGGTCAACCGCAACGGCGAGCGATTCATCGACGAGGCCCCGGCGACCGTGGATGCGACCTACGAGGGCATCACGCGCAACATCCTTGAACAACCCGATGGAATCGCCTGGGCCGTATTCGATTCGCAAATCGACGACGTGCCGAACTGGCGGCGCGCCGTGCGCTCCGACCAGCCTCCGGTAAGCGCCGGGACTATTGCAGAACTCGCGCACAAGATAGGCGTAAGCGCGCAAGCATTGACCGGCACCCTGGAAAAATTCAATAGCGCCTGCACCGAGGGCCGATTCGACCCGATCGCTACTGACGGACTGGCAAGCGCGCGCGGTTATCTTCCGCCCAAGTCAAACTGGTGCCGGCGCATCGAGCGCGCGCCCTTCTTCGCCTACCCTATCATTTGCGGCGTCTGCTTTACCTTTGGGGGTATCAGGGTCAATTCCCGCAGTCAGGTCATAAATGCCGATGGGGACGCGATACCCGGCTTGTACGCCGCAGGCGAAATGACCGGCCTGTATTATGGAACCTATACCGGCGCGACGTCAGTCCTGCGCGGCGCAGTTTTCGGACGCATCGCCGGCCGCGACGCCAGCGAACTCAGATAGGCCGGTCAACCGGGACCCGGGGTAACGTCAGATCGGGGATCGGGACTTGCGCCGCGCTTGGCGCATTGGACAGGCGCGTATTGATGCCACGGCATTCCGGTTGCGGATGGTCCGGCAGGTCCGATCGGCGTAATCGTTCCGGAAACGAGATCATACTCATAGGCGTGAGTGCCGGCGGCAACCGGACCATGGGACGGAATCGATCGGATCTCGCCGGAAAAGCGCGCCTGCGCCAGGGTATCCACCTTGATCTCCAGACTGTCGCCCAAATGATTTCCGCGTCTCACGGCAACGACCACAATGCCTCGTTCCAGGTTGTCGATGATTTCCGGCTCGATCTCCACTTCACCTGGATATTTGTTTGCCCCAAGATATGCGCGCGACATCGAACGTGAGCGCGTTGGATCCTTGTCCCAGGTGGCATACCACTTCAAGCTCACAACATTCGCGGTGATATTCCAGAGGCCGTACCTGCTATAGGCTTCACTGTCGTAGGGCGTCATCACCGCATTGAATGTACCGGGATTGTCCGCGGTAGGAAGAATCGGGCCCGTGGGCGTGACGGCCTTCAGCCTGACCGGGCTCAGTTTCAATCGAAATGCGTATTCCCGGGATGTACTCCCGGCCTTGCTCCGGCAAAACCACTGCCCGTCTGTCACTATGGTTCTCAGTAATTCTTCGGTCACCGCCGGAACCTCCGCAATACCGGAAAGCCGCAAGGCGTGCGCTGCCTGACGCAGATCGCCCAAGTCCGCCGCCAACGCATCGAATCCCGCAAACATGCCGATGAGGACGGCTGCGCTGCCCAGCAATTTCATTCCAGACTCATTGCCCACGCCTACCCTCCTGGAATTTTGAACTTCCCAAACAGCCGCCCGATCCAGCCTGCATCCCGGAAGCAGGGTTCGTGCACGGCCGAGACGCAAGGCCGCAAGCATAGGGAGCCACTCCTGCCCTGCCAGACTGAGTACACCTGAGTAGCGATAGACCCATGTCAGACCAAGCCGAAGCAATACGCGGCAATTGTTACCCCGAACGCAAACGCGATGCAAGCTGGCTTGTCGGAGCGTGAGCAAGGCAGCCGATTGCACGTCCGTCCTATGTCCGGCGCGCAGCGCCAACCGGTCAAAGACCCGCACAGACGCGCCGCGGCAGATTGACATCCTGCCGACCGCGCTTACAATCCGGACAGTCGCCTCCGTCCTCGCGGTCCGGTCCTCCAGCCAGTGTCCGGTGCAGTTGCCCGGGTGTACAGGTTTCGATCGCGTCCGGACGCCGCTGCCATCGATTGAATATCACGGCGCGGCGTTGACCTTGGGACCGTGACGACGGGATTCGCCACCACACAGCAGGGAGCACGCATGATGGTTCAATACCAACTCGGTGACATCGCCATCCAACGCATCGTCGAATCGATCTGTACCGGATTCGAGCCGTTGAGCTTCTTTCCCGGAAGCACCAGCGAGGACTGGTCACGACACAGGAGCTGGATGGAGCCGCGCGCGCTGGACCCCGTTAGCGGAAACCTGGTGCTGACCATACAGGCGTTTCTCGTGCGCACGCGCCATCACGTCATTCTCGTCGACACTTGCGTCGGTGATCACAAATCCCGTCCACAGCGTCCCTTTTGGCATATGCAGAAGTTCAACACCTTTCTGCCCCGTCTCGCTGCTGCCGGCGTGAACCCGGAGGACGTAGACTACGTAATGTGCACACATTTGCATGGCGACCATGTGGGATGGAACACGCAACTACGCGATGGGCGCTGGGTCCCCACTTTTCCGAATGCAAAGTACATATTCGCCCAGCGGGAATGGGACAGCTTTGAAGAATTGCATCGAAGGAATCCACAGCCGCAATTCCTCGACAGCGTCCTGCCTGTGGTGGAAGCGCGCCAGGCACAACTGGTCGGCAGCGAGTTTTCCCTCGATGACGAGGTGTGGCTGGAGCCGACGCCGGGCCACACGCCTGGACATGTCTGCGTCCACCTGGCATCGCGCGGCGCCCACGCAGTTATTACGGGCGATTGCATCCACAGCCCTGTGCAGTGCGTGGAACTTGGATGGACCATGCGCGCGGACGCGGACCCAGCACTAGCAAGTGCCACGCGATTGGGTTTCCTCGAACGATACTGCGATAGCGGCGTCATAGTGTGCGCAACCCATTTTCCGGAACCGTCTATCGGCCGCATCATTCGCCGCGAAAACGCGTTCTGGTTCGGCGAGGATGCCACCTGAGCACTGGCACCAGCCGCTCGCGCAGCTCACACGCCTGGCGCTTGTGGAGCATTACCGAACCAAAATCAAAGTGTCGCGCAAAAGAAGAAGCCGACTTTCGTCGGCTCGCAATTGCAACTTAACTTGATTATTTTGGTCGGGGCGAGAGGATTTGAACCTCCGACCACCTGCACCCCATGCAGGTACGCTACCAGGCTGCGCTACGCCCCGACTGTGCTGATTTTATCACGCCGGCCAGAATGAAAACCAGCCATGCATATACCGCGAACCGCTCAGGCGCGCCCGCCCAGAGCTTCGATGATGCTGTTGATCTCGCTCCTGATCGCGGCCAGATCGATCTTTCCCGATTCTGAGCGCGCCGCAAGCGCGCGGCCGCTGCCCGACACACTTTCGTCCAGACGGTTGCGCGCGCCGCTGATGGTAAATCCCTGCTCGTACAGAAGGTCGCGAATGCGGCGGATCAGCAGCACTTCGTGATGCTGGTAGTAGCGCCGGTTGCCGCGGCGCTTTACCGGTTTCAACTGGGTGAACTCCTGCTCCCAGTAGCGCAGCACGTGCGGCTTGACCCCGCACAGTTCGCTCACCTCGCCGATGGTGAAATAGCGCTTCGCCGGAATCGGCGGCAGGCTACTGCTGCTGCTGCGGCTTTCCACGATTGGCCTTTTCCACCGATGCCTTCAGCTTCTGGCTGGCGTGGAAGGTGACTACGCGTCGCGCGGTGATGGGAATCTCCTCTCCCGTCTTCGGGTTGCGCCCGGGACGCTGCGGCTTGTTGCGCAGTTGAAAATTGCCGAATCCGGACAGTTTGACGCTGTCGCCGTTTTCCAGCGCTGCGCGGATTTCTTCGAAAAAAGTCTCGACCATATCCTTGGCTTCGCGCTTGTTAAGCCCGACTTTCTCAAACAAAAAGTCAGCCAGCTCGGCTTTGGTTAACGTCATTTTTGCTCCCTAGGTACGCAATTTGGCGCCGATGCTTTGGGCGACGAGTTGCAGCAGCTGCGCCATCGCCGCCTCCGTCTCCGCATCGGTCAGCGTTTTCGAAGTATCTTGCATAACTACCCGAAATGCAAGGCTTTTTTTCCCAACGTCCATCCCTTTTCCGCGGTATAAATCGAACAGCCACAGGTCCTGCACGACGGCCGGGCGGGAGGCCTGCATCGCCTCCAACAAGGCCTGCGCCGGTACGGATTCGTCAACGACCAGCGCGAGGTCGCGTATCACCGGAGGAAACCTGGATACCTCCCGGTAAATCGGCATCGGCGAGGCAAGCAGCGCATTCAGGTCGAGTTCGAACAGCACCGGTGCCTGCGGCAATTCATATTTCTGCTGCCAGCGCGGATGCAATTCCCCGAGCCAGCCGACCGGCTTTTCATCGACCAGGACCTGTGCAGCACGGCCTGGATGCAGCGCGGGGTGCGTCGTGCGCTCGAACCGCGCATTCGCCTGCGCAAGCAGGTTTTCGATATCGGCCTTGACGTCGTAAAAATCGACTTTGCGCTCGGCCTGCCCCCATTGGTCCGGATACGCCGGTCCATAGGCGATTCCGCCAAGCTTGAGCGGCTGGGCGATACCTGCCACGGTGAGCGGCCCATCCTCCACGCTCGCATCGGCGCGGAACACCCGTCCGAGTTCAAACGCGCGCACCCTGCTCTGCTTGCGGTTGAGGTTATAGCGCACATTGGCGACGAGACTTCCTGCGAGGCCCGAGCGCATCACCGAGAGCTGGCTCGAAATCGGATTCAGCAGCCTCACCGGCGCGTCGTTGCCGCAGAAATCGCGCTCCCAGTCGGCTTCGACAAAGCTGAAGTTAACCACTTCCTGATAGTCGCGCGCGGCTATCGCGTCCTTCACCCGCATCAGCGGGCGCTCGGCTTCGGGCCGCGCCGACATCGCGGCGCGCGCGCGCGGCTGGTTGGCGGGGATGCGCTCATAGCCGTAAATGCGCGCAATCTCTTCGATCAGGTCTTCCTCGATTGCGATGTCGAAGCGATACGAGGGCGGCGTCACCTCGAAGCCGTCCGCAGTGCGGCTGCTGGCGAGGCCGAGGCGCGAGAAGATATCGGCGATCTCCGCGTCGCTGACGCCGATGCCCAGGACCCGGGCCGCGCGCGCGCTGCGCACGTGCACGCGTTTGCGTTCGGGCAAGCGCGCAATTTGATCGACGGTCGGTCCCGGCTCGCCGCCGCAGATCGCAAGTATCAGCTCGGTCGCGCGCTCTATGCCGGCCACATTGTTGTTGAAGTCGACGCCGCGCTCGAAGCGATGCGCGGCGTCGCTGGTGAAATTGTACCGGCGCGTGCGGCCCGCGATCACATCGGGAAAGAAGAAAGCGGATTCGAGAAAGATATTCCTGCTGTCGGTCTCGGCCTTGGTCGAATCGCCGCCCATGATGCCGGCAAGCCCGATCGGACCCGACGCGTCGGTGATGCACAGCACGGTCTCATCCACCTCGACGTCCTGCTCGTTCAGCAGCTTCACCTGCTCGCCCTTGCGCCCGAAGCGCACGTCGATGCCGCCTGCAAGTTTGTCCAGGTCGTATACGTGCAGCGGGCGCCCGAGTTCGAGCATGACGTAATTGGTCACGTCCACCAGCGCCGAGATCGAGCGCTGGCCGCAGCGCGCCAGGCGCTGCTTCATCCATTCAGGCACCGCCGCGGCAGCGTCGACGTTGCGGATCACCCGGCCGGCGAATCGCCCGCAGCCTTGCGCAGCGGAAATCGCCACCGGATGCCGCGCCTCGCTTTGCGCCGCAACCGGCGCGATCACCGGCGCCTTGAACGCGGCGCCGGTAATCGCGGCCACTTCGCGCGCAACCCCGAGCAGGCTCAGACAATCGGCGCGATTCGGGGTGAGCTTGAGTGTAAAAACGGTATCGTCCAGCTCGAGCAGCTCGCGCACGTCGCGGCCTGGGGCCGCATCGGCCGCGAGCGCGAGGATGCCGCCATGATCGTCATCGATACCCAGTTCCCTCGCCGAGCACAGCATGCCCTGGCTGTCGACGCCGCGCAGGCTCGAACGCTTGATCTCGAAAACCCCGCCGTCGGCTCCGGTCAGGCGCGCGCCGACCAGCGCGCAGGGCACGCGCATGCCGGCCGCGACATTGGGCGCGCCGCATACGATGGACAGCGGCGCAGCCGCGCCCGCATTGACTTTGCACAGGGACAGGCGGTCGGCGTTGGGGTGGCGCTCCACTTCGAGGATCTCGGCCACAACCACACCGGAACAAGGCGGCGCGGCCGGCGCAAGCGACTCCACTTCGAGTCCGGCCATGGTGAGGGCGTGCGCGAGCTCCGCCGTGCTCAGGGACGGATCTACGAAACTGCGCAGCCAGCGTTCGGAAAACTTCATGCGAATTGCTGCAGGAAACGCAGGTCGCCGTCGTAGAACAGGCGCAAGTCGTGGATGCCGTAGCGCAGCATCGCCAGGCGTTCTATGCCCGAGCCGAAGGCGAAGCCGATGTACCTTTCCGGGTCGAGCCCGAAATTGCGGATCACCGAAGGATGTACCTGGCCGGCGCCGGAGATCTCCAGCCATTGGCCCTTGTTCGGCCCGGCGCCAAATGCCATGTCGATTTCGGCGGACGGCTCGGTGAAGGGAAAGAACGAGGGCCGGAAGCGCACCTGCAGTTCATTCGTCTCAAAAAAGCGGCGCAGGAAATCGGTGTATACGCCCTTCAGGTCGGCAAAGCTCACGTCCTCGTCGACCCACAGGCCTTCGACCTGGTGAAACATGGGCGAGTGGGTCGCGTCGCTGTCGACTCGATAGGTACGGCCGGGTGCAATCACCTTGATCGGCGGAACTTTCGCCGCATGGCGAAATCGTTCGACCCACATGCGCGCATAGCGCACCTGCATCGGACTGGTGTGGGTACGCAGCAGCAGCGGTCTGCCGGCGGCGTCCTTGTTCTCGACGTAGAACGTGTCCTGCATCGAACGCGCCGGGTGGTTCTCCGGGTTGTTGAGCGCAGTGAAATTGTTCCAGTCGGTCTCGATCTCGGGGCCGTCGGCGACATCGAAGCCGATCGATCGGAATATGGCTTCGATGCGGTCCTGGGTGCGGGTGAGCGGATGCAGGCGCCCGCGCCCCGCGCCGCGCCCGGGAAGCGTGACGTCGAGCGCCTCTTCGGCCAGCCGCGCGTCTAGTTGCAGTTGCGCCAGCGCTACGCGCCGGCGGGCGAGTGCAGCCTCGAGCCGGTCTTTGGCCGCGTTGATGTGACCGCCGGCTTCACGCCGCTGCTCGGCCGGCATCTTGCCCAGGCCCTTGAGCAGATCGGTGAGGGCGCCGGACTTGCCAAGATAATGCGCCTTCGCCTGCTCCAGCGCCGCAGCGTCGTTTATGCTGCCGAACCGCTCGAGCGCATCACTGACGATTTTTTCCAGATTATCCATCGTAACGGTCACAGAAAGAAGCTGATCAACCTAGTATTCATTGCGAACCGGGAGGCAACATCCCCACGGACTCCCCAAGCAAGAGGCCGTTTCAGCGATTCTGAAACGGCCTCTTAGCTTACCCTCGCATTGATGCGCGTGAATTCTGCCGCGTTCGGGCTTACCTGGACGCCGCACCTGCCTCGCTGGCAGGCAGGCTAGCCTTGGCCTGCTCGGCGAATTTTGCGAAAGCGGCCATGTCGGTCACGGCCAGATCGGCCAGCACCTTGCGATCCACCTCGATCGCGGCCTTCTTCAATCCGTTCATGAATACGCTGTAGGTCAGGCCGCACTCGCGCGCTGCTGCGTTGATGCGTGCAATCCACAGTGCCCGGAACACGCGCTTCTTCGTCCTGCGGTCACGATAGGCATATTGGCCGGCTTTCATCACCGCTTCTTTGGCGATGCGGAAGACATTTCCGCGGCGGCCGCGGAAACCCTTGGCCAGATCCATCACCTTCTTGTGACGCGCGCGCGCTTCTACTCCACGTTTGACTCTAGGCATGGCTCGTCTCCTTAACCGTTGGGAAGCATCGCGCGCACGGAGCGCAGATTGCTCGCGTCCACCATGGACGTGCCACGCATGTTGCGCTTACGCTTGGTGGTTTTCTTGGTCAGGATGTGGCGCAAAAACGCTTTGGTGCGTTTTATCCCGCCGCTGCCTTGGACGCGGAAACGCTTGGCCGCGCCCCGCTTGGTCTTCATCTTGGGCATGACTACTCCTAGTTTTGACATGGCGGCAGGTGTCTCCCGGGGGGGAGAGCTTGTCGACCTAGACACCACTTGTTTTGCGTCCCCGGCGAACCTGGAACGGTGCTGCACGGAAAGACCCTGTTTCGATCTTTCTCAAAAAACCGTGTTACCAAAATATCGGGCCAAACCGCCCCATAAACACTTGCGCGGACCGGGCCGCCGCCAGATTCACTTTGCAGCAGGTTCGGACTTCGCCGCGGCCTCGGTCTTTTTCTTTACCACCACCTTCTTCGGCCCCAGAACCATCACCAGCTGGCGCCCTTCCATCTTCGGATACTGCTCGACCACCCCGTGCTCCACCAGATCGTTCTTCACCCGCTCGATCAGACGATGGCCGAATTCCTGATGCGCCATCTCGCGTCCACGAAAGCGCAGAGTCACCTTGGTCTTGTCGCCTTCGTCCAGAAACTTGATCAAGTTACGCAGCTTGATCTTGTAATCGCCTTCGTCGGTGCCGGGCCGGAACTTAACTTCCTTGACCTGGATCTGCTTCTGCTTGAGCTTCGCCTCGTGCGCCTTCTTGGCTTCGCGATACTTGAACTTGCCGAAGTCCATCAACTTGCACACCGGGGGAACGGCCGTCGGTGCGTTTTCCACCAGATCCACTTCCAGTTCCTCTGCCCGACGCATCGCGTCTGCGATCGGCACCACGCCCAGCTGCTCGCCTTCAGTGCCTACCAGGCGTATCTCGGCTGCGGTTATCTCGGTGTTGAGGCGCTGCGCTTTTTCCTGAGCGATGTTGTTTCTCCAAAAAATTAATAATTAGGCCGCGCTGCCCACGCGCGCCTCTTGCTTGAGGCGTTGGATGAATTCAGCGAGCATCATCTGCCCGAGGTCTTCACCGCTGCGGGTTCGCACGGCCACTTTGGAAGCTGCCTTCTCCTGCTCGCCAACAATTAACTGGTAGGGCAGCTTCTGAATGCTATGTTCCCGTATTTTATAGGTAATTTTCTCATTACGCAAATCTGCTTCGGCGCGGAAACCGGCCCGGCGCAGTTCCGCCGCCACCTGCGCCGTGTACTCGGCCTGCCCGCCGGAGATATTCAGCGCCACCACCTGCACCGGGGACAGCCAGAGCGGCATCGCCCCGGCGTAATGTTCGATGAGTATGCCGATAAAGCGCTCCATCGAGCCGACTATGGCCCGGTGCAGCATCACCGGCACCTTGCGCGCGTTGTCCTCGGCGACATATTCGGCACCCAGGCGCCCGGGCATGGAAAAGTCGACCTGTATCGTGCCGCATTGCCAGGATCGCCCGATATTGTCCTTCAGGTGGTATTCGAGCTTCGGGCCGTAGAATGCGCCCTCACCCGGCAGAATTTCGTAGGGCACGCCGCTCAAACGCAGCGATTCTGCCAGCGCCGCCTCCGCCTTGTCCCACAATTCGTCCGCGCCTACGCGTTTGTCCGGGCGGGTGGCAAGTTTGTACACGATCTGGCTAAAGCCGAAATCCGCATAGACCTTCTGCAGCAGCGCCGTATAGGCCACGCACTCAGGCAGGATCTGGTCCTCGGTGCAAAAGATATGGCCGTCGTCCTGGGTGAACGCGCGGATGCGCATGATCCCGTGCAGCGCCCCCGAGGTTTCGTTCCTGTGGCAGGCGCCGAATTCACCATAGCGCAGCGGCAGTTCGCGATAGCTGCGCAGGCCGGCATTGTAGATCTGCACATGGCCGGGGCAGTTCATCGGCTTCACCGCATAGGTGCGTTTCTCCGATTCGGTGGTGAACATGTGCTCGCGGTAGTTCTCCCAGTGCCCGGATTTCTCCCACAGGCTGCGGTCCAGGATCTGCGGACAGCGTACTTCCTGATAGCCATTGTCCAGGTAGACACGCCGCATGTACTGCTCCACCTGCTGCCACAGGGTCCAGCCTTTCGGGTGCCAGAACACCATGCCCGGCGCCTCTTCCTGCATGTGAAACAAATCCAGCTGCGTGCCCAGCCTGCGGTGGTCGCGTTTCTCGGCCTCATCGAGCATGTGCAGGTAGGCCTCCTGCTCGTCCTTCTTCGCCCAGGCCGTGCCGTATATGCGCTGCAACATCTCGTTCCTGGAGTCGCCGCGCCAGTAGGCGCCCGCAACCTTCATCAGCTTGAACACCTTCAGCTTGCCGGTCGAAGGCACGTGCGGTCCGCGGCACAGATCGACGAAATCGCCCTCGCGATACAGGCCTATGGGCTGGTCTTCGGGAATCGAGGCGATGATCTCGGCCTTGTAATGCTCGCCCATGCCCTTGAACAGCGCCACCGCCTGGTCGCGCTGCATCACTTCGCGCGTCACCGGGTAGTCCTTTTTGGCCAGCTCGGACATTTTCTTCTCGATGGCGACGAGGTCCTCCGGCGTGAACGGCCGCTTGTAGGCGAAATCATAGTAGAAGCCGTTTTCGATCACCGGGCCGATGGTCACCTGTGCTTCGGGAAATAGCGTCTTTACCGCGTACGCAAGCAGGTGCGCGGTGGAATGGCGGATGACGTCTAGGCCGTCCTTGTCGCGCTCGGTGACGATGGCCACCTCCGCATCGGCTTCGGTGCGAAAGCTGGTATCCACCAGCCTGCCGTCGACGCGGCCGGCGAGTGCGGCCTTGGCCAGGCCGGGGCCGATGCTGGCGGCCACCTCGGCCACCGTGACCGGCTGCGCAAACTGGCGCACCGAACCGTCCGGCAATTTTATATTTGGCATGAGTTCGCTATTCCAAAATGAAAAAAGTGCGGACGCGCCGCACTTTGATCATTATATTCGCTTCGACAGTGGTGCGGGCGCGGCCTCAGGGCTAAAGCTTCAGCAGCGTGTACGCGGCGATTACAGTGCCCACGAAGGCGCCACCATAGCAGAGAACCCTGACCAGCGTAACCGCATGGACGCCAAAATCATGCAGCACGATGTGTATCCGATGCGCGGCGTGCCACAGGAACAGGGCAATGACTGCGAGAACGAAAATCTTGCCCAGCCAGTTTTGGGAAAACGCGAGCATATGCGCATAGCTCATGGTATCCGGCTTGAATATCAGGCCAAACGGTACGGCGATGCCGGTGATGAATACCAGCGCCGGACCGATGAGCGCCGCCAGCATGCCGCCGGCACCGAACAAGGACCAGAAAATCGGTTCGTTGGAGCGTTTCATCAGCTCATCCCCCGCACAATGAGTAACACAGCCAGGCACGCAACCACGGACGCAACGAGCCCGGTTCCGGTAATGGTTCCTGGCTGCAAGCGCTTGCCGCCGAAAAATATGATGGGCATGGTCTTGGGCATGATGTTGAACCAGCTCCAGGTGTGGTAGCAGAACACCGCCAGCACGATCAGGTGGAACACCTTCATCCACGGGGTCGTCAGATACTGCAGCCAGCCGTTGAACGCGGCCTCGCCCTGCGAAAGGCGCACCACTCCGAACAGCAGGACGATCGCGTAGAGGGCGACGAATACCGCCGTAACCTCGCGCGCCATGTAACTGATGAAATACGCATCGCGCTTCCACCAGCCATCCATGGACCGGACATAGGGACGCCGAGCGCTCATTTTTCTGCCCCTCCTGGCGTAATGAATCGAGTGAAATAATTGATCGCGCTCGCCATCTTGTTCTGGTTGATGGCGTTGGCGGGGTCCACACCCTTCGGGCAAACCTCGGAACAGTAGCCGACCGCCGTACAGCCCCAGTAACCTTCGTCTGCGTAGCCCAGCTCGTTGCGCTCCGCCTGCCCGCCATCGCGCGAATCGGCGTTGTAGCGATGCATCAGCGCGAGTATGCCCGGTCCGGTGAAACTCGGATTGAGCCCGTATTGCGGGCAGGCAGCGTAGCACAGCATGCAGTTGATGCAGGAGCTGAACTGCTCGTACATGTCGCGCTGCTGGGGTGTTTGCAGGTACTCGCCCTGCTCCAGCGTGCGCGGTTCCTTCGGAATGATGTACGGCTTGATGCTTTCGAGCTTGGTGACAAAGTCCTCCACCGACACCATCAGGTCGCGCTCGATCGGCAGGTGCGCCAGCGCATCCACACGCAGCCCCTGCGGGTAGTACTCGCGCAGGAAAGTCTTGCACGAGAGCTTGGGCTTGCCGTCGACCATCATGCCGCAGCTGCCGCAGATCGCCATGCGGCAGGACCAGCGAAAGCTCAGCGTACCGTCGAGGAAATCCTTGATGTACTGCAGCCCCTGCAGCACCGACATGTCGTCGGTGAACGGAACCTTGAAACTTTGCAGCACGGGCTCTTTGTCCTGCTCCGGGCGGTAGCGCAGAACCTGAATCTCGATGATTTTTTCGGTATCAGCCATTGTCCGCCCCTTCCGCATGTCTGTCCGCGTCCGCCTTCACGCCGGCGGCGCCGTAAGCACGCGTGCCCGGTTTGGACTTAGTGATTTTCACGTCGCCGTACTCGATGCGCGGCGCGCCGTCGCCTGTGTAGTACGCGAGGGAGTGCTTGAGGTACTTGACGTCATCGCGTTCCTCGAATCCGTCCAGCCGCTGGTGCGAGCCGCGCGACTCCTTGCGATTTATCGCCGAGTAGACGATCACCTGCGCAACTTCGAGCAGGTAACCGAGTTCTATGCCGAGCAGCCACTCGGTGTTGTACACCTTGGACTTGTCCTCCAGCTTCAGGTTCTTGTAGCGCTGGCGCAGTTCGTCGATCTTGTCGCAAGTAGCCTGCATGGTCGTGCCGAGCCGATAGATGCCGCAGCCGTCTTCCATGCTCTGGGCCATTTCATTGCGCAGCACCGCCATGCGCTCCGTGCCGTTGGACTTGTTGACAACGCCCAGGGCGCGTGCCTGCGCCGCCTCGGCCTGCTTCTGGATCGCGCCCGGATTGCTGATCGAAACCGACTTCGCAAACTTGGCCGCCTCTACGCCGGCCACCTTACCAAATACGATCAGCTCGGTCAGGGAATTCGAACCCAGCCGGTTGGCGCCGTGAATGCCGACGCTGGAGCATTCGCCCACTGAATACAGGCCCGGCAACGACGAAGCCGTCTTGCCGTCGGCGAGGATTCCGCCCATGGTGTAGTGCACCCCGGGCACGACCGGAACCGGCGTATGCGCCGGATCGATACCCATGAACTCTTCCGCCAATTCGTAAATCTGCGGCAGTCGTTCACGCAGATAGGCTTCACCAAGGTGGCGCAGGTCCAGGTTCACCACCGAGCCGAACGGGCCCTGGATCGTCCTGCCTTTCTGTTGTTCGTGCCAGAACGCCTGGCTCAGGCGGTCGCGCGGACCCAGTTCCATAAATTTGTTGCGCGGCTTGTCCTCGGCCGGCCCGAGGCCATAGTCCTGCAGATAGCGATAACCGTCCTTGTTGAGCAGCAAGCCGCCTTCGCCACGGCAGGCTTCCGTGAACAGTAGCCCGGTACGCGGCATGCAGGTCGGGTGATATTGCATGAATTCCATGTCACGCAACGGCACGCCGTGGCGATAGGCGAGCGCCATGCCGTCGCCGGTAACGATGCCGCCGTTGGTGTTTTCGCGGAACACGCGCCCTGCCCCGCCGGTCGCGAGGATCACGGCTTTCGCCTGAATCAGCGTGAATTCGCCGGTGGCGATCTCGATTGCGAGCACGCCTTGGCAACGGCCGTCCTCGACCATCAGGTCGGAGCAGAAATATTCGTCGAAGCGCTTGATCGAGGGATACTTGATGGAGGTTTGGAACAGGGTGTGCAGCATGTGAAAGCCGGTCTTGTCCGCGGCAAACCAGGTGCGCTCGATCTTCATGCCGCCGAACGGGCGCACGTTCGCGTGACCGTCTTCCTTACGGCTCCACGGGCAGCCCCAGTGCTCCATCTGCACCATCTCTTCATGGGCATGCTCAACGAAGTACTCGACCACGTCCTGCTCGCACAGCCAGTCGCCGCCGCCAACCGTATCGTTGAAATGATGGTCCAGACTGTCGTCGGGCCGCGTCACCGCGGCGGCGCCGCCTTCCGCGGCCACGGTGTGGCTGCGCATCGGCAGGACTTTCGAGATCAGCGCGATTTTCAGAGTCGGGTCAGCTTCCGCGACCGCAATCGCCGCTCGCAAACCACCGCCACCCGCGCCCACAATCGCTACATCCGCCTTGAAAACTTCCACTGCTTGTCTCCCCATCGGTGAAACTAGTGAGATTCTAACTCGAATCCCGGATCATTGCCTCTCCCGGCAGCTGAACTCGATCGCGAAATCGAGCAATTCTGCCGGGCGATTCGTACCAACCTCGCGTGCCGAACACGACCACGAGCGCCGTTGCATACATCGCTGCGCACTCGCGGCTGCCAGCACATGGCCGGCGTCGGCCCCCGCTAAACTAACGTTCGCGACCTTTTGCTTTGTTGATCCAAATCAAACGCGAAGCTAAAAGTTCGCACAGCATGGCAAGTTAAGGTGCCGTCGCGCGCCGCTTGCTCGATCACCGACCGCAACAGGCTGGCAAATTGCCGCGGCAGATACCCGGTTCGGAATCAACAATCCAATATCAAAAAGCAGGAGCTGCCTATCATGTACGAAAAGCCCAATCCCAGCGGAAATCGATCAATGCCCTCCGGACTTGCGCTGCTGCGCGACCCGGCCCTGAACCGGGGCACCGGCTTTACCGAAGCCGAGCGCGACAAATACAACCTACGCGGATTTCTCCCGCCACACGTGCACTCGCAGGAAGAGCAGGCGGTGCGCGTGCTCTCGCGCCTGCGCCTGCTTACCGACCCGCTGGAAAAATTCGTCGCGCTCAACGCCCTGCACGATCGCAACGAATCGCTGTTCTTCCGCGTCCTGTGCGACAACATCGACGAGATGCAGCCCCTGGTGTACACGCCGACCGTCGGGTTGGCGTGCCAGAAATTCGGCCACATCTTCCAGCGGCCGCGCGGATTGTTCATCGGCGCCAACGACCGCGGGCGCATTGCCAAACTGCTGCGCAACTGGCCCTACCAGGCCGGCATCATCGTCGTCACCGACGGCGAGCGCATCCTGGGCCTGGGCGATCTGGGCGCCAACGGCATGGGAATTCCCGTAGGCAAGCTGTCGCTCTACACCGCTTGCGCCGGCGTGCACCCGCAGCTGTGCCTGCCGGTCACGCTCGATGTCGGCTGCAACAACGGGGCAATGCTCGAGGATCCGTTTTATGTCGGGCTGCGCCAGCGCCGCGTAACCGGCGCGCTCTACGACGAATTGCTGGAAGAATTCATCAGCGCCGCAGCGGAGGTGTTCCCGGGCGTGGTAATTCAATTCGAGGATTTCGCCAACCACAACGCCTTCCGCCTGCTCAAGAAATACCGCGACCGCGTCTGCACCTTCAACGACGATATTCAGGGAACCGCTGCGGTCGCTCTTGCGGGCATATATTCGGCGCTGCGCATAACCGGCGCGAAGTTCACCGAACAGAAGCTGCTGTTCCTCGGCGCGGGCGAAGCTGCCACCGGCATCGCCGACCTCGTGGTATCGGCCATGGTCGCGCAGGGACTCCCCGAATCGGCCGCGCGCGAGCGCTGCTGGGCAGTCGATTCGCGCGGCCTGGTGGTGAAAAGCCGCACCGATCTGGCCGTGCACAAGCTGCCTTACGCGCATTCACACGCGCCCGTAGGCGATTTCCTCACTGCCATCAAGAATCTCAAACCGACCGCCATCATCGGCGTCGCCGCGGTGGGAGGCACCTTCACCCAGGCTGTGCTGGAGGAAATGGCGCGCATCAACGAGCGGCCGATCGTGTTCGCGCTCTCCAACCCCACTTCGCAAGCGGAGTGCAACGCCGAGGAAGCCTACCGCTGGACCAAGGGGCGCGCGCTGTTCGCCTGCGGCAGTCCGTTCGACCCGGTCAAGTACGAGGGCAAGACCTACGTGCCGCGCCAGGGCAACAATTCCTACATCTTTCCAGGCGTCGGCCTGGGCGCTATTGCCAGCCGCGCGCGCCGGATAACGGATGCGATGTTCATGGGTGCGGCGCAAACGCTCGCGCAGCTCGTCACCGAATCCGATCTCGCGCAAGGCAGCCTCTACCCTGCGCTGCCGCGAATCCGCGAGGTCTCGGCGCACATTGCCGCGGCCGTTGCCGAAACCGCGTACGAGAACGGACTCGCGGGCAAGCCCAGGCCGGCCGACGTTGCGGCCGACGTGCGCTCGCAAATGTTCGACCCGCGCTACTAGATTCCGGCCGGCGCCGGAGCGCGAATCCGCGCAGCGCGAGCGGCGCGGGCGCCGGTTTGATCTACGTCAATGCATAGGGCGCCACGCGTACTATGCTGTGCGTGTTGTCGCAGGAGGGCGCAGCGTTGCCGCTGTCGGATCGCGGTAACTGCAAACCGGGCTGTTACGACCGCAGTTTAGTTGCCGCGGAGCGCAGCGTTTGACTGGCACGGCTACGCTTTTCAACCGCATGGCGACTATCCTTCGCCCGACCATCTCTTTGAACGGGGCCACGAGGCTATTCTATGTACACGATCGTCCGCCGCGAAGTATTTTCTGACACGACCTTCCTCTGGGAAGTGGATGTTCCCGATGTAGCAAACTCCGCGGAGCCCGGACATTTCGTCATGGTGCGCCTGCATGAAGGCAGCGAGCGCATTCCGCTGACCGTCGCCGATTTCGACCGCGACAAGGGCACCATCACCATGGTGATCCAGTCCCTCGGCAAGACCACTCTGGAAATGCGCGATCAATACAAGGAGGGCGACAGCTTCGCCGATTTCGTCGGACCGCTGGGGCTCCCGCAGCACGTGAGCAAGGTCGGGCATGTCGTGCTGGTGGGCGGCGGGCTCGGTGTGGCGCCGGTGTATCCGCAGCTGCGCGCATTCAAGAACGCCGGCAACCGCACCACGGGCATCATCGGATTTCGCAACCAGGGCCTGGTGTTCTGGGAAGAGCGCTTCAGCGCGTACTGCGACAACCTCATAGTCTGCACCGACGACGGCAGCTATGGCACGCCGGGTTTCGTCACCTCGGCGCTGAAGGAGGTGCTCGAGCGCGACAGACCGGATCTGGTCATCGCCATCGGACCGCTGCCGATGATGAGCGCCTGCGTCGAGACGACGCGGCCCTACGGCGTCAAGACGATGGTGTCGCTCAACGCCATCATGGTCGACGGCACCGGCATGTGCGGCTCCTGCCGCGTCAGCGTCGGCGGCGAAGTCAAGTTTGCCTGCGTCGACGGACCGGATTTCGACGGTCACCAGGTCGACTTCAAGGAACTGGTGCTGCGGCAACGGCGCTTCAAGGGCGAAGAATCGAAGGCGAGCGAGGATTACGCCCATATCTGCAACGTGGAAAAGGTGCTGTTCGAGCAGAACAAGCGCAACTACAAGAAGTTCAAGGACCTCGCGCCGCACGCAGTGAAGATGCCCGAACGCGATGCGCTGGAGCGCTCGCGCAATTTCAAGGAAGTGAATCTGGGCTACAGCATGCACGATGCGCTGGAGGAAGCCGAGCGCTGCATCCAGTGCACCAAACCCGACTGCATCGCCGGCTGCCCGGTGTCGATCGACATCCCGCGCTTCATCCGCCACCTGCTGGTACGCGACATCGACGGTGCCCTGGGCGTAATCAACGAATCCAATCTGTTCCCGTCGGTATGCGGCCGCGTCTGCCCGCAGGAATCGCAGTGCGAAGCGCAGTGTGTTGTGAGCAAGAACAAGAAGATCAAGATGGAGCCGGTGGCAATCGGCCGGCTCGAGCGCTTCATCGGCGACAATGCACGTGCGCCGAAGACCGTAGCAGCGCGCTTCGAGCGCACGCTGGGCAAGGTCGCCATCGTCGGCTCCGGTCCTTCCGGGCTCGCGGTCGCTGCGGACCTCGCCCGCTACGGCTGCGACGTCACCGTATTCGAGGCGCTGCACGTGATCGGCGGCGTGCTCCAGTACGGGATACCGCCCTTTCGCCTGCCGCGCGACATCATCAGCCGCGAGGTCGATACCCTGAAGAACATGGGCGTGAAATTCGAAGTCAACAAGGTGATCGGCAAGACCTTTTCCATCCCCAAACTCATGGGCGACATGGGCTACGACGCGGTGTTCGTCGGCGCCGGCGCAGGCGCCCCGTCGTTTCTCGGCATTCCCGGCGAGTTCGCCGGCCAGGTCTATTCGGCAAACGAATTCCTCACCCGCGTCAACCTGATGGGCGGAGACAAGTTTCCCTATCTCGACACGCCGATAACCCTGGGCCAAAGCGTAGTCGTCATCGGCGCCGGCAACACGGCGATGGACTGTTTGCGCGTGGCCAAGCGCCTGGGTGCGCCGACAGTGCGTTGCGTCTATCGCCGTTCGGAGGCAGAGGCTCCGGCCCGCATCGAGGAGATCCGCCATGCCAAGGAGGAAGGCATAGAGTTCTTCTTCCTGCACACCCCGGTCGAAATCCTTACCGACGCCGACGGTGGCGTACGCGGCATGAAGGTGCAGAAAATGATGCTGGGCGAACCCGACGAGAAGGGGCGGCGCAAGCCCGTGCCCCTGGACGAATTCGTCGAGCTCGAGTGCGATACCGCGATCTATGCGCTCGGCACCAAGGCCAACCCCATCGTCACCCAATCGACGCCCGGTCTGGGCCTGAATAAATGGGGCTACATCGTCGCCGACCCGGTGACGCAGGCCACCACCCTGCCCGGCGTGTTTGCCGGCGGCGACATCGTCACCGGCGCCGCAACCGTGATTCTCGCCATGGGCGCCGGCCGCCGCGCCGCGAGGTCCATAGGCGCGTATCTGCAGGGCGGCAAGCAGAAATGGCCCGTTACCCAGGAGGACGCCGACGCGTTCACGCCGCCGGGCGCAATCGGCGCTGCCGTACCCGCCGGCGCGACGCCAACCACCAGCCAGAGCGAGAGCCAATCATGATCTCTTGTCCGAAGTGCCACCGTCCGATCGAGGGCGAGGAAGCCTATATCTGCTGCGCCAACCTCGAACTCAGCTGGAAGTGCAGTTCCTGCGGCAAGGTAAGCGAGGGCTTCGCATTTCCCTACGGCATGTGTCCGCACTGCAAAGGCAGGCTGGAACTGCTGGAGCGCGGTGCGATCGACGATACCAAAGGGCTGGATGCGATCCGCGCGGCATTCGAGATCGAACTCGGCGGCCATGCCTTCTACAAGCGCGCGGCGAATGACTCCAAGGACCCCGCGCTGCGCGATCTGTTCGGCCGCTTCGCGCAAATGGAACAGGAGCACATGGAGACACTGTCAAAACGCTACCACGCCGATCTGCCCAAGCCGGCGGAGGATTTCCAGATCGATCGCGCGGCGATTTTCGCCGGGGTCGAGCGCAAGCCGGAGGATCCGGCCAATCTGTTTCGCATCGCCATTGCATTCGAGGAGCGCGCGGTAAAGTTCTTCAGTGAGCAGGGCGCCCGGGCGCCCGCGGGCTCGGTAGAAAGCGATCTGTACAAGGAACTCGCCGCGGAGGAGCGCGAGCATGTGGCGCTGCTTACCACGGAATACCAGCGCTGGAAGTCCGGCAAGTCCGGCATTTTGTAGCCGGATCGGGGCAAAGAGGTCGGGAATATGACTGAAAGGAAACCATGAGCAACCGCCTGGCAGTTCTTGAAGGCAATGAGGCCGCTGCACGCATCGCCCACCTCACCAACGAGGTGATCGCGATTTACCCCATCACCCCGTCATCGGGCATGGGCGAGTTCGCCGACGCATGGTCGGCAGCCCGACAGAAAAACATCTGGGGTGCAGTGCCCGAGGTGATCGAGATGCAGAGCGAAGCCGGCGCCGCGGGCGCCGTGCACGGCTCGCTGCAGGCCGGCGCGCTCACCACCACCTTCACCGCGTCGCAGGGCCTGCTGCTGATGATACCGAATATGTTCAAGATCGCCGGCGAACTCACGCCCGCGGTATTTCATATCGCGGCGCGCACGGTGGCCACGCACGCGCTGTCCATCTTCGGCGACCACAGCGACGTCATGGCCGCACGCATGACCGGCTGGGGCATGCTTGCCTCTGCCAGCGTGCAGGAAGCGCAGGACATGGCCATGATCGCGCAGATGGCGACGCTGCGTTCGCGCGTGCCGTTCATGCATTTTTTCGACGGTTTTCGCACCAGCCACGAAGTAAACCGGCTGGATCTGCTGCTCGAGGAGGAGGTGCGCGGACTGATCGACGACGAGTTGGTCACGGCGCATCGCGCGCGCGCGCTCAATCCGGACAAGCCCGTGCTGCGCGGCTCGGCGCAGAATCCGGACGTGTTTTTCCAGGCGCGCGAAGCCTGCAATTCCTTCTATATGGCCGTACCCGGTATCGTGCAGGAAAGCATGGACCGGTTCGCCAGAACCACCAAACGCCAATACAGGCTGTTCGACTACCAGGGCGCGGCCGATGCCGAACGCGTGCTGGTGCAGATGGGTTCGGGCGTCGGCGCCTCGGGCGAAGCGGTTCAAGCCCTGGTCGCGCGCGGCGAGAAGGTGGGCCTGTTGACGGTGCGGCTCTACCGGCCCTTCGATACGCAGGCCTTCATCGCAGCCCTGCCGAAGAGCGTGCGCTCCATCGCCGTGCTCGATCGCACCAAGGAACCGGGCGCGATCGGCGAGCCCATGTACCAGGACATCGTCACTGCACTGGTCGAAGCCTGGCCAGCGGAACTCGCGACGCCGCGGGTGACAGGCGGCCGCTATGGCCTTTCATCCAAGGAATACACGCCGGCCATGGCCAAGGCGGCCCTGGATGAACTTTCGCAACAGCAGCCCAAGCGTCATTTCACCGTCGGCATCGTCGACGACGTGACCCGGCTGTCGCTGGCTGTGGACGAAGATTTCGACACCGAAACCGAAGGCGTGACGCGCGCAGTGTTCTATGGTCTGGGCGCGGACGGCACCGTAGGCGCAACCAAGAACTCGGTGAAAATCATCGGCGAGAACACGCCGCTGCACGCGCAGGGCTATTTCGTCTACGACAGCAAGAAATCCGGCGCGGTCACCATCTCGCATCTGCGCTTCGGGCCGAAGCCGATAGCATCCACCTACCTGATCCGCCACGCCGATTTCATCGCCTGCCACCAGTTCGAGTTCATGGCGAAACTCGATGTTCTCGAGCTCGCGCGCACCGGAGCGACCTTCCTGCTGAACAGCCCCTACGGACCGGAGGATGTATGGGACAAACTCCCGCGCGAGGCGCAGGAGCAGATACTCGAAAAGAAGCTCAAGATGTACGTGGTGGACGCCCTCGCGGTGGCGAAGGAAGCTGGCCTCGCGGGCCGCATCAACACCGTCACGCAGGCCTGCTTTTTCGCCATATCCGGCATTCTTCCTCGCGACGATGCGATCGAAAAGATCAAGAGCTCGATCCGCAAGACCTATGGCAAGCGCGGCGAGTCCGTGCTCAATCGCAATTTCGCCGCGGTGGACCAGTCGCTCGCCGCACTGCGTGAGGTGCGAATACCCGCGAAGGCCGGGTCGGCGCTGCGCCGGCGCCCGGTGGTGCCTAGCGCAGCCCCGGATTTCGTGCATCGCGTCACCGCGATGATGCTTGGCGGCAAGGGCGATCTGCTGCCGGTGTCGGCACTGCCTGTCGACGGCACCTTTCCCACAGCGACCTCGCAGTGGGAGAAGCACAGTATTGCGCACGAGATTCCGATCTGGGACGCGTCCATCTGCACTCAGTGCGCACTGTGTCCGCTCATGTGCCCGCATGCGGCTATCCGCATGAACACGTATTCCCCCGACGAATTGAAGCGGGCGCCCGCCGGCTTCAAGAGCGTGCCCTGGAGGAGCAAGGAGGGCGACGGGATGGCCGGCTGGGCCTACACCCTGCAGGTCGCCCCGGACGACTGCACCGGCTGCGGCATCTGCGTCGACATCTGCCCGACGCGCAGCAAGCAGGAGGTAAAACACAAAGCGATCAACATGGAGCCCAAGCTCGATCATCTTGCGCAGGAGCGCAGCAGCTATGAATTCTTCCTCAGCCTGCCGGAGACGCGACCGCCCTGGGGAACGATCGATACGCTCAAGGGCTCGCAGCTGCGCACGCCGCTCTTTGAATACTCGGGCGCCTGCGCCGGATGCGGCGAAACGCCGTATCTGAAGCTCTTGTCGCAGCTCTACGGCGATCACCTGCTGGTGGCCAACGCCACCGGCTGCTCGTCGATCTACGGCGGCAACCTGCCCTCGACGCCGTGGGCGCAGAACCGCGACGGCCAGGGCCCGGCCTGGGCGAACAGCCTGTTCGAGGACAACGCCGAATTCGGGCTGGGCATGCGCCTGGCGCTGGATTCGCAACGCGATCTGGCGCAGGCACTGGTGCGCGCGCTGCACGCGCAGATCGGCGGGGACTTGACCACCGCGCTGCTCGAAGCGCCGCAGGACTCCGACCAGCAGATTCGCGAGCAGCGCGAGCGCGTGAAGCAGCTCCGCGGCATTCTGCCTCGGATCAAGTCGGCGCAGGCGCTGCAACTGCTGGCGGTGGCCGACTGCCTGGTCACGCGCAGCGTGTGGATCGTCGGCGGCGACGGCTGGGCCTACGACATCGGCTACGGCGGCCTGGACCACGTGCTTTCCTCCGGGCGCAACGTCAACATCCTGGTGCTCGACACCGAGGTGTACAGCAATACCGGCGGACAGGCGTCGAAATCCACGCAGCGCGGCGCAGTGGCCAAATTCGCTGCTGCCGGAAAGTCTTCCGGCAAGAAGGATCTAGGGATGATCGCCATGGCCTATGGCAATGTGTACGTCGCCCAGGTGGCCATGGGGGCCAACCCGGTGCAAACGGCGCGCACCTTCCAGGAAGCGGCATCCTGGCCGGGCACATCGCTGATCATCGCCTACAGCCATTGCATTGCGCACGGCATCGACATGGCTACCGGCATGAGCCATCAGCGCGATGCCGTCAAGAGCGGATATCTGACGCTGTACCACTATGACCCGCGACTGGGGATGGGCGGTGCGAGCCAGCCGCTGAAGCTCGATTCGCGCAAGCCGACGATGCCGGTCGAGCGCTTCACCATGAAAGAGGGCCGCTATGCCATGCTCGCCCAGGCCGACCCCGCACGCGCAAGGCAGCTGCTGAAAGAAGCGCAATCGGACGCCGACGCGCGCTGGAACCTTTACGAACAGGTAGCCGGCGTGCAGCGTACCGTCACCGAAGACGGCAAACCCGAAGCGGCCGGAGAGGGCGCGGCGCCTTCGACGACCGCACCGAGTCCCCAGGAGGAACAATCATGAGCGCCGATCTGCGCAGCCGGTATCTGGGCCTGGAGCTCAAGAACCCTGTCGTGGCCTCGGCCTCGCCTTTGACCAATTCGATCGACAGTCTCAAGCGGCTGGAGGATGCGGGTGTCGCGGCAGTGGTGCTGCCGTCTCTGTTCGAGGAGCAGATCGAACACGAGGAGATGGCCACGCACAACTTGATGCTCTCGGGAATGGAGCTGTCGCCGGAGGCGCGCGGCTTCTTTCCCGAGATGCAGAACTACAACACCGGTCCCGACACCTATCTCAAGCTCATCAGTGAAGCGAAGGCGGCGCTGGCAGTGCCGGTGATACCCAGCCTGAACGGCTATACGGCGGGCGGCTGGACGCAAATGGCGAGGCAGTTCGAGCAGGCCGGCGCCGACGCGATCGAACTCAACATCTATTTCCTCGCCACCGGCCTCGAAGACAGCGGCACCGAGATCGAGCAGCGCTACGTCGACCTGGTGAGCTCGGTAAGCGGCATGGTCTCGATCCCGGTGGCGGTGAAAGTGTCCCCCTACTTCAGCGCCATGGCCAATATGGCAGCGCGGCTGGCGGCCGCCGGTGCGTCAGGCCTGGTGCTGTTCAACCGCTTCGTCCAGCCCGACATCCTGCTCGACGAACTCGAGGTGGCGCCGAATCTGGTGCTGTCCACGTCCGACGAATTGCGTCTGGCGCTGCGCTGGATCGCCATCCTGCGAGGACGGGTACGGGCGAGCCTGGCGGCGACCGGCGGGGCGCATTCCGCCGAGGACGTTCTAAAGTTGCTTTTGGCGGGCGCCGACTGCGTCATGGTAGCGAGCAGCCTGTTGCGCAAGGGTCCCAACCACGTCGCCACCCTGGTGAGCGGCGTGGAAAAATGGATCACCGAGCGTGAATATGATTCGGTCGAGCAGATGAAGGGTTCGCTCAGTCAATTGTCCTGCCCGGACCCGGCCGCTTTCGAGCGCAGCAACTACATGAAGGCCTTGACCACGTACACCAGCGATCAGCGCTAGGCAGCGAGGCGCCGCGCAGACTGCGTCATTGCCTATGGGCAGCGGGCGGAAACACCGGCGCAGCGTCGTGGAGAATTGGCAGATACATGGGGCTGACCGCGCTGCGGCGCAGGCACGCCACAGCGCGTTCGCTTAAAACAGCAGCGTCGGCAGCCAAAGCGAGATGATCGGCACGTAGGTCACGATTACGAGGAACACCAGCAGCACCGACAACCACGGCACGGCAGCGCGCACGACCTCGCCGATCGACATTCGGGTAATTCCTGCCGTGACGAAGAGATTGAGGCCTATCGGCGGTGTCACCATGCCAATCTCCAGATTCACCACCATGATGATCCCCAGATGCACCGGGTCGATACCGAGTTGCGTGGCGATCGGAAACAGAATTGGGGCCAGGATCAGGATGATTCCAGTCGGCTCCATGAACGCCCCCGCGGCGAGCAAAAGGAGGTTCACGACGATGAGGAAACCCCACGAAGGCATGCCCCAGGCGACGATCTGCTCGGCGATCACCTGCGGAATGCGTTCGGTGGTGAGCACGTGCGCGAACAGCAGTGCGTTGGCGATTATGAACATCAGCATTACCGTTACCTTGGACGCATCCACCAGCACACTGGGCACCTTGCTGAAACCGATATCCTTGTAGACGAATACGGCAATGAAGAATGCATATACCGCGGCAACCGCAGCAGCCTCGGTCGGGGTGAAGATGCCGCCGTAAATGCCGCCAAGAATAATGACCAGCAGCAGCAGACCCCAGATCGAGTCGCGCGCCGCTGTCAACATTTCTGTCAGCGAGGCGCGCGGCTGGCGCGGCAGGTTCTTGATCCGCGCGAGCACCCAAATCGCGATCATCAACATCAGACCAAGCACGATCCCGGGAATCACACCGGCCATGAATAGCTTGCCCACCGAGGTTTCAGTGGCCGCGCCGTACACGACCATCACGATCGACGGCGGTATCAGGATTCCCAGGGTGCCGGCATTGCACACCACGCCTGCGGCAAAGTGCATCGGGTAGCCCGCGCGTACCATACCTGCGATCACAATCGAACCGACCGCGACCACGGTCGCTGGCGAGGAACCTGACACCGCGGCGAACAGCATGCACGCCAGAACCGACGCAATCGCCAGGCCTCCGCGCAGGTGCCCGACGCAGGCAATGGCGAAACGGATCATGCGTTTGGCCACGCCGCCGGTGGTCATGAACGCGCCGGACAGGATGAAATACGGAATTGCCAGCAGAGTGAAATGTTCCGAAGTCTCGAACAGTTTCAGCGACAGGGAGGCGAGTGAATCATGGCCGAACGCAAGGATGGTCAATAGTGACGACAGGCCCAGCGCGACCGCCACGGGCATGCCCAGCAGCATGAAGAAGAACAGCATTGCAAACAGCGCCGCGGTGGTCATTTGCGCACCTCCTGAGCCCGCTCATCATCACCGTCGCTGCGAAGCTTGAGCGCCTCCTCCACCTCGTCGCCCAGCAGGTGGGCTTCCTTGCCCGTCAGCAGTTGATAGAATACCTGCCCAAAACGGAAGAACAAGAAACCGAAACCAAACGGAAGGACCAGCCGCGGAACCCACTGCGGGATCGGGATATCCTGCGCCATGATGCCGATCTGATACATCTTGGCGACGTAGATCCAGCCACCGTAGAACACAATCCCCGCGTAGAGCATGCACAGCAGTGTGGCTACCATGCCGACCACTCGGGCCCTTGCCGGCGGCAAGCTCTTGACCAGTGCGTCGACGCCGATGTGTCCGCCGACGCGCACGCCATAAGACATGCCAAGAAAAATCAGAAAGGCGAAAAGGTAAGTTACCAGCTCCAGCGCCCAGACGAAGCTGAAGTTGAACACATAGCGCGCCACGACCTGCGTGAAGCTGATCAGCGTCATGACCGTGAGGAGGAAGGCGATAAGCCCCTCCTCCGTCCGGTCGACCACCCTGCCGAAACTCATGACGTCTCCTCCTACGCCATCGGCGGTACTAGCGCCGCACCTATTTGTTGGCTTTTAGCGCTGCCTGGATCAAATCTTTGCCGATCTCGCCCTCGAATTTCTTCCACACCGGCTCCATGGCTTTGCGCCATGCAGCGACGTCGTCCTTCGACAGTTCCTGTATTTTGGCCTTGCCGGCTTCGGCGATGCGCTTGCGGTCGCGCTCGTTGAATTCGTTGGCGACGCCATTTCCGTAGGCGGTCGCCTCTTCCATCGCCTGCTCCAGGCCTTTGCGTATATCGGCCGGCAGCCCGTCCCACCACTTGGCGTTGGTGATCACCATGTAGTCGATTACGCCATGATTGGTCTGGGCGATGGTCTTCTGCACTTCGTAGAACTTCTGCGAGTAGATATTCGACCAGGTATTCTCCTGGCCATCGACCACGCCGGTCTGCAGCGCCTGATACACCTCGCTGAAGGCCATTTTCTGCGGGTTGGCGCCGACGGCACGGAACTGCGCTTCGAGCACGTCCGAGGCCTGGATGCGGAACTTGAGCCCCTTGACGTCTTCGGGACGCTTGAGCTTGTCCTTGTCGGTGGAGAGCTGCTTCATGCCGTTGTGCCAATAGCCCAGGCCCTTGATGCCCTTGCTGGTCATCGAATTGAGCAGTGCCTTGCCATCAGCGCTGTGCTGGAATTTGTCGACGGCCGCGATATCATCGAACAGGAACGGCAGGTCGAACAGCTGCACTTTCTTTGTGTACCTGTCGAATTTAGACAGTGACGGCGCGATGAACTGCACATCGCCGAGCAGCACTGCCTCCATTTCCTTGGCATCACCGAACAGCTGCGAACTGGGGAATACCTGCACTTGCACCTTGCCGGGCAGCGCCTTTTCCGCCAGCTCCTTGAACTTGAGCGCGGCCTGCCCCTTGGGCGTGGCCTCGGCCACGACGTGGCTGAACTTGATCACCAGCGGTGCCGCGTTCACTGTGCCAACCGACAGCGCGGCGACAACGGCCGCGACTACAAACTTGCTTTTCAGATCCATGCAATTCTCCTCAAGTCAGATGAACGATGCCGTACGTTGCCACAGGGCGGAATATCGATTTTGCGCCAGATCAAGTGAGCACGCCGCAGCCTCGCGCGCGCACAATTTCTTCTGGGCCTCTACGGACCCACCGCCGGGTGACCTACCAAAAAATTTTTTGGTAGGCGCGATTGGACTCGAACCAACGACCCCCACCATGTCAAGGTGATGCTCTAACCAGCTGAGCTACGCGCCTAACTAAATGCAGCCGCATTCTATCCCAAGGAAGCGGGCCGCACAAACTGCGCGCGCCCGGGGGGCACGGACCGGCTATCCCGCCCAAACCCGTGATTTCGAATCGTACTGATAAGGCTTGGATTTGAACAACACATCCTGGCAGGTGAGCGTATATTCCGCCCCCGCCGGCTTGTACCCGTAGGGCTGGCCGTTGGGACACTTCGCCACCGCAGCAAGGTATTTGGGCACGAGCTTTTCGAGCGCATCAGGCAAGCTGCCGGTTTCGCGCCTGTGGCGTGACAGCGCACCGATGATGGCGCCGCCGCGCCCCTCCACCATGCTCGCGCTTTGCTGTCCGCCGGTATAGAAATCCAACGCGACATAGGCGCACACGAGTATCACCACCAGCACCACCATCGAAATTATCCGCGCCGAACCGGACGTAGTTCCGAACGAATTGAACTCTCGCATAACCCCCCCAGTATTGGAATTTGCCTGCTATTGGCAAGCTTAACGCAGACTCAGCATTTCCGCAGCATGTTTGCGAGTGGTGGCGGTAATCTCGGTTCCCCCGAGCATGCGCGCCACCTCTTCGATGCGTCCCTTCTTGTCCAGAACCGAGACCATGGTTGCGACTTTGCGTTCGCTGCCGGACTTGCTCACGGACCATTGCTGGTCCGCCTGCGCTGCCACCTGGGGCAGGTGTGTCACGCACAGCACCTGACGCTCGCGACCCAAGATCTTCAGCTGCCGGCCGACGATCTCGGCCACGCCGCCACCGATGCCGGCATCCACCTCGTCAAAAATCAAGGTCGGCACCAGCGCAGCCTTACCCGTAATCACCTGGATGGCGAGGCTGATGCGCGACAGTTCGCCGCCCGAGGCCACCTTGGCCAGCGAGCGCACCTCCACGCCGGGATTGGCCGCGACCAGGAACTCGACCTGCTCCGCACCGTGCGCGCTGCCTTCCGGCGGGTACGGGTTGAATCGCACTTCGAATCTGCCTCCGGCCATGGCGAGCGCCTGCATCGCCTGGGTAATCTCCTTGCCGAGCTTCGCCCCGGCCTTCTTCCTGCCCGCGCCGAGCTTGGCCGCCAGATCGAAATAAGCCGTGCGCGCCTGCTGCTCCTGCTTGATCAAAGCCTCCAGATCAGAGGCGATTTCGAGCTCGGCCAGACGCGCCTGCAGTTGCTGCAGGTGTTGCGGCAGATCCTGCGGCGCGATGCGAAACCTGCGTGCGCTTCCGTGAATCGCCTCCATGCGCGCCTCTACTGCCGCCAGCCGCTGCGGATCCAGCTCCAACCGGTCGGCGTAGTGACGCAGGCCATATACCGCCTCCTGCACCTGCGCCTCCCCCGAACGGATCAGTTCCAGCGCCTCTCGCAGGCGCGCATCGTAGCCCAGCAGGCCCTCGAGTCGCGCGCCCGTGCCCGAGAGCAGCGGCAGGCAGGAGGCGTCGGCATCGGACAAAACGTCCAGCACGGCCTGCACGCCCTCGATCAGGCCCGCCGCATGCGCGAGGCGGCTGTGCTCGGCCTGCACCTCTTCCCATTCGGCCGGCTGCAACGCGAGTTGCGCCAGTTCCTGCGCCTGCCACTGCAACTGCTCGCGCTCGGCGTTGCGCTGCGCCGCGTGCGTTTCGTATTCGGCGCGCGCCTGCGCCAGCTTCTGCCAGTACCGGTATGCCGCCGCGACTTCGGCGGCGAGCGGCGCGAGGCCGGCGTGCGCATCGAGCAGCGTACGCTGCGCCTCGGCTTTGAGCAGGGATTGGTGCGCGTGCTGCCCATGGATATCCACCAGCCATTCGCCCGCGTCACGCAACTGGCTGAGCGTCGCCGGCCGGCCGTTGATGAAGGCGCGCGAGCGCCCGCTCTTGTCGACTACCCGCCGCAGCAGAATGGAACCCGGGTCGCCTTCGAGTTCGGCTGTGCGCAGCCACAGTGCAACCCCTGGCAGCGTCTGAATGTCGAATTCGGCGCTGATGTCGGCGCGCTCGCAACCGGAGCGCACCACGGCCCCGTCGCCGCGCTCTCCCAGTGTCAGCGCCAGCGCGTCGATCAGGATGGACTTGCCGGCGCCGGTTTCGCCGGTAAGCACGGTGAAGCCGGTGTGGAAATCCAGTTCGAGCGAATCGACGATGACGAAATCGCGGATACTCAGCGTCCGCAGCATGCCTACATTTCGCTCCAGTGCAGCTTCTCGCGCAGCATGGCGTAGTAGCTGTAGCCGGGCGGATGCACAAAGAGGATGGAATGCGCCGCGCGGCGCACGACGACCCTGTCGTCGGCCGCCAGCTCCGAATGCGGCTGGCCGTCGAAATGCAGACTTGCGCCGGTCGAGCGCTGCTTGATGGTAATCTCGATCACATTGCGGTCGCTCACCGTGATCGGCCGGTTGGACAGCGTATGCGGGCATACCGGGACCAGGGCGATACCGGGCACATTGGGCTGCAGGATCGGCCCGTTGGACGAAAGCGCGTATGCCGTCGAGCCGGTGGGGGTGGCGAGGATGATGCCGTCGGCGCGCAGATCGTAGACGAACTGGCCGTCGATGTGCACCAGAAATTCGATCATGCGGCCGGTCGCGCCCTTGTTGACCACGATATCGTTGAGCGCCTGGGTGCTGAATATCTCGTTTTCTCCGCGCAGCACGCGCGCCTCAAGCATGGTGCGCTCGCCTATGGTGTACTGGCCGGAGAGCAGCAGCAGGATCGTTTCCCGCATCTTAGAGAACGCGATGTCGGTCATGAACCCCAGGCGTCCCTGGTTGACGCCGATCAGGGGCACGCCAAAGACGGCCAGATTGCGCGCGGCGGAAAGCACGCTGCCGTCGCCGCCGAGCACCACGGCAAGATCGGCCTGCTCGCCGATGAGCGCGTAGTCCGCGGTGGTGAAACCGTTCATGCCGATATTGTCAGCGGTTTCCTTCTCTATCAGCACGGCGCAGCCGCGCTGCTGCAGCAACTCGGCCAAACCGAGCAATGACTCGGCGATTTCGGCAGTGTTATAGCGGCCGATCAACGCGACTGTTTTGAACGCGGGTTGCATCACGTTGAAATTAGACCACATCGCCCCCACTTCGTGTTGATGGAGACGCGCAAAAATTGGTTAGAATACGGACATGCTTGACCGACGCGCCCAAATCCTGCTCAAGACCCTGGTAGAGCGCTATATTGCCGAAGGCCAGCCGGTCGGCTCGCGTGCGCTGTCGCGCTATTCCGGGCTGGACCTGTCTCCCGCGACGATCCGCAACATCATGTCGGATCTGGAGGAAATGGGATTTATCTCCAGCCCCCATACCTCGGCCGGACGCGTTCCCACGCCGCGCGGCTATCGCATTTTTGTCGACACTCTGCTCACCATCAAGCCGCTGGAACAGGTTGAACTGAGGGAGATCGAAGGCAACCTGAATCCCGACAATCCGCAGCGCCTGATCAGTTCCGCTTCGCACCTGCTGTCCCAGTTGTCCCATTTCGCCGGCGTCGTGGCCTCACCCAGGCGCAAGAGCGCCGCCTTCCGCCACATCGAATTTCTCGCGCTGTCGGAAAAACGCATTCTGCTGATCATTGTCACTCCGGACGGGGACGTGCAGAACCGCATCCTGTTTACGGACAGAACCTATACGCCTGCACAGCTCACGATGGCGGCGAATTTTCTCAATCAGAACTATGCCGGGTTCACCTTCGACGCAATCCGGCGGCGGGTGCAGGACGAATTGAGGCAACTGCACCACGACATGACCTCGCTCATGACTGCGGCACTGGAGGCTGGAAACCAGGCGCTGAACGACGACACCGAGAATTACGTCATTTCGGGCGAGAAGAACCTGCTCGATTCAGCCGATCTTGCCTCCAATATGTCGCGGCTGCGCGAACTGTTCGACCTGTTTGACAAGAAGACCTTGTTCGTACAAATCCTCGACATGAGCTCACGCGCGGAGGGGGTGCAGATTTTCATCGGCGGGGAATCCGGCGCATCGGTGCTCGACGAGTGCAGCGTAGTCACCGCCCCCTATACCGTGGACGGTCGGGTGGTCGGCACCGTAGGCGTGATCGGCCCGACGCGGATGGCCTACGAACGAGTGATTCCCATCGTCGATATTACGGCGAAGCTGCTCTCCAGCGCGCTCTCCAGCAACTGACCGGCCTGCCGTCACAGTCCATGCCCTTTCTGGCCGAACCCGCCCATGCGCACGGCACGCCGGCGCGCACCGCGATCCTGCTCGTCAACCTGGGAACCCCGGAGGCGCCGACGCGCGCCGCCGTGCGCAGCTACCTGAAGGAGTTTCTCTCCGATCCCAGGGTGGTCGAGATTCCGCGCCTGCTGTGGTGGCTGATCCTCAATGGCGTCATTCTCAACGTGCGTCCGGCCAAATCGGCGGCCAAATACGCGCAGATTTGGGATCAGGACGGATCGCCCCTCAGAGTGCATACCGAACGCCAGGCCAGGCTGCTGCGCGGCTATTTGGGCGCCCAGGGCCACCCCATGCTGGTCGTGGACTACGCCATGCGCTACGGCAAGCCCTCGATAGCCTCGGCGCTCGCCCGATTGAAACAACAGCACTGCGAGCGCATTCTGCTCCTGCCCCTATATCCCCAGTACGCCGCCAGCACTACGGCGACCGCGCTCGACGCGGTGTCCGATTACCTCCGGCGCACGCGCAATATTCCGGAATTGCGCATGGTCAAGCACTTCCACGATCACACCGCCTACATCGCGGCGCTGGCCGAGGGGGCGCGCAGGTACTGGGCGCAGCACGGCAAGCCGGACCGGCTGCTGATGAGCTTTCACGGACTGCCGCGCTATACCCTGGAGCGCGGCGACCCGTACCATTGCGAGTGCCAGAAGACCGCGCGCCTGCTGGCCGAAGCGCTGAAGCTGGCGCCGGAGCAATACCAGCTGAGCTTCCAGTCGCGCTTCGGCCGCGCCGAGTGGCTCCAGCCCTATACTGCGGCGACGCTGGCGCAATGGGGCAAGCAGGGCTTGCGCCGCGTCGACGTGATCTGCCCGGGCTTCGTCGCCGACTGCCTGGAAACGCTGGAAGAAATCGGCATGGAAGGAAGGGCCGAGTTCATCCAGGCAGGCGGCAAGGAATTCCACGCCATCCCTTGCCTCAACGAAAGCGATGCCTGGATCCGTGCGCTGGCGCAAATCGCCCTAGAACATGCCCGCGACTGGGGTGCGCCCGTCGCGGACGCGGACGAGCTCGGGCGATCGCGCGCGCGCGCCCTGACCCTGGGGGCGCCGGCCTAAGCTCTGCGGCTAGGGCTCGTTTCGATATGAGGGAATCTCTCCCCTCATGCTCCGATGCGTCAGAGGCGATTTCGGTAGTTCTGAAATGGCCTCCAAGCGCTTGCCCGCAAGGGCGGCGGTCCGGCGCGGGCGCGCACCTGCCGCCTGCCGCACTTGAAATGCCTGGTTTTGCCCCCATCTGCCCAAAGGTTATTGGATGACTGGAGGGAAGTAATGGCAGATCAAGGACCTGACGATACCCAAACCGCTGCAGACAAGCTGGCAGGCGCGCCGGGTAGCGATGCCGATGCTGGCGCAAAGGAAGAAGCTGCGCCCAGCCTGGAGGAGCAGCTGCGCCTGGCTGAGCAAAAGGCCCAGGAGCATCTGGAATCCTGGCTGCGCGCCAAGGCCGAAACCGAAAACCTGCGCAAGCGCGCCCAGGCCGACATCGCCAGCGCGCACAAATACGGGGTGGAAAACCTGGCCGAGGCGCTGCTGCCGGTGCGCGACAGCCTGGAGGCCGCACTGGCGATTGAGAATAGTACGCTGGAGAGCCTCAAGAGCGGCGTGGAACTGACGCTGAAGCAGCTCAATGCGGTATTCGACAAGGCCAGCCTCAAGGAAATCAATCCGGTCAATGAGAGATTTGACCCGCATAAGCACCAGGCCATGACCGTGGTGGAGCACCCGGGCGAACCCAATCAGGTGGTGGCCGTGATGCAAAAAGGCTACCTGCTGCACGAGCGCGTCATCCGTCCGGCCCTGGTAACGGTTTCCAAGCCGAAGGACGCTTGAAGAGCAGCTAATTGACCCCACATTCCAGTCAGGCTTATCTCACTCATCGAGGAACAAATCATGGCTAAGATCATCGGCATCGACCTGGGAACGACCAATTCCTGCGTCGCCATCATAGAAGGCGGGCAAACCAAGATCATCGAGAATTCCGAGGGTGCGCGCACCACGCCGTCCATCGTCGCCTACCAGGAGGACGGCGAGATCCTGTGCGGCGCCTAGGCCAAGCGCCAGGCCGTCACCAACGCGAAGAACACGCTCTATGCGGTCAAGCGCCT